>NZ_WYDQ01000001.1:3199222-3545944 GCF_024105635.1 Oceanicola sp. 502str15
ACCTTAAGTTTTCTTTCTGCTCGTCCGACGAGTTAACCGCTGATTAACCAAATTCACGTCTGTTGGGACATGGACAAGGCGGTGTCGTTTGGAGAGAGGCTGGTAAAGTGAGCGGTTTGAGTTGGACGTTCGCACTGGTGCTTGTGGCAGCATCGTTCGGCACCGCATTTCTCGCATTGCTGGTCGCAGTCCTCCTCCAACCCAAGCGCCGGGTGACATGGGACAGGTTCGGCAGCGGCACCGAAGGCATGACCTTTCTCTTCGAGGATGAAGAGCTGGTCGATGCAACCGACGAGGCGCGCACCTTCCTCGCCAACGGTCCAATCTCCCTGCCATCCTGGCCCCGCTTTCTGGCGCTGCTCGCTGGCTCCTTTCCCGATATCGGAGCCCGCGCGGCGCGTCTTCCCGAGGTCGGCATCATGGATCTCCGCGCTCGAGACGGCTCGGCCCGGCTGGAGGCAGAGTGGAAGAACGGACTGACCAGGTTCGCGCTCCATCAGGGCGAAGATATCGAGCCCCCCGAATACGATAGCTTCTCGGTCACAGCCATGACGGAGGAGGTCGACATCCTGCGTCGCGTCGTCGACGACGCCCCCCTGCTGGCATGGCGCGAAGACGAAGACGGCAACGTCACATGGGCCAACGGAGCATACATCGACCTGCTCTACCGCATGCACCCCGACCGAACCACGCTGGCATGGCCCCTACCACGGGCCTTCGCCCACACATTTCATGAGAGCGAGTCGGATGTTGTCTACAGGGTCTCCGTCAACATCCCCTACATCGAACAGGTGATCTGGTATGAGTGCACGACCCGGGAGATCGACAAGGAGGTTCTGGTCTATGCCACCCCGGCAGATCGGCTGGTGCAGGCAGAACGCTCGCGGCTCGAGTTCCTGCAAACCCTGACCAAGACCTTTGCCGACCTCCCCACAGGCCTCGCGGTGTTCGACCGCAACCGCCAACTCAGCCTCTTCAACCCGGCACTCACGGATCTTTCGGCGCTGGAGCCACAGTTTCTGTCCGCACGGCCCACCCTTGTGGCATTTCTCGACCATCTCCGTGAGGCACAGCGCATGCCCGAGCCGAAGGACTACAAGGAATGGCGGGCGTCGATTGCCGAGCTGGAGTCCGCGGCCTCGGAGGGAATTCATCAGGAAATCTGGTCCCTCCCCACCGGGCAGACCTATCGTGTCACCGGACAGCCGCACCCCGACGGGGCCGTGGCTTTCCTGTTCGAGGATATTTCAGCCGAAATGTCACTCACCCGCCGTTTCCGCTCCGAACTCGAGATGGGCCAGGCGGTGGTCGACAGCCTCGACGAGGCCATCGCCGTGTTCTCCCGCACGGGCTCCATGGTTCTGTGCAACCGCGCCTATCAGGAGCTCTGGCATTGCGAACTGGTCGGCACCCTCTCCGATATCGGCGCGCAGGATGCCGTGCGCGATTGGTCCGCGCTCTGCAACGACGACGCACTCTGGAGCCGCGCCACCCGGTTTCTGTCAGGCAATGATGACAGGCGGGCCTGGAGCGCCGAGATCGAAAGCGCGGCCTACGGCAAGGTGAAATGTCGCTTCATGCCGGTTGCAGGCGGCAATGCCCTCGTCGGGTTCACGCTCGGCCACAAGGATCTGCCGCTCCCCGCACCCGCCGCCGAGAGCATTCCTCAAACCGCCTGACCTGCTTCCGCCTTGCCCTGCGCCGCACGGCGGATAATCTGGCGGCAATGACCCGCAGTGCTTCGTTTCCACTCACGCTCCACCTCTCCTCACCCGAGCACACCACTCGGCTGGCCGAGGCCATGGCGCCATTGCTCGGCGCGGGTGACGTGCTGCTGCTCTCCGGGCGGGTCGGCGCCGGAAAGAGCCATTTTTCACGCGGTCTGATCCGTTGGCGGATGCGGCGTGTCAATGCGCTCGAAGATGTCCCCTCTCCAACCTTCACACTGGTCCAGACCTACCCGCTTCCCGATGGCGAACTCTGGCATGCCGACCTCTATCGCCTGTCGGACCCGGACGAAGTTGAAGAGCTCGGATTGGCCGCCGCTTTCGAAGAGGCGATCTGCCTCGTCGAATGGCCCGACCGCCTGCCAACCCCGCCCGCCCACGCCCTCCGGCTCCATTTCGAAACAGGCGAAGGCGACGACGCCCGAACCCTGACCATCGCCGGCGGCAAACCTTGGGAAAGTCGCATCGCTTCTGCCTTGGAGGTCACACCATGAACGCCGTTGAGAGCTTCCTTGCCGACGCCGGTTGGGCCAATGCCGAACGCCGCCCCCTCGCTGGTGACGCCTCGTCCCGCGCTTATGAACGCCTCAGCCTCGGCGCGGAAACCGCCGTTCTGATGAAGGATCCCGAGGGCGACGTCCTGCCGTTCCTCGCCATCGCCAAACACCTCACGGCACAGGGCCTCTCTGCGCCATCTATCCTTGCCGCCGCCCCGGATCAGGGGCTGGTGCTGATGGAAGACATGGGCGACGGGCTGATTGCCCGGATCGCAACCGCCGACCCGAGCCGTGAGAATGCGCTCTACCTCGCGGCCACCGACGTTCTGATTGCCCTCCTCGCCGCCCCGCTCCCCGAGGGCCTGCAACTCTACGGCCCCGCCGAAATGGCCCCGATGATCGGCCCCGCCGCAGAGTACTACGCCCGCGCCGCCGGTGAGCCCGTGACCCATGAAGGCTGGCTCCACCTGACGGCAGCGCTCGAAGAGGCGCTTCTCGCCACCAACATCGCCCCCCCGGTGCTGATCCACCGCGACTACCACGCCGAAAACCTGCTCTGGCTTCCGGAGCGTGCCGGCCCCGCACGCGTCGGCCTGCTCGACTTTCAGGACGCCCTCGCCGGGCATCCGACCTACGACCTTGCCTCGCTTCTCGGCGATGTCCGCCGCGATGTTCCCGAGCCAGTGAAAGAAGCCTGCATTCATCACTATCTTGCGGCGACCGGCCTCGACGAGGCCCTGTTCCGGGCCGCAATCGCCACCCAGGGCGCCCAGCGCAACCTGCGTATCCTCGGCGTCTTTACCCGGCTCTGCACCGTCCTGAAAAAGCCTGCCTACCTTTCCCTCATGCCGCGGGTCTGGACCCTGCTCATGGCGGACCTCGCCCACCCAGACCTCGCGACGCTGCGTGAGGCCGTGCTCGAAACCATCCCCGAACCAACCCCCAACCGGCTGGAGCGCATTCGCAAGGTGGCGGCATGAGCGACCCTCAAGCCGCGATGATCTTTGCCGCGGGCTTCGGCACCCGTATGCGCCCGCTCACGGACACCCGCCCAAAGCCCTTGATCAAGGTCGCAGGCAAACCGCTGCTCGATCGCGCCCTGGACCTCACCGAAGGCACCGAGCGGGTGGTGGTCAACACCCACTACCTCGGCGACCAGATCGCGCGTCACCTCGCAGGCCGCACCGTTCAAACCATCCACGAGCCCGAAATCCTCGATACCGGAGGCGGATTGCGCAATGCGCTTCCGCTGCTCGGCACCGGGCCGGTGATCACCCTCAACTCCGATGCGGTCTGGACCGGCCCCAACCCGCTGCAAACACTCCGCAACGCCTGGAAGCCCGACCGGATGGATGCGCTTCTGCTCCTGATTCCGGTCGCAAATGCGCGCGGCTACGAGGGCACGGGTGATTTCTCGCAAGACGCCGACGGGCGGCTCACACGCGGGCCGGGCCTCATCTATTCGGGCGCGCAGATCATCAAGCCCGACGGCCTCGCACAAATTCCCGAAGCTGCATTCTCGCTCAATGTGCTTTGGAATGTCATGCAGCCGGAAGGCCGCCTCTTTGGGGTCGTTCATCCCGGGGGGTGGTGCGACGTCGGCCATCCCGGCGGAATTGCCGAGGCGGAGGCCATGTTGGCCAATGTTTGAAGCCAGCGACAAACCGCGCCTCTTTGGCGTTCCGATCGGTGTCGATTTCGGCGCGGCCTTACTGCGCGGGCTGGAAACCCGGTTATCCGATGCACCGCCCGAGGCCTGGGGGCGTGTCACGATCTTCGTCAACACGACCCGGATGCGCCGTCATCTGGACGAACAGTTCGCCAAGGGTCCGCCCCGGTTGATGCCCCGTATCCACCTCGTCACGAGCCTCGCCAAATCACTCGGGCTGATCGGTCTCGAGCCTGCAAACCCCTCTCTCCGGCTGCGTCTCCAACTCCGCCAGGCCGTGTCTCGCCTGATCGACCTGCAACCCGACCTCGCGCCTCCGACAGCAGCCTTCGATCTCGCAACCAGCCTCGCCTCACTTCTCGAGGAACTCGACGACGAGGGCGTGGATCCGGCCTCCCTCTCCGAGCTCGACGTCGCCGACCACTCGGCACATTGGGCACGAAGCCTGTCGCTCATTTCCATCCTTTCAGGGCAGGATAGTGACGTTTTCCGCGGCCAGTCCGCGCTGAACCGCGACGCCCTCACGGCCCTTTTGCACCGCTGGCATGAGGCACCGCCTGCCGATCCGGTCATCGTCGCAGGGTCCACCGGCTCCCGGGGCACCACGCGCCTGCTCATGGAGGCCGTGGCCCGCCTGCCCCAAGGGGCAGTGATCCTTCCCGGTGTTGATGACGACATGCCGGAAAGTGTCTGGAACAGCCTGCTCAAGTCCGCCCACCAACCCGACCGGCACCCGGAGGAAGATCACCCCCAATACCGTTTCGCCGCGCTGCTCCACCGGCTCGGCATGAACTCTTCCGATATTGTCCCCTGGGCCGATCAGCCCCCCGCCGCGCCCGCCCGCAACCAGCTCGTATCCCTATCGCTCCGACCGGCCCCCGTCACCGACCAGTGGCGCCGCGACGGCCCCCTCCTCGTCGAGTCTTTGCCCGAAGCCACGGAAGGCCTGACGCTCATCGAGGCCCCGACGCCCCGACAGGAAGCCGGCGCCATCGCACTTGCGCTGCGCGAGGCCGTCGAGCACGGCAAATCCGCGGCCCTCGTCACCCCGGACAGGACCCTGGCCCGGCAAGTCACCGCCGCCCTCGCCCGTTGGTCGATCATCCCCGACGATTCCGCCGGCCTGCCCCTGCATCAAAGCCCACCCGGGCGCTTCCTGATCGAAACCGCCGCCCTCTTCGGCCAGCCGCTCGACCTGGCCTCCGCGCTTTCTCTCCTGAAACACCCCCTCACCGCCTCCTCCGATGCCACCCGCGGCCAACACCTGCTCTTCACCGGCCGCTTCGAAACATGGGCCCGCCGCACCGGGGCACCGCGGTTCGATTCGAGAACTCTGGCCAAATGGCTGGCCAAGGCAAAAGCCGATGAGGCAACGCAGGTTTGGGCCCGCTGGCTTGCTAACCTGCTGGAGCCCGTCTCCGAGGCTTCTACCGAAACGCTGGAGTCACGCCTCTCCCGCCACCTCACCCTCGCAGAGGCGCTTGCGGCCGGTCCCGGGCAAGCCGGATCGGGTGCGCTCTGGCTGGAAGAGGCCGGGGAGGCGGCAGGGCTTGCTCTGACAGAGCTGCGCGAGTCGGCGGCCTATGGTGGCAGCGTCTCGAACAGTGACTATTCCAGCCTATTTCGCAGCTTTCTGGGGGAGAAGGAGGTGCGCGAGGCCTCGGTCGCGCACCCGCAGGTGTCGATCTGGGGCACGATCGAAGCGCGGACTAGAACCCTCGATCTCTGCATTCTCGCCGGGCTAAACGAGGGAACATGGCCCGCAACCCTGCCACATGATCCGTGGATGAACCGCTCGATGCGGCGCGATGCAGGCATGCTCCTGCCAGAGCGGCGCGTCGGCCTCGCAGCGCACGACTTCCAACTCGCGCTCGGCGCGAAAGAGGTCATTCTGAGCCGCAGCGCACGCAGCGCCGACGCCGAAACCGTCCCATCCCGCTGGCTCAACCGGCTGACCAACCTCTTGACCGGCCTGAACACACCCGGGGTCGCCGCGCTCGAGGCCATGCAGGAACGTGGCACCCGCCTGCTCACCGTGTCCACGGCTCTCGCGCGTCACACAGAAGATCCGCTGTCGCCCCAGCCCGCGCCGCGCCCTTCCCCGGCCCCGCCCCCCGGCGTTCGCCCCAAGGAACTCTTCGTCACCTCCGTCGCGACGCTTATCCGCGACCCCTACGCCATCTACGCCCGCCAGGTCCTGAGGCTGCGTCGCCTTGGGCCACGCGCCCCCGAGGCCGATGCGGCCCTCCGCGGAACCGTGCTGCACGCCGTGATGGAGCGTTGCTTGGTCGATGGCTTCACCTTCGCCGGCGATCCCGATCAGGTGGTTGCAGAGTTTCTCGCGCTGGCATCAGAGGTCATCGACGATCACATTCCGTGGCCCGCGACCCGCCGCCTCTGGCTTGGTCGACTCTCCGCCGTCGCGCCCGAGCTGGTCCGCCGCGAAGCAAGTTTCCAAGCGGCCGGAACGCCGGTCATTGTGGAGGAAATCGGCTCTATTCCACTGCAAAACGTGGATTTCAAAGTGGCGGCCAAACCAGACCGGATCGACGCCTTGGCAACTGGTGGATGCGCCGTCTTCGACTACAAAACTTCTACCAAGCCACCCTCGGCTAAAGAGGTGGAGGCCTTCGACAAGCAACTGCTGCTCGAGGCCGCAATCGCGGAGGCGGGCGGCTTCAAATCTCTGGGCGCACAAAGAGCACAACGCGTCGGCTACATCTCCATCGGCAACCCGGCGAACTCGCGGGACGAGTTGCTCGAAATCGAAGGCCTCTGGCGCCCCGACGCCGTTCTGCAGGAACTCGCGGCGCTGATCGTGGCCTATTCAGACCCCGAAAAGGGCTACACCGCGCGTCGGGCTCCCCAGCTGCTGGTCTACGCAAGCGACTACGATCACCTGTCACGCTACGGCGAGTGGGATGACACCGCATCGCCAAAAACCATTCCGGTGGGCCGATGACCGCGCCCAACGAAGCATCCGCCGCGCAGATCCAGGCCGCCCGGCCCGGGTTTTCAACCTGGCTCTCCGCCAACGCGGGCTCCGGCAAGACCCGCGTGCTCACCGACCGGGTCGCTCGGCTGTTGCTCCGCGATGTTCCGCCGCAAAACATCCTCTGCCTCACCTTCACCAAGGCCGCGGCAGCCGAAATGCAAAACCGGCTCTTCGCCCGGCTCGGCAGCTGGTCGATGCTAGACGACCACGCGCTGGGCGAGGCCCTCATCTCCGTGGGCGAAGACACGCCCGGTGCCGAACGTCTCGCCAAGGCCCGCCGCCTCTTCGCCCGCGCGATCGAAACGCCGGGCGGCCTCAAGATCCAGACGATCCACTCCTTCTGCTCCGCCATCCTGCGCCGTTTTCCGCTGGAGGCCGGGGTTCCGCCGGGCTTCACCGAGCTGGATGACACCTCTGCAAAGGCGCGCCTTCAGGAAGCGCTCGATCACGTGGCGCGGACCGCACCACAGGTGTTTGACACCTTCGCAGCCCTGTTCTCCGGACTTGAAATCGAGGGGTTCTGCAGGAAGCTCGCGGGTCAGCGAGAGGCCTTCACCGACCCCGCAGATTTCGAGACGATTTCCGCCCAACTTGGCCTCCCTCCGGGTTTCTCCGAAGCGCGCTTGCTTGGCGACGTGTTCGTCGGCGGAGAAGACGACCTGCTCACAGCACTCATCCCCTTACTCCTCGCCGGAAGCTCCGCCGATGCCAAGGCCGGAGACGAGTTCTCGGAGCTCCCCGCCGATCGTATGTCTGCCTTGGCCGTGCTCGACAAGCGCCTTGTCGGTCAATCCGGAAAGTCGGCCGGCGCCCCGAAGATCGGTAGCTTCCCGACAAAAGCAACCCGCGAGGCGATGCCCGCCGACCTTCTTGCCGACCTCGAAGCCCTGATGGAGCGCGTCGCCGAGGCCCACGACAGGGCCAAGCAACTCCGGCTTGCCCAGCGCTCCCACGCGCTTCATGCCTTCGCGCAGGCGTTCCTCCCTGCCTATGACGCCGCCAAGGCCCAGCGCGGAGAGCTCGATTTTGACGACCTGATCTTCAAGACCCGCGATCTTCTGAGCCGCGAAGGCGTCGCCGACTGGGTGCTCTTCCGGCTCGACGGCGGCATCGACCACATCCTCGTCGACGAAGCGCAAGATACCGGCCCCGCGCAATGGCAGGTGATCGACCTGATTTCCCGCGAAATCACCTCCGGAAGCGGGCGACGAGAGGCCGGTGAACGCACGATTTTCGTGGTCGGCGACAAAAAGCAGTCGATCTATGGCTTTCAGGGTGCCGACCCTGACGGCTTCGAGCGCATGGCCGATACCTTCACCGACCGCCTGGGCCAATCGGGCGAAGCGCCTCAACGGATGGAGCTCCAGTATTCCTTCCGCTCCGCCGCGCCCGTTCTGCGAGTGGTCGATGAGGCCTTCCCCAACGATCCCCGCGCCATGGGCGGCGCCCTCACCCATATCGCGTTCCACGAAGACATGCCGGGGCGGGTCGATCTCTGGCCGTTCATCCCTAAACCCGAGAAGACCGAGGACGATACCCCCTGGTTCAACCCGGTCGACATGGTCAGCGAGGACGATCCGCAGGTGCAGCTTGCCGAGAGGATCGCGCAGGAAATCCTGCGAATGAAGGCGGAAGAGAGACTGTTCGAGGCCGTCGACGGCTCCTACCAAACCCGCCGGATCATTGATGGCGACATCCTCATCCTGGTCCAGCGCCGCAAACTGATCTTTCACGAGGTGATCCGAGCCTGCAAGGCCGCCGGGCTCCATGTGGCCGGTGCCGACCGGGTGCGGCTGACCGACGCCATGGCAGTAAAAGACCTGCTCGCCCTGCTCGCCTTTCTCGACATGCCGGATGACGACCTGTCGCTCGCCGCCGCCCTGCGCTCGCCCCTGTTTGATTGGAGCGAAGACGCCCTCTACCGCCTCGCCCAACCCCGCCTCGGCACCCTGTGGCAAGCCCTCCGCGATCACGGCCCTGAAGGTGACACCACCCGCGCAATCCTCACCGACCTCCGCAACAGCGCGGGCTTTCTCCGGCCCTACGAACTGCTCGAACGCATTCTGACCCACCACCAAGGCCGCCCCCGGCTCCTTGCGCGGCTCGGGGAAGAATCCGAGGAGTCGATCGACCTGCTGCTGTCTACAGCACTTTCCTATGAGCAGGCCGAAACCCCCAGCCTCTCCGGTTTCCTGTCCTGGATGGAATCCAGCGAGATCGACATCAAGCGGGGCCAGGAAAGTGGCGGGCGGGCCATTCGGGTAATGACCGTCCACGGTGCAAAAGGTCTCGAAGCGCCCATTGTCATCCTCGCGGAAAGTGGCGACCGGCAGCCCCCGCGCGAAGATGGCGCCGTGCTGCTCGACGGGTTTCCACCCCTCTGGAAACCCTCCAAGCCAGACACGCCGGCCGATATCCTGCCCCTCTTCGACGCGCTGAAGGAGAAGCAGGAAGAAGAGCGCCTGCGCCTCCAATACGTCGCCATGACCCGTGCCGAGCAATGGCTGATCGTCTGCGGGGCGGGCGCGGCGAAGGAAGACAAGGAAAACTGGTATCGCCGCACCGAGGGCGCCCTCGAGCGGGTCGGCGCGGTCCACCACCTGTTTCCCTTCGGCTCCGGCCAGCGGTACGAAAATGCGCGCCCGGCGGAACAGGAAACAGTGCCGGTGAGGCCAGTTTCAGACGAAACAGTGACGCTTCCAGCCGTCGCCCTGACCCCGGCCGCCGTGCCCGCCCGGCCCGCGCAAATCCTCTCTCCCTCCTCGCTCCCGGGCCCCAAGACCCTCCCCACAGAGGGCGAGGGCAACCCCGACGCCATGGCCCGCGGCACCACGCTTCACCTGCTTCTCGAATTCCTCCCCGGCCTGCCGCCCTCAGCGCGAGAGGCCCACGCCGCCGCACTGGTGCAGGCCCATGATCCACTCACCGACCCAGAAACCGTGGCAGAGGCCCTCGCGGTCCTATCCGAGCCGGCGCTCGCATCCCTCTTCTCCGGCAGTGCCCTGGTTGAAGTGCCCATCAGCGCCCACCTGCCGGAACTCGGCGGCCAACCCATGCAGGGCGTCATCGACCGGCTGATCGTGACCGAAACCACCGTCACCGCGATCGACTACAAATCCAACGTGATCGTTCCCGACGACCTGGCCAGCATCCCCTCCGGCCTGCTCGCCCAGATGGGGGCCTATGCCTCTGCGCTGGTACAGATCTACCCCGCCCACAAGGTCCAGACAGCCCTGCTCTGGACCCGCATTCCCCGGCTGGATATTCTCCCACACGACCTTGTGACGAATGCACTAAAAGCCACAGCATCTGCTTGACCTGCCCACTCCCCAACCCTACCTTCCCCACCCGAACCGCAAAACATCAGGAGAGCCGAAATGGCGACCGTTGCCGTGACCGACGACACCTTCAATGCCGAGGTGAAGGAATCCGATCTGCCCGTCGTGGTGGATTTCTGGGCCGAGTGGTGCGGCCCCTGCAAGCAGATCGGCCCGGCGCTGGAAGAGCTCAGCGCAGAGCTCGACGGCAAGGTGAAGATCGTCAAGGTCAACGTTGACGAAAACCCCAATGCTCCCGCCCAGATGGGTGTGCGCGGCATCCCGGCGCTGTTCCTCTTCAAGGACGGCCAGGTGGTTTCCAACAAGACCGGCGCAGCCCCCAAGGCATCGCTGCAAAGCTGGATCGAAGAGTCGATCTGAGGCCTGCTTCACGCGGCGAAACGGGGCGCTTCGGCGCCCCTTTTTCTTGCGGCCAGCGCAGGGGATAGCCATATAACGCCCGAACCAACGGAGAACGGCATGAGCGAAAGCGAATTTCCCGGCTGGCATGGCACCACCATCATCGGTGTGCGCAAGGGCGACGAGGTCGTGGTGGCCGGCGATGGCCAGGTGAGCCTCGGCCAGACCGTCATCAAGGGCACTGCCCGCAAGGTGCGGCGCATCTCTCCCGGCGGGCACGAGGTGGTCTGCGGCTTTGCAGGCTCCACCGCCGATGCTTTCACCCTGCTCGAGCGGCTTGAAAAGAAGCTCGAAGCCACCCCCGGCCAGCTTGCCCGCGCAAGCGTGGAGCTGGCAAAGGACTGGCGGACCGACAAGTACCTGCAGAAGCTGGAGGCCATGCTCATCGTCACCGATGGCAAGGAATTGCTGGTAATTACCGGCGCAGGCGACGTGCTGGAGCCCGAGCACAACATTGCCGCCATCGGATCGGGCGGCAACTACGCGCTCGCCGCCGCACGCGGCCTCATCGACCAGGACCTCGACGCCGAGGCCATCGCGCGGCGCGCCATGGAAATCGCCGCCGACATCTGCGTCTACACCAACGGCAACCTGACCGTGGAAAAGATCGCCGGATGACAATCACTCGCGATGATATTCGCGCCGCCGTCGGGGCAGGCAAGATCAGCGAAGCGCAGGCCACCGCCATCGTTTCGCTCTCCGATGCCCGCCGTGGCGCCCGCGAAAATCTCGATGGCCTCGATGAACCTTTCGAGCTGTTCAAGGGCTTCAACGAGATCTTCATCGTCGTCGGCCTCTGGATTCTCTACGCAGGCTGGAGCGGCCTCACCGGCTTTTCCTCCTTCATGACGAGCAATCCCGAGGGTCCGCTGTTCATCTTTGCCCTCATCGGCATGGGAACGAGCTGTGCGCTCGCGGCCTACTTCACGGTGCGGCGCCGCATGATCGCCCCGTCTATAACCCTGGCAATCATGTTCGCGCTCTCGGCAATGCAGGCAGGCTTCGTCCTCGGCACCTTCATCACCGACGACCAGCAAGGCACCGTCCTCATCGCGTCCCTGTTCTGTGCCGCCACCCTTCTGGTCTATTGGCTGCTCTTCCGGGTGCCCTTCGCAATGTTCCTCATTGCACTCGCCACCTACGCCAGCGCTTTTGCCCTGACCTCGCTGGGTGGTGCAGAGCTGGGCAGCTATCAGGATGTCTTCCTGCTGTCCGCCAACGCGAGCTTTGCCTGGATCACCCTCGCCCTCGGCCTGATCGGCCTGACCGTGGCGCTACGGTTCGACATGTCGGACCCGCACCGCGTCACCCGCCGCGCCTCGCAGGGTTTCTGGCTTCACGTCATCGCCGCGCCCGCCATCGTCAACACCGTGGCCCTCACGCTCTTCCAGCAGGGCGGCGTGGGCGCCTACGCAATCCTCTTGGCGTTCCTCACCCTCATGGCGCTCTTTGCCATCGTGATCGACCGCCGCTCCTTCCTCATATCCGGCATCGGCTACGTCGTGGCGCTCGTCACGCTCGTCGCCGAAGACGGCACATGGGCCTTCATCCTGCTGCTCGGTGTTTTCCTCGTCGCCCTGGGCGCCTTCTGGGAAACCATCCGCGGCGGCATCATGGCCGGCCTCCCCGCCTTCCCCGGAAAAGACAGACTGCCGCCCTGGACGCGGCCGAGAGAGCTTCAAGCATGACAGACCTGACCCCCCGCGAGATCGTTTCCGAACTCGACCGTTTCATCATCGGCCAGAAAGACGCCAAGCGCGCCGTCTCGGTCGCCCTGCGCAACCGCTGGCGCCGCAAGCAGCTCACCGACGATCTGCGCGACGAAGTCTATCCCAAGAACATCCTCATGATCGGGCCCACCGGCGTCGGCAAAACCGAAATCTCCCGCCGCCTCGCCAAGCTGGCCCGCGCGCCCTTCATCAAGGTCGAAGCCACCAAGTTCACCGAGGTCGGCTACGTCGGCCGCGATGTCGAGCAGATCATCCGCGATTTGGTAGATTCTGCCATCGCCCAGACCCGCGATATGATGCGCGAAGACGTTACCGCAAAGGCCCGCGAAGCTGCCGAAGAGCGCGTGCTGCGCGCCATTGCCGGCGAGGATGCCCGGGGCAAGACCCTGGAGATGTTTCGCGACAAGCTCCGTCGCGGCGAACTCGACAACACCGAGATCGAGCTTGATATCGCAGAGCCCGCCCCCTCCATGCCGATGTTCGAAATCCCCGGCCAGCCCGGCGGCGGGCTCCAGGGCATGGGCAACCTTCAGGATCTTTTCGGCAAGGCCTTCGGGGGCCGCTCCACCCGGCGCAAGCTGACCGTGTCCGAAAGCTACGATGTGCTGATCGGAGAAGAAGCCGACAAGCTGCTCGATGACGAGGTCGTCAAGGCGGCGGCGCTGGAAGCTGTGCAGGAAAACGGCATCGTCTTCATCGATGAGATCGACAAGGTCTGCGCCCGTGCCGAAACCCGCGGCGGCGACGTATCCCGCGAAGGCGTGCAGCGCGATCTGCTGCCGCTGATCGAGGGCACGACCGTCTCCACCAAGCATGGCCCGGTCAAGACCGACCATATCCTCTTCATCGCCTCCGGCGCCTTCCACATCGCCAAGCCCTCCGACCTGCTGCCCGAGCTTCAGGGCCGCCTGCCGATCCGGGTCGAACTCCGCGCCCTCACCGAAGAGGACTTCATCCGCATCCTCACCGAAACCGACAACGCCCTGACCCGTCAGTACACCGCCCTGATGAAGACCGAAGGCGTCGATGTGAGCTTTACGGATGACGGCATCGCCGCACTTGCCCGTATCGCCGCCGAGGTAAATCAGAGCGTCGAGAACATCGGCGCGCGCCGCCTCTACACCGTGATCGAGCGGGTCTTCGAGGAGCTGTCCTTCGTGGCCCCCGACAAGGCCGGCGAATCCGTCGAGATCAACGCCGACTACGTCGAAGAGAACCTCGGTGAGCTGTCCCGCTCCACAGATCTGTCGCGCTACGTCCTATAGCAATGGAACCTTCCCCAACCGCGGGCTAACTTACCTGCCATGAAGGGGATTCTGCGTCTTTCACTGCTGATTCTTGCGCTCGCGGCCTGCGCGCCGCGCGCCAATCTGGTGCTTGTGCCCTCGGCCGTCGGTATCGGCACGCCCTACACCATCTTCGTCGGCAGCACCCGGGCACGCGACCCGAACTCCAAGCAGCTCCGTTACACCGAGCGCGCTCCGTTGGGCTATCTCTCCTACAACGTCTCGGTGCCACCCCTGCACAAGCCGGGCGAGGTGCGCACGGCGCGTCGCAAGGGCCCCGATGTGCAGCGTGACTTCGTCGCCACCAAATCCTCCGTATTCCCTTCGCCCCAAGGCTTTCGCTCCGGCCTCCAGTCGGCCTTCAAGGCACACCCCAAGGCGCGGCGCGGCGTGGTGATCTACGTGCACGGCTACAACAACACCATGGCCGACTCCGTCTTTCGGGTGACCCAGCTCACCCACGATCTCAAGATCGACGATGTGCCGATCAGCTACACTTGGCCCTCCGCAGAAAACCCGCTCGCCTACGCCTACGACCGCGACTCTGCCCTCTTCGCCCGCGACGGCTTCGAGAATTTTTTGCTGGAAGTGTCCCGCTCCGGCACCCGCTCCATCACCATCGTCGGCCATTCCATGGGGTCTCTCGTGGTGATGGAAACCTTGCGCCAAATGGCCATTCGCGGCGATCGCGAGGTGCTGCCCAAGCTGAACGGCGTGGTGCTCATGTCGCCCGACCTCGATGTCGATCTCTTCCGCTCTCAGGCCAAACGCATCGGAAACCTGCCGCAGCCGTTCCTCATCTTCGTCTCCAGCCGCGACAAGGCCCTCCGCCTCTCGGCCCGCCTCACCGGCCTGCCCGCCCGGCTCGGCAACATCTCCGACGTCGAGGAGGTGGCCGATCTCGATGTCACCCTCATCGACGTATCCAGCTTCGATGCCGGCGCGCTCGACCACTTCACCGCCGCCGAAAACCCCGCCCTGCTGAAGATCCTCGGGCGCGTCACCGAGGTCGATTCCGCCTTTGGCAGGGACAATGCCGGGCGCACAGGCCTGGTGCCCGGAACGATCCTGACGGTGCAGAGCGCAACCTCTATCATCCTCTCTCCCGTCACCGCACTCGCCGGGAACTGAGGGCTTTTCATCTCCGCGTGACGGCGCAATAAAGCGGCATGGGTCTCATCGGCTTCCTGCGCGGAAACGCGCCATTCCTCCTTGCCGGAGTGCTCCTCTCCTTCACCTCGTCCTACGGGCAAACCTTCTTCATCTCGATCTTCGCGGGCGAGATCATGGAAACCTTCAGCCTGACCGACGGGCAGTGGGGCCTGATCTACACGATCGGCACCACAATCTCGGCTGTCACCATGGTCTGGGCCGGGGCGCTGACCGACAAGTTTCGCGTCCGGGCGCTGGCCAATGTCGTAGGGCCCGGGCTGGCGCTCGCCTGTCTCGCCATGGCTGCTGTTTCCGGGCCGGTGGTGCTGATCTTCGTCATCTTCGCGCTCAGGCTCTTCGGTCAGGGACTGTTCTCGCATCTTTCCATCGTCGCCATGGCCCGCTGGTTTGTCGGGCGGCGCGGCACGGCGCTGTCGATCTCGTCCATGGGCTTTGCAGTGGGCCAGGCCCTGCTGCCGGTCGGCTTCGCCGCCGCCCTCGGCTTTGTCGGCTGGCGTTGGCTCTGGGTGGTTGCCGCCGGCATGGCGCTCGCGGTTCTGCCGCTGCTCGCCGTCCTGCTCCGCGCCGAACGCACCCCGCAATCCGTGGCCAATGCCACGCCCTCCGCCGGGATGGACAGCCACCACTGGACCCGCGCCGAAGTGCTCCGCCACCCGCTCTTCTGGTTCTCCATACCGCTCCTGCTCGGCCCACCGGCATGGGGTACGGCGCTCTTCTTCCAGCAGGTTCACTTTGCCGGCGAAAAGGGCTGGGAACTGGTCGATTACGTGGCGCTGATGCCGGTGTTCACCGCGGTTTCCATCGCCTCCACCTTCGTTACCGGCGCCCTCATCGACCGCATCGGAACCGCGCGCCTGATGATGCTCTACATGCTGCCCTTCGCGCTGGGCTTCCTCGTGCTCTGGCAGGCCGAAAGCCTCATGCTCGCCGCCGTGGGCCTTGCGATCTTCGGGATCGGCACCGGCGCACAGGCCACCCTTCCCGGCTCCTACTGGGCCGAGTTCTTCGGCACGCGGCACATCGGCTCGATCAAGGCCATGGCGGGCGCGATCATGGTGTTCGGTTCGGCCATCGGCCCCGGCGTGTCGGGTTGGCTGATCGACGCGGGCCTCGACTTCGAAGACCAGTTGCCCTGGATCGCGGGCTATTTCTGTTTCGCCGCCGCAAGCATCACCATCGGCATCGCCGCCGCCCGCCAGCGTCTACCGCGCGCGGCGTAGATACACGTAAAACGCCCCGTCGCCGCCATGCCGAAGGCTCGCCGGGGTAACTTCAAGCACAAGCGCTGAAAGGGGCGGGCGGCTCAGCCAGTCCGGCACCTGCCGCCGCAACACACCGGGCCGCGATGGGATGGGCCCCTCATCGTCAGGCCGCGTGCGCCCCTTGCCGGTAATCACCAGCACCAGCCGCTTCCCGTCCGCCGATGCCCCATGCACAAACCGGACCAGCCGCGGGTGGGCCTCGGCAAGCGTCATGCCATGCAGGTCAATCCGCCCCTCCGGCTTCAGCTTGCCCCGTTTCATCCGGTTGAAGGCCTTGCGGTCCATCGTCGGCGTGTGGTTGGGCTTGGGGGTGGCGCTCGGCTTGGGTTGCGCGGTCTCTCCCACGCTGAAGGGACGTGGCACAAAGGCCGGCTTGGGCTCCGGCTCGTGAACCACCCGCTTTGGCATCGGGTCCGCCTTGGGCCGGCTCTTGGTGAGCGGCGTCGCCTTGGCCACAACCTTGCGCCACAGCGCCTCGTCTTCGGCCGAAAGGCGCTTGGGGGTTTTCCGGCTCATCCGGCCACCCTCGGAACAAGGCGCAAGAACCGAACCGTCATGTGCAGCGACCCGGCCATCTCGCCCGCCGCCTCACCGGTTCCGCAATACAGATCCGTGCGCCCCAAACCCTTGATCGCGCCGCCGGTATCCTGCGCCACACATAGCCGCGGCGGCACGTCGATACCCGCAGGATCAATGTAGACGAGGCTGCCGAGCGCTGTGCTGTCGGGGTCAACGGCAATGCTCCGCTGCGGCGTCAGCGGCACGCCCGAGGTGCCAATCGGCCCAAGCTCGGGCGGCAGGGCATCGAGCACCTTGAAGAACACGTAACTCGGGTTTTCCAGCAACGCCGCCTCCCCCGCCTCCGGGTTCGCGGCATACCAGGCCCGGAGCGCCTGCATCGAAATATCGTCAGGCGACAGTTCACCGCGCTCCAGCAGCAAACGCCCGAGCGACACATAGGGGTGCCCGTTCTTCCCGGCGTATCCCAGCCGCAGCTCCGATCCATCCGCCAGCCGCACCCGACCGGAGCCCTGCACTTGCAACAGAAAGGCATCGAGCGGCGTGGTCAGCCAGGCCAATTCACGCCCGGCCAGCAGATTGCCCTCTTCGATCTCGCGCCGCGAGGCAAAGCCCTGCCCCTGCTCCCACCCTTCCGGAATGGCATGAACCGGCGCAACGAACGGCCCACCAGCCTCACGCGCACCCAGGTAGACCGGTTCGAAATAGCCAGTCATGGTTGCAGAGTCCGATACAAGCTCGGCCTCGAAATGCTCTTCAAAGAAGAAACGCGCCCCACCCGCGGCAACATTTCGGGCCGGGTCATCCGGCGCGGCCGTTGCAAGGTAGGTCTGAAGTGTCGCCTCGTGGTCATCCTCCGCCCAGCCGGGCAGGTTCACCAAGGCAATCCGGGCCAAGGCGACTTACTCGCCGGTGGCAACCAGCTTCCAGTTCGGATCGCCCGTGCCCATCTGTCGCGCAAATGTCCACACGTCGCGCTGCCGCTTCACCGCGTTCGGGTCACCCTCCACGATGTCACCGGCAGCGTCACGCACGACGCTGGTGATCTCCCCGACAAAGCGCACGGTAATCTCGGCCTCACCCACGACCGGGTCAAAGCTGGCCCGTTTCAGCGTGGTCTCGCGAACACCGATAAAGCTCGCCTCCACGGTCACGCCATTCTCGGCGCGCATCTTCACGACATCCGAAAAGCTCTCCAAGACGTCCTCATCCAGAAACGGCGCAACGCTCTCGAGATCGCCCCGCTCGAAGGCCATCAGGATCATCTCGTAGGCGCCACGCGCACCGTGCAGGAACTCGCCAACCGAAAATCCGGGCTCGACCGTCTTCATCCGCGCCAGCGCATCGGCCGCCTCGCCCTCATCCACATGATCGGCAATATCGCGATCCACCCCGCCTTCGATCACCTCGAAGTCACGGCGGCTGGACTCGGTGCTACGGCTCGGACCGGGCAACGGGGCCTGGGGTTTTTCAAAGCCCTCTCTTGTGCCCAGCACGGAGCGCAGGCGCAGGATCAGAAAGATCGCTACACCGGCAAGCACAAGAAGCTGGATCACGGCAAGATTCATTGGGGCCTCGGGCACAAAGTTGGCATTTAGAACGTTCCGATCATATGTAGGGCTTCGCAGGGGGCGAGTCCACCAGCCGCCATGCGACACATACGGAGGTTTGATGCCACTTCTGGCGCTTTTTATCGCGGTCCCGATCATCGAGATCGCCCTGTTCATCCAAGTCGGCGGCCTGATCGGGCTTTGGCCGACGCTCGGCATCGTCATTGTTACGGCAATCCTTGGCACCTGGCTGGTGAAAAGTCAGGGTCGGCAGGTTCTGGCCGAGCTTCAGGGCCGCTTCAACGAGCTGCGCGACCCGACAGAGCCGCTGGCACATGGCGCCATGATCCTGTTCTCGGGTGCCCTGTTGTTGACACCCGGGTTCTTCACCGATTTCGTCGGTTTTCTTCTGCTCGTCCCCGCCTTTCGCACCGCCGCCTTCGGCTGGCTTCGCAAGCGGGTGAAGGTGCAGAGCTTTACCATGGGCCCCGGCGGCCCCGCCCGGCATCGCCCATCGCGCGACGATGTGGTCGAGGGCAGCTATCGCGAGGTCGAGCCCGACAAACCGTCAATCCCCACGAACTCCACGCCCGGAAACTCCGGCTGGACACGCCATTGAGGCCGCCGCCTGCTCCTGATAAAGCAAGCCCGACCTGAGAAAACCAGAGAGGGCCCCATGGCCGACACCCCCGAGAACGGCGCCGCCGCGCCGCAAGAGCCTCAGCAGGTTCAACTTCAGATCCTCGCCCAGTTCATCCGCGACATGTCGTTCGAAAATATCGTGGTGCAAAAGGGCGTTCAGGGTGAAGTGCAGCCCGAAATGCAGGTGGCCGTGGCCGTTGACGCCCGCAAGCGCACCACTCCCAACCAGTATGAGGTGACGCTCAAGTGCAAGGTCGAGAGCAAGAACCGCTCCGACAGCGCCACGCTCTTCCTGCTCGAGCTCGATTACGGCGCCGTGTTCCAGATCGAAGGCGTGCCCGAAGACCAGCTTCACCCCTTCCTCCTGATCGAGTGCCCCCGCCAGATCTTCCCCTTCGTCCGTCGCATCGTCTCCGATGTCACCCGCGATGGGAACTTCCCGCCGGTGAACCTGCAAAACATTGATTTCGTTGCACTCTACCGTCAGGAACTGGCCAAGCGCGCCGAGTCCCAGCCCCGCGCCGACGCCTAACTGAAGCGTTTCCAGAGCGCCGCGTCACCGAGCTTTTCGACAAAGGCCTGGTGCGCGGCGCTTTCCGTTTCGGTCAGCCGTGCCGCAAGCGCCTCGGGGCGTGGCGATGGCCTCCAGTTCGCATCCGTGATGCCGGCTTCGCTCCGGCCGGTCTTTTCCGAAAGCACCAGCCCCGGTTGCCGGCCGCCGATCAGCTCCAGATACACATCCGCGAGAATCTGGCTGTCGAGCAGAGCGCCGTGCAGCTCGCGTTCCGTCGTAATGCCAAACCGGCGACACAGCGCGTCGAGCGACGCCGGTGAACCCGGAAACTTCTTTCGCGCCATCGCCACGGTATCAATGGCCCGATCATTGGGGATTTTCGGCTTGTTCACCCACCCAAGTTCCGCGTTCAGAAACTTCATGTCGAAGGCGGCATTGTGGATGACCAGCTTGGCATCCCCGATGAAATCCAGAAAATCCTGCGCAATCGCGGCAAACAGCGGCTTGTCCTTCAGAAACTCCTCGCTGATCCCATGCACCTCAAAGGCCTCTGTCGGCATGTCGCGCTGTGGGTTGATGTATTGGTGATAGTGGTTGCCCGTCGGCATATGCCCCACCAGCTCCACCGCGCCGATCTCCACGATCCGGTCGCCGCTGAACGGGTCAAACCCGGTCGTTTCAGTATCAAGCACGATCTCACGCATCGGTCTTTTCCCTGATCTCCGCCACGATGGCCTTCACCTGGGCCCGCGCGCCTTCCATCGTATCTGTCTCAATAACCCTGTCAGCCCTTGCCCGCTTCTCCGCGTCCGGCATCTGCGCCTTCAGAATACGCTCAAGCGCCGCGTCGTCCATCGTGCCGCGGGCCAGCACCCGGCGGCGCTGCTCCTCGGCAGAGCACGAAACCGCAACCGTAAGGTTCATCTCTGCGTCCGCGCCCGTCTCGAAGAGCAGCGGAATATCAAACAGCAGGATCTCGGAATCCGAATGCGCCGTAAACTCCGCCCGATCCCGCAAAACCAGCGGATGCACCACCGCCTCGATCTGCTTCAACGCCGTGCTGTCTTCCGCAATCCACTGTCGCAGAGCCGCCCGAGACACCGCACCATCTTCAACCGCCTCCGGGTTCAGCGCCCGGATCGGCTCCACCGCCGCACCGCCCTTGGAATAAAGCCGATGCACCGCCGCATCCGCATCCCAAACGGCTACGCCTTCCTCGGCGAACATCGCAGCGGTGGTCGATTTTCCCATTCCGATTCCGCCCGTCAGTCCTATCCGGAAAGGCTGGCTCACCAGCCCATCACCGCCGCGCGGGTCTTTTCTGTCACGGGCGGGCGGTCACCAAACCAGCGCTCAAAGCCGGGCGCACCCTGGTGAATGAGCATGCCAAGCCCATCGACGGTCGTGCAGCCCTTGGCAGCGGCGGTCTTCAACAGCTCGGTGTCCAACGGCGTGTAGACGATATCCGTCACCACCATATCGGGGGTCAACGCATCGAGCGGCACCTTGAACTCCGATTTGCCCACCATGCCCAGCGAGGTGGTGTTCACGATCAGGGCCGCCCCCTCGATCATCGATCCGGCGAGAACCCAGTCATACACCGTGATCTTCGGCCCGAACTCGGTGCGCAAGGCCTCTGCCCGCGGGCGCGAGCGGTTTGCCAGCCGGATGTCGGTGCAGCCCGCTTCTATCAATGAGGCCAAAACCGCACGGCAGGCCCCGCCAGCCCCGAAGATCGCCACCGGCCCATCCTGCGCCTGCCAATCCGGGGCGCCGGCCTTCAGGTTGGCAATGAAGCCGTAACCATCTGTATTATCAGCATAAATACTGCCATCATCCCGAAAGATCAGCGTGTTGGCAGAGCCGATCAGCGCCGCGCGGTCACTTACCGCATCCGCCAGGTTCAGCGCGGCAACCTTGTGCGGAATCGTGATATTGCAGCCCACGAAGCCCAGCTTGGGCAGCACCTTGAGCACCTCCGCGAGGTTCTCATGGCTCACATCCATGGGCACGTAATGGCCACGCAGGCCAAGGCTATCCAGCCAGTGCCGGTGCAGCGCGGGAGAGCGGGAATGTGCAATCGGCGAACCGATGACTCCGGCGAGCGGTATCTTCTCCGTCATGTCGGGATCACACCCTTGATCGCGAGGTAGTTCAATACCTCCAATAGCGGCAATCCCAGGACATTGAAATAGTCGCCCTCCACCCGGGCGAACAGCCGCGCACCTTCCTTTTCCAGCTCGTATCCGCCCACGCACCAGCGAATGCTGTCCCAGTTTCGGTCCACGTAATCCTGGATGTAACCGGGCGAAAGCGTCCGCATGTAAAGTCGCACCACACCCACATGGCGCCAGACCGGCTTGCCATCTTCGTAGATCACCGCCGCCGAAAACAGCATGTGCTTCTGCCCGGCCATCGCAGTGATCTGCGCCACCGCCTCTTCCCGGCTCTCCGGCTTCGCAAGCAGCTTCCCGTCGAACTCCAGCACCTGGTCGCAGCCAAGCACCATGCGGTCCGGGCGCTTTCCGCCAACCTTCGCCGCCTTCATTTCCGCCAAAGCGTCCGCCACATCGCGAGCCGGTGCGCCCTCGGCCTCGAGCGCCGCCCGAAACGCCGCCTCGTCCACCCGCGCAACCTCAACATCAAACGGAACGCCCGCATTTTTCAGCAGGCTCGCGCGGATCTCGGAGCCCGAAGCCAGAAGAAGTGGCGCCGCCATGTGGATAACCTCGTGGATGACTCTGGGGGTTAGGTGTGACTCCGGTGTGGCCTCATTCTGGATAAGCTGCAACCCGGTGGCAAACTCATCGCTTCTCCCCAATCGACCAAGTTTCCTCCCCATGAGGAAAAGCACTCCCGGCGGGTCTGAAGAATTTTGTCTTCCCCTAAATCTCCAACGAGTTATCCCGCGAGTTATCCACAGGGTATGCGCGTAACTTACTGGAATTTAGAGAACTTTTCGGAACGGGCTCATCTTCCAAGATCGCTGCGCCTCTGTGTGCATAACTGTGGAAAACCGAGTAATCCCCATATCCCCAGCCCCTACTACAAAAACAACTTTCTTAAGATTCTATTTTATTATTGAAGAGTAGCTAGGAGGTTCCCGTGCTCTCAGACATTCTCGCCTGGCTCTACCCCTGGACCAAGACGCTTCACATCCTCGCGGTCATCTCATGGATGGCCGGCCTGTTCTATCTGCCCCGTCTCTTTGTGCATCATGCTGAGAAAGGGATCGAGAACATTCACTCGGACGAGATGCTTAAGACGATGGAGCTCAAACTTCTCCGGCTCATCATGAACCCGGCCATGATCGCCACCTGGATCTTCGGCCTCATGCTGGCGCTGACCCCCGGCATCGTCGATTGGTCCGCCATCTGGCCCTACACCAAGCTCGCAGGGATCCTCGGCCTCACCTGGTTTCATCACTGGCTCGGACGGCGGCGCAAGGAGTTCGCGGCGGGCACCAACACCGTGTCGGGCCGCACCTACCGAATGATGAACGAGGTGCCGACGCTGCTTCTCGTCATCATCGTCATCTCCATCGTCGTCCGCCCGTTCTAGCCCGCGTCCTCCCGGAGCTTGACTCAGCGGGCCCCCGGCCTTATTTCACCTGCGCAAGCGACCGTCCGGTCGTGGACTTTCCCGTACAGATATTTTGCGCTGCACAGCTTCCCTGTGTTCAGTGCTGCCGAAGGCGCGCCAGATGACCCAACCCCAAGTTTCCCTTTACGATCTCAAATCCAAGACCCCGGCCGACCTACTGTCGATGGCCGAGGAACTCGAGATCGACAACGCCTCCACCATGCGCAAGGGCGACATGATGTTCGCCATCCTCAAGGAGCGGGCAGAAGAAGGCTGGGACATTTCCGGCGACGGCGTTCTCGACGTGCTGCAAGACGGCTTCGGCTTCCTGCGCTCCCCCGAGGCCAACTACCTGCCGGGCCCGGATGATATCTACCTGTCGCCCGAGATGATCCGCCAGCATGGCCTGCGCACCGGCGACACGGTTGAGGGCTTCATCAAGGCACCCGGCGACAACGAAAATTACTTCTGCATGACGAAAGTCACCCAGATCAACTTCGAAGAGCCCGAGAAGGCCCGCCACAAGATCAACTTCGACAACCTGACCCCGCTCTACCCCGACGAGCGGATGACGATGGAAATCGACGATCCGACCATCAAGGATCGCTCCGCCCGCATCATCGACCTCGTGGCCCCCATCGGCAAAGGCCAGCGTTCGCTCATCGTGGCCCCGCCGCGGACTGGTAAAACCGTTCTGCTCCAGAACATCGCGCACTCGATCGAAAAGAACCATCCGGAGTGCTACCTGATCGTTCTGCTCATCGACGAACGGCCTGAGGAAGTCACCGACATGCAGCGCTCGGTGAAAGGTGAGGTCGTCTCCTCCACCTTCGATGAGCCTGCAACCCGTCACGTTGCCGTCTCCGAAATGGTGATCGAAAAGGCCAAGCGCCTCGTCGAGCACAAGCGCGACGTCGTCATCCTGCTCGACTCCATCACCCGCCTTGGCCGTGCCTTCAACACCGTGGTGCCGTCCTCCGGCAAGGTGCTGACCGGTGGTGTCGATGCCAACGCCCTCCAGCGTCCCAAGCGCTTCTTCGGTGCCGCCCGGAACATCGAGGAAGGTGGCTCGCTCACCATCATCGCCACCGCCCTGATCGACACCGGCTCACGGATGGACGAGGTGATCTTCGAAGAGTTCAAAGGCACCGGCAACTCCGAGATCGTTCTCGACCGCAAGGTGGCCGACAAACGTGTCTTCCCGGCGATGGACATCCTCAAGTCCGGCACCCGGAAAGAGGATCTGCTGGTCGACTCGAAAGACCTGCAAAAGACCTTCGTTCTGCGCCGCATTCTCAACCCGATGGGCACCACAGATGCCATCGAGTTCCTCATCGGGAAGTTGAAGCAGACCAAGAGCAACGCCGAGTTTTTCGACTCCATGAACACCTGATATTTCAGGTAAATCAAAGAGTTAACTATGGATACCATCGTCGCCCAAGCTTCTGCGCCCGGCCGCGCAGGGGTTGCGGTGATCCGTATCTCCGGCCCCGCAGCCCTCACTGCCCTCAAGGCATTAGCCGGGCGCGTCCCCGAGGCGCGCCGCGCCACGCTGATGCGTTTGCAAGGGTCCGCAGGCGTGCTCGATACGGCCTTGGTGCTCGTTTTCAACGAAGGCGAGAGCTTCACTGGTGAAACCGTGGTTGAGCTTCAATCCCACGGCTCCGTCGCCGTAACCCGCGCGATTATCGCCGAACTGGTCGCCATGGAAGGTCTCCGCCTTGCAGAGGCCGGCGAGTTCACCCGCCGCGCATTAGAGAATGACCGCCTGGACCTCGCCCAGGTCGAGGGCCTCGCCGATCTCATCGAAGCAGAAACCGAAGCCCAGCGTTTGCTGGCGCAAGCCACTTTCTCCGGCGCGCTCGGCGCGAAGGTCGAAGCGTGGCGCAGCCGATTGATCCGTGCCGCTGCCTTGCTCGAAGCCATGATCGACTTCGCAGATGAGGAGGTTCCGGAGGACACGACAGCCGATGTCCTCGCCCTCGTCGACGCCCTCACCACCGAGTTCGACGCCGAAGCTCTCGGCGTCGGCGCTGCAGAACGCATCCGCGAAGGGTTCGAAGTTGCCATCGTCGGCCCCCCGAACGCTGGCAAATCCACCCTTCTCAATCGGCTTGCCGGTCGCGATGCCGCAATCACCTCCGAAGTTGCCGGCACCACCCGCGATGTCATCGAGGTCAGGATGGATATCGGTGGCCTCCCCGTCACCCTCCTCGACACCGCTGGCCTGCGCGAAACGCTCGATACGGTGGAGTCCATCGGCGTCGAGCGCGCCCGGTCACGTGCCGTTGCGGCGGACCTTCGGGTCATCCTCGGCGAGGCTCCGGGAGTTGATTTGAAGGCTGGTGATATCTCCGCGCACCCAAAGGCGGATGTAGGAGATGTGCCCGGAGATATCCTGGGCCTGTCCGGCCTGACTGGCCAGGGCATCGAAGAATTGCTGACCCGGATCGAAGCCGAGCTGTCATCCCGCCTGCCCGCCCAAATCACGGCAACACACGCGCGTCATCGTGTTGCGCTAGAAGAGGCGAGCGCCGCTTTGCGGGCGGCTCGAATCGAGGTAGAAGCTGGACCCGAGAGGGCGGAACTGGCGGCCGAAGAGTTGCGCACCGCCCTTCGCCGTATCGAAGCCCTGACGGGCCGCATCGGGGTTGAAGACCTGCTGGGTGAAATCTTTTCCAGTTTTTGTATCGGAAAGTAGGAGTGTTTCACGTGAAACATGACTTCGACGTCATCGTTGTTGGCGGCGGCCATGCCGGCGCCGATGCCGCCCACGCCGCGGCAAGGATGGGCGCACGGACAGGGCTTATCACGTTGCGGATCACCGATCTGGGCGTAATGTCCTGCAATCCGGCAATCGGCGGCCTCGGCAAGGGGCATCTCGTCCGTGAGATCGACGCGCTCGACGGATTGATGGGCCGTGTCGCCGACGCAGCCGGTATCCAGTTCCGCCTCCTAAACCGCAAGAAGGGCCCCGCCGTCCAAGGCCCCCGCGCGCAGGCTGACCGCAAGCTGTATCGGCAGGCGATGAGCCACGAGATCGCCAACACCCCGAATCTCTCCGTAATCGAGGCTGAGGTCTCCGGATTGGTTATCGAAGATCAAGCCGTCAAAGGCGTGGTCCTGGGAGATGGATCAAATCTCTGCGCCGCTGCAGTCGTTCTCACCACCGGCACCTTCCTGCGTGGCACAATTCATATCGGCGACAAGTCTTATCCCGGCGGTCGCATGGGCGCGGAGCGCTCCCAACTACTCGCCAACCAACTCTCAGAACTGTCCCTGCCCCTCGGTCGCCTCAAAACCGGCACCCCACCCCGGCTTGATGGCCGCACCATCAACTGGGACGGGCTCGAGTCCCAGCCCGCCGACGAAGATCCAACCGTCTTCTCCTTCCTGAACAACGCCCCGATTGCCCGGCAGATAAGCTGCGGCATCACCTACACCAATGCCCGCACCCACGAGATCATCAACGAGAACCTTCATCGCAGCGCGATGTACGGCGGTCATATCGAAGGTGTCGGCCCGCGCTATTGCCCATCGATCGAAGACAAGGTGGTCCGCTTCGCCAGCAAGGACTCTCACCAGATCTTCCTCGAGCCCGAAGGCCTCGACGATCCAACGATCTACCCCAACGGCATCTCCACGTCGCTTCCTGAAGACGTGCAGAAGGCCTACGTCCGCTCTATCGCCGGCCTGGAGCATGCGGAGTTCTTTCAACCGGGCTACGCAATCGAGTACGATTACATCGACCCCAGAGCACTTACCTCTTCCCTCGAGCTTCGAGCTCTTCCGAACCTATATCTTGCGGGCCAGATCAACGGGACCACAGGATATGAGGAGGCCGCGGCGCAAGGATTGGTCGCGGGTCTCAACGCCGCACGCCGGTCGCGTGACGAAGATCCGGTGATCTTTGGTCGTTCGGAGTCCTACATCGGCGTCATGATCGACGACCTGACAACCCACGGCGTCGCCGAACCTTACCGCATGTTCACATCCCGAGCCGAGTATCGCCTGTCCCTCCGCGCGGACAATGCCGACCAGCGTTTGACCCCCAAGGGCATCGACATCGGATGCGTCGGTGCCGCCCGCCAATCCGCCTTCTCCGCCAAGATGGATGCGCTCACCTCTGCCCGCAGGACCCTGTCTGAGTTGAAACTCTCCTCCCGCGAGCTCGCAACCGCCGGCTTCCGCGTCAACGCGGACGGACCTCGCCGAAACGGGATCGAGGCCCTCGCCCTACCCGACGCCAGCCTCCAAAAGCTCCTGCCCTTTTGCCCAGACCTCTCCGAAGTATCCCGGGAGATCGCCACGCAGGTCGAAAGGGATTCGCTCTACCACAACTACATCGCCCGCCAAGAACTCGATGTGGCCGCCCTTCAGCGCGACGAGATGCGCCCTATTCCCGAAGATTTCGAATACGCCGAGCTGCACGGGCTTTCCAACGAGCTGAAAGCCAAACTGGAGGCCGCAAGGCCCGCTTCGCTCGGCCAGGCCTCGCGCATCGGCGGCATGACCCCCGCCGCGCTCGGCCTCATTCTCGCCCGCCTTCGGCGCGAGCAGAAAAGGAAAGCCTCGTGACGGCACGGGAAGAGGTGCTTTCGCGGCTGAATGTTTCACGTGAAACAGTGGCTCGACTCGACACCTACGCCGCCCTCCTCACCAAGTGGAACAAGGCGATCAACCTCGTCGCCCCCGCCACGCTGCCCGACCTCTGGTCACGCCATTTTCTCGATTCCGCCCAGGTGCTCAACCATGGCCCCAAAACCGGCCTCTGGCTCGATATCGGTACCGGTGGCGGCTTTCCCGGCCTGATCTGCGCCATCCTCGCCGCAGATACCGCGCCCGACCTCACTTTCGCCTTTGTGGAGTCTGACCAGCGTAAATGCACCTTCCTCTCGACGGTCCTCAGAGAAACCGGGATCAAGGCCATCATCCACACAGCCCGCGTCGAAACCCTCGATTCCTGCGCAGCCCAGGCCCTTTCCGCCCGCGCCCTCGCCCCGCTCACCACCCTGCTTGAACATGCCGAACGCCATCTTGCCCCAACAGGCAGAGCCCTTTTTCTCAAAGGGGCGCAACATGAAGCAGAGCTTGCGAAGGCCCTTGAAAAATGGGCCTTTGACGTTCAGAAACACCCCAGTGAAACCGACCCAGCCGGCGCACTTCTGACCATAGGAAACATCACCCGTGTCTGACCCGACTCGTCCCAAGGCGCCAAAAATCATTGCTGTCGCTAATCAGAAGGGCGGCGTGGGCAAGACCACCACGGCGATCAACCTTGGCGCTGCGCTCGCGGCTGAAGGCAAGGCCGTCCTCATCGTAGACCTGGACCCGCAGGGCAACGCCTCCACCGGCCTCGGGGTCGAACCGGTCGACCGCAAGAAAACAACCTACGATCTCCTTCTGGATGACGCCCCCCTCCGCGAAGTGATCCTGGCAACCGACGTCGAAAATCTGCTGCTCGCCCCCTCCACCACCGATCTCAGCTCGGCCGACATTGAGCTTGTCGCCAACGAGCGCCGCAGCCACCTGCTGCACGACGCCCTGCGCCAGCCCGAGATCGACCGCTATTCGCTTGATTACATCCTCATAGACTGCCCGCCCTCGCTCAATCTTCTGACGGTCAACGCCATGATCGCCGCAGATTCCGTGCTGGTCCCACTGCAATCCGAGTTCTACGCGCTCGAAGGCCTGTCGCAGCTCATGCTGACCCTTCGTGAAGTCCGCGAGACGGCCAACCCGAACCTCCGGATTGAGGGCGTGGTGCTGACGATGTTCGATCAACGCAACAACCTGTCACAACAGGTCGACGACGACGCTCGCGAAGCGCTCGGAGACCTCGTGTTTCAAACGCGCATTCCCCGAAACGTAAGGGTGAGCGAAGCGCCGAGTTTCGCGATGCCGGTCCTGGACTATGATCCCACGTCCAAGGGTAGCGTCGCGTATCGGGATCTGGCCAAAGAGCTGCTGGCACGTCCGGCGCAATAGGGAGAAGAGCGATGGCTGACAAGAAAAGAGGCCTGGGCCGCGGCCTGTCTGCCCTTATGGCCGATGTTGCGCCTCGGGAAGACCAAACCACCACATCTGCGTCCACTGAACGGCGGTTGCCGATCGAGCAGGTCGAGCCCAACCCCGATCAGCCGCGCCGCGACTTCGAGCTGGAGCCGCTGCAGGAGCTTGCCGACTCCATCAAGGAGCGCGGAATCATCCAACCTCTGATCGTGCGCAAGGACCCGTCCAAGCCCAACATCTTCCAGATCGTCGCGGGCGAGCGCCGCTGGCGCGCTGCGCAGATGGCGCAGTTGCACGATGTCCCGGTCATCGTCCGTGAATTCACCGACGAAGAAGTTCTCGAAGTTGCCATCATCGAGAACGTCCAGCGCGAAGATCTGAACCCGATCGACGAGGCCCAGGGCTATCGCCAGCTGGTGGACCGCTTTGGTCACACCCAAGAGCATCTGGCGCAGGCGCTCGGAAAGAGCCGCAGCCATGTCGCCAACCTGATGCGTCTGCTGCAACTGCCTGAAGACGTTCAAAGATTTCTCCGCGACGGCAAGCTCTCTTCCGGCCACGCCCGCGCACTGATCACCGCCGAAAATGCCTCGGAACTTGCCAAGCAGGTCGTGCAAAAGGGCCTTTCGGTGCGGGACACCGAGAAGCTGGCCAAGGGCGGAAAGAAACCCTCTGCCACCAAAGCACCCACGCCGACCAAGGATGCCGACACCCGCGCTCTCGAGGGAGACCTCGCCGCCAACCTCGGCCTCAAGGTCGCCATCGACCATGACGCAAGCGGCGCCGGCCGGATGACCATTTCCTACCGGGATCTCGATGACCTCGACGCGCTCTGCCGCGTGCTGACGGCTACGCCTCTGGACGTGTCCAGATAAACAGCAGCACGCAACTCAGCGTCACGGCCTGAATCGCCAGCAGCTTCACCGGAAGCTGAAGCGCCAAGGAAACCCCGAAAACCGCAAGAACAGAGACTGTCGCCGCCCATTTCGCCCCCCTGCGGATCGCCCCGGCGCGGCGCCAGTCCGCGATCATCGGGCCGAAGGTGCGATGCGCCAAGAGCCAGTCGTGCAGGCGTTCCGACGAGCGGGCAAAACAGAAGGCGGCGAGGAGCACAAAGGGTACGGTGGGAAGAAGCGGCAAGACGATCCCGATTGCCCCGAGCAACAGGCTCACCAAACCCGCCGTGGCCCAGATCGCCTTCATCTCACACCATCAACTCCCGGATCACCGCATTCAGCACCATCCGTCCGCGCAGCGTGGCCCTCAAGCGGTCACCGTCCTGCGCAACCAGGCCGGAACCCACGAGTTCACCAAGTTTTTCAGCCGGCAAGGCCTCGCCCGATAGCGCCGAGAAGCGTGAAAGAGAGATCCCCTCTCCAACCCGCAGCCCCATCATCAGGTACTCCGAGGCCTGATCACCTCCACTCAGGCGCTCCCGGCTCTCCGCATTTCCAGCCTTAACGCCCTCAAGCCAAGCTGCAGGCATCGACTTGCACACCGTGGCCATCCGCTCGCCCTCAAACGTCACACGCCCATGCGCCCCCGGGCCGATCCCGATGTAATCGCCGTACCGCCAGTACACGAGGTTATGCCGTGATTCAGAGCCGCTTTGCGCATGGTTAGAGACTTCATAGGCCTCAAACCCGGCCGCCGACGTCATCTCCTGGGTCAGCTCGAACATGTCGGCCCCAAGGTCATCATCCGGCAACCCCCGCAGCTTGCCAATCGCATACCTATCGCCAAAGGCCGTGCCCGGTTCGATCGTCAGCTGGTAGAGCGACAGGTGATCGCCCGCCATCTCGAGCGCCTCCGACAACTCGCTGCGCCAATCCTCAAGCGTCTGGTTCTGCCGCGCGTAGATCAGGTCAAAGCTCATCCGTCCGAAATGCGCCTTGGCAACCTCCACCGCCGCCTTGGCCTGCGCAACATCATGCAACCGCCCCAAAGCCCGCAGATCCGTGTCGCGCAGCGATTGCACCCCGAGAGACACCCGGTTCACGCCCGCCTCGGCATATCCAGCAAACCGCCGCGCCTCGACCGAGGACGGATTGGCCTCAAGCGTGATCTCGATATCATTGGCCCGGGGCCAGAACCGTCCGATCTCGCGCAAGATCGCATCCACCGTCTCGGGCTCCATCAGCGACGGCGTTCCGCCCCCAAAGTAGACAGACTGCAAAACCCGCCCCTCAGTCTCCGCACCGACCCGCCCGATCTCGCGCAGGTAGGCCTCACGCCATGCAGACTGGTCGATCCGGGCCGTGACGTGGGAGTTGAAGTCGCAATACGGGCATTTGGCCGCGCAAAACGGCCAGTGGATGTAAAGGCCGAAGCCCCCGGCCTGCCAATCAGCGGGCAAAGCAGCCTGCAACGAGCTTTTCGAAAGCCGCGGTTCGGTGGGTGAGAGGGGCCTTCTGCTCCGGGGACATCTCGCCAAACGTCAGATCATGGCCATCTGGCAGAAACATCGGATCGAACCCGAAGCCCTGGTTCCCCCGCATCGGCCAGACCAGCTGTCCTTCGGCGGCTCCTTCAAAGATCTCATCGTGCCCGTCCGGCCAGGCAAGGCAAAGCGTGGCCCGAAACCGCGCGCGGCGCGGCTGAGGCGCGGCAATGCCCTCGCACTCTTCCCAAACCCGCGTCATCGCCAGCACGAAATCTCGGCCATTGGGCGTTTCGGCCCAATCCGCGGTATACACCCCCGGACGGCCGCCAAGTGCATCCACCTCGATCCCGCTGTCATCGGCAAGCGCCGGGTAGCCAGATGCTTTCGCGGCAAAATGCGCCTTGATCCGCGCATTCCCGATAAAGGTCGCCTCGGTCTCTTCCGGCTCTTCCAGCCCGAGTTCACCGGCGCTCGTCACCGCCACGTCGAACGGCGCCAGCAGTGCAGAGATCTCCCGCAGCTTGCCCGCGTTGTGGGTGGCGATCACCAGTTTGCTGCTGTCGAACGTCCGCACCCTTCAGCCCCCCACGGCCGCCTTCTGCGCACTCACCAGCTCGGCCACGCCGGCCTCGGCCAGATCCATCAGCGCGTCCATCTCGGCGCGCGCAAAGGTTGCGCCTTCGGCACTGGCCTGCACCTCGATCAGCTTGCCCGCGCCCGTCATCACAAAGTTGCCATCCGTGCCGGCCTCGCTGTCTTCGGCGTAGTCCAGGTCAACCACCGGCTGCCCGGCGTAGATGCCGCAGCTCACGGCGGCCACGTGGTCGAGGATCGGATCGGTCTTCACCAGCCCTGCCTTCATCAGCTTCTGCACCGCCAGCTTGAGCGCAACCCAACCGCCGGTGATCGAGGCGCAGCGGGTCCCGCCATCGGCCTGAATCACATCACAGTCGATCTGGATCTGCCGCTCACCAAGCGCCTGAAAATCCACGCCAGCCCGCAGCGCACGCCCGATAAGCCGTTGAATTTCCTGCGTTCTTCCACTCTGTCCGTTCTTCGCCTCACGCCGCATCCGGCTGTGCGTCGCCCGCGGCAGCATCCCGTATTCCGCCGTCACCCAGCCCTTGCCGCTGTTCTTCAGAAACGGCGGCACCCGCTCCTCGACGGTCGCAGTGCAGATCACATGGGTTTCGCCGCATTTGATCAGGCACGAGCCCTCCGCATAACGGGTGACATCTGTTTCAATCGTGATCGGGCGCATATCGCTCAGGGCGCGGCCGGAAGGGCGCATAACATATCCTCCTCGTGGGTCGTTCCCCTCTTGGCCCTCACGGCTCGCAGACGCAAGCAAGATTGACCTTCTCCGCCTTGCGTCCCTATCTAAAGCCCATGAACAACGCCGCAAAATTGCTGGAAGAAATGAATGACCGCTCCCGCGAAGTATTTCGCAGGGTGGTCGAAAGCTATCTCGCCACCGGCGAGCCAGTCGGGTCGCGCACCCTGACCCGGGTGCTCGAAGAAAAGGTATCGGCCGCGACCATCCGAAACGTGATGCAGGATCTCGAATACCTCGGCCTGCTCAACAGCCCGCACGTGAGTGCCGGGCGCATTCCAACCCAGCAGGGGTTGCGCATGTTCGTCGACGGCCTGCTCGAGGTGCGCGATCTCGGCTCCGAAGACCGCGAGAAGATCGACGCCACCCTCGGCACCAGCTCCACCGATGTCTCCAGCCTCCTTGCCCGCGTCGGCTCCGCACTGTCCGGCACCACCCAGGTGGCCAGTCTCGTGCTGGCCCCCAAGCATGAGGCCGAGATCAAGCACATCGAGTTCGTGCAGCTCGGCCCGGAGCGCGCCCTCGTGGTGCTGGTCTTCTCCGATGGCCATGTCGAAAACCGCGTCTTCACGCCCCCCGCCGGCCAAACGCCCTCGTCCCTGCGCGAAGCGGCGAACTTTCTGAACTCCTTCGCAGAGGGTCACTCCCTTTCCGAGATGCGCGGCCTCATCGCCCGCGAAATCGGCGCGCGCCGTCAGGAGATCGACACGCTCGCCGCCGAGCTGGTCGCCGAGGGCACCGCGATCTGGGAAGCGCAGGGCGAACCCCACGAACGCCTTGTCGTAAGGGGCCGCGCGAATCTCCTTGCCGAGTCGGAACCCGAAGAACTCGACCGCATCCGCACCCTCTTCGACGACCTCGAACGCAAACGTGATATCGCAGAATTTCTCGAACTGACCGATGAGGGCGAGGGTGTGCGCATTTTTATCGGTTCAGAGAACAAGCTCTTCTCACTTTCGGGTTCATCTTTGGTGGTTTCTCCTTATATGAATGCCGACCGGAAGATCATCGGCGCCGTGGGCGTCATCGGGCCCACGCGGCTCAACTACGGCCGGATCGTTCCAATCGTGGATTATACCGCGCAGCTCGTCGGAAAGCTGATCGCGGATCGAGGCAAAGGGTAGAACATGGCGGATCCCAAGCAGGAACCAGAAGAGCTGATCGACATCGACGCACTGGCAGATGAAGCCGGGGAGCCGCAGGAGATCGAAGAGGTCGAAATCCTCCGCGCCGAGCGCGATGAAATGCGCGACCGTTTCATGCGGGCCCTGGCCGATGCCGAGAACGCCCGCAAGCGCGGCGAGCGCGACCGGCGCGAAGCCGAGCAGTATGGCGGCTCGAAGCTGTCGCGCGACATGCTGCCGGTCTACGACAACCTCAAGCGCGCACTCGAGGCCGCAGGCGGTTCCGATGGCAAGGGCGAGGGCATGTCCGCGCTGATCGAAGGCGTCGAGCTGACCATGCGCGAGCTGCTGAATATATTCGAAAAGCACGGAATCACCAAGATCTCCCCCGAAGTGGGCGACAAATTCGATCCGCAGCATCATCAGGCGATGTTCGAGGCCCCGCTGCCCGACACCAAGCAGGGTGACATCATCCAGGTCGCGGCCGAGGGCTTCATGCTGCATGACCGCCTGCTGCGTCCTGCGCAGGTTGGTGTGTCCAGCAACCCCGGCTGAGGGTCGGGCAAACTGCCCGCCTACTCCGCCAGGCGCTTCAGTTCATAGATCACATCCAACGCCTCTCGGGGCGTCAGCTCGTCGGGCAGCACCCCGGCGAGCTTTTCCTTGAGCGCATCCACTTCCGCTTTCGGCGCTGGCGGCGCCACCTTCGGCATCGCGGCAAAGAGCGGCAGGTCGTCGATCAGCCGCGACTTGTCGCCACCCTCGCGCTCACCCTTCTCAAGCTGCTCCAGCACCATCCGCGCCCGCGACACCACCGCCTCGGGCAGCCCGGCCAGCTTGGCAACCTGCACGCCATAGCTCGCTTCCGCCGCGCCCATCCGCACTTCGTGCAGGAAAATCACGTCGCCTTCCCACTCCTTCACCGCAACGGTGGCGTTCTCGGCCCCGTCCAGCTTGGCCGACAGGGCGGTCATTTCATGGTAATGGGTGGCAAAAAGCGCCCGCGCCCGGTTCACATCATGCAGGTGCTCCATCACCGCCCAGGCAATCGACAGCCCGTCATAGGTGGCCGTCCCGCGCCCGATCTCGTCGAGAATCACCAGGCTCCTGTCATCCGCCTGATTCAGGATCGCCGCCGTTTCCACCATCTCCACCATGAAGGTCGAGCGCCCGCGAGCCAGATCATCTGCCGCCCCGACCCGCGAGAACAGGCTCGAAACGATCCCGACATGCGCCCGCTTCGCTGGCACAAAGCTGCCCGCCTGCGCCAGCAGGGCGATCAGCGCGTTCTGCCGAAGGAAGGTCGATTTACCCGCCATGTTCGGCCCGGTCAGAAGCCAGATGTGTGCCCCCTCGCCACCATCCGACAGCCCGCAGTCATTGGCCACAAACGCCTGCCCGCCTTCCCGGCGCAGCGCCGCCTCGACCACCGGATGCCGTCCGCCCTCCACCTCGAAGGCCCTGCCCTCATCCACCACCGGCCGCACCCAACCCTCGCCGCTGGCAAGATCCGCAAGGGCGCAGGCAAGGTCCAGCTCCGCCAGGGCCCGCGCAGCGCCGCCCACTTCGGCGGAGGCGTCGATAATAGCCGTTCTCAGGCGGGAATAGAGACGTTTCTCGATCTCCAGGCACCGCCCGGCCGCATTCAGAATCCGGGTTTCGAGTTCACTCAGCTCCACCGTCGTAAAGCGGATCGCATTGGCCGTTGTCTGGCGATGAATGAACACCTCCGAGAGCGGCGGCTTCATCATCTTGTCGGCATGGGTCGCCGTGGTCTCGATGAAGTACCCCAGCACATTGTTGTGCTTGATCTTCAGCGCCGAAATCCCGGTCTGCTCGGCAAACTCGGACTGCATCCGGGCAATCACCCCGCGCCCTTCGTCGCGCAGGGTCCGGACCTCGTCGAGCTCCTCGTCGTAGCCGGCGGCAATATAGCCGCCGTCCCGGGCCAGCAGCGGCGGCTCCGCCACCAGTGCCGCATCCAGCAGGTCGGCCAACTCATCATGCCCTCGCAGCGCCTGCGCGGCATCGGCCACAAGCTCCGGCACCTCTCCGTCGAGCGAGCCCGCCAGCAGTTCGGCCTGCCCCAAACCGTTGCGAATGGCGGCAAGGTCGCGCGGGCCACCCCGGTCGAGTGCCAGCCGCGAAAGGGCGCGGTCCATGTCGGGCACCCGCCGCAGCGCATCCCGCAGCGGCTCCCGCACCCCGGCATCCAGCGCCCATTCCACCGTGTCGAGCCTGCGGTGAACTTCCTGAAGATTCCGCGAGGGCGAAGACACCCGCCGCTCCAGCAGCCGCCCGCCCCCCGCGGTCAATGTCCGGTCGATCGCGGCAATCAGGCTGCCTTCACGCCCGCCGCTCAGGCTGCGGGTCAGTTCCAGGTTCCGGCGGGTCGCGGCGTCGATCTGCATCACGCCGCCCATGTCCTCGGCCACCGGCGGGCGCAGCAGCGGCAGGTTCCCCTTCTGGGTCAGCTCCAGATAGGCAACAATCGCACCCATGGCCGAAAGCTCGGCGCGCCCGAAGCTGCCAAAGGCATCCAGCGTCTTCACGCCCAGCGCTGCGCAAAGCCGGGCCTTGCCGCTCTCGCTGTCAAAGCTCTCTGCCGAGGCCAGCGTGGCCGCGGTCCCAAGATCAGATACTATTTCAGCCTGAAACGCCTCCGCACGCTCGCTCACCAGCACCTCGCGCGGGCCGAGCCGAGCCAGTTGCGGCCCCAGCAGTTCCGCGCCGCATCGCACCACCCGAAAGGCCCCGGTCGAAATATCCACCCAGGCCAGCGCCCCTTCGCCCCGCACCTCGGCATAGGCGGCAAGGTAGTTGTGCCGCCTCGGCTCCAGCAGGCTCTCCTCGGTCAGCGTGCCCGGCGTCACCAGCCGCACCACCTCGCGCCGCACAACCGATTTGTACCCGCGCTTCTTTGCCTCCTCCGGGCTTTCCATCTGCTCGCAGACGGCCACCCGAAACCCCTTGCGGATAAGCGTCAGCAGGTAGGATTCCGCCGCATGCACCGGCACCCCGCACATCGGAATGTCATCGCCGTCGTGCTTGCCCCGCTTCGTCAGCGCGATATCCAACGCCTCCGAGGCCGCCACGGCGTCCTCGAAGAACATCTCGTAGAAGTCGCCCATACGATAAAAAAGAAGCGCCCCCGGATGATCTGCCTTGATCTCCAGGTATTGCGCCATCATCGGTGTGACTGCTGCAGAACTCACACTTGCCCCCGCCTGCTCATTTGGCGGACCATAGCCCCCGCGCCCGAAAGGCTAAACCCCCGGTAGACGTCCAAAGATTGGCGGGTTACCCAGCCTGCGCAAGAGGAGGAGAAACATGGCCAAATCCCGCATCACGCCTGAAGAGGCGCTGAGCTTTCACCTTGAGCCGCGCCCCGGCAAGCTCGAGATCAATGCCACCGTGGCCATGACCACCCAGCGCGACCTGTCGCTGGCCTATTCCCCGGGCGTCGCCGTGCCGGTCGAGGCCATCGCTGCAAACCCGGCCGCCGCCTATGATTACACCGCCAAGGGCAACCTCGTGGCCGTCATCTCCAACGGCACCGCCATCCTTGGGCTCGGCAATCTGGGCGCGCTGGCCTCCAAGCCGGTGATGGAAGGCAAGGCCGTGCTGTTCAAGCGCTTTGCCGACATCGACAGCATCGACCTCGAGCTCGACACGGAAGACGCCGATGCCTTCATCAATGCCGTCAAGCTCATGGGCCCCTCCTTCGGCGGCATCAACCTCGAGGACATCAAGGCCCCCGAGTGCTTCATCATCGAGCAGCAGCTCAAGGAGCTGATGGATATCCCGGTGTTCCATGACGACCAGCACGGCACCGCCGTGATCTGTGCGGCTGGCCTCATCAACGCGCTGCACATCTCCGGAAAGAAGATCGAAGACGTGAAGATCGTGCTCAACGGGGCAGGGGCCGCCGGCATCGCCTGCCTCGAACTGCTCAAGAGCATGGGCGCCCAGCACGACAACTGCATCATGTGCGACACCAAGGGCGTCATCTACCAGGGCCGCACCGAGGGCATGAACCAGTGGAAATCGGCCCACGCGGTCAAGACCGACCTGCGCGAACTGGCCGATGCCATGAAAGGGGCCGATGTGTTTCTCGGCGTCTCCGCCAAGGGCGCCGTCACTCAGGACATGGTGATGAGCATGGCCGACAAGCCGGTAATCTTCGCCATGGCCAACCCCGATCCCGAGATCACCCCGGAAGAGGCCCACGAGGTCCGCCCCGATGCCATCGTCGCCACCGGCCGCTCCGATTATCCCAACCAGGTCAACAACGTGCTCGGCTTCCCCTATCTCTTCCGCGGGGCGCTCGACATTCACGCACGGGCCATCAACGACGAGATGAAGATCGCCTGCGCCGAGGCGCTCGCGGAGCTTGCCCGCGCCGATGTGCCCGACGAAGTGGCCATGGCCTATGGCCGCAAGCTCGCCTTCGGGCGCGACTACATCATCCCCACGCCGTTCGATCCCCGGCTGATCCACGTCATCCCGCCCGCCGTGGCGCGCGCCGGCATGGACACCGGCGTTGCCCGCCGCCCGATCGTCGACATGGATGGATACGAGGCCAGCCTCCGCGCCCGGATGGACCCGACCGCCTCCATCCTCCGCTCCATCCACGCCCGCGCCCGCAACGCCCAGGCCCGTATGATCTTTGCCGAGGGCGACGACGTGCGCGTGCTCCGGGCCGCCGTTGCCTACCAGCGACAGGGCTGCGGCAAGGCCCTTGTGGTGGGCCGCGAGGAGGATGTACGCGATCGGCTCGAAGGGGCCGGGCTGGGCGATGCCGTGCGCGAGCTTGAAATCGTCAATGCCGCCAACACCGCGCAACTCGACGAGTACAAGGAGTTTCTCTACGCCCGCCTGCAACGCAAGGGAATCGACCGGCAGGACGTGCACCGCCTCGCTGCCCGCGACCGCCACGTCTTCGGCGCCCTCATGCTGGCCCACGGCCACGGCGACGGCCTCATCACCGGGGCAACCCGCAAATCGGCCCACGCCCTGCAACTCGTCGGCAATGTCTTCGACATCACCCCCGAATCCGGCGCCGTGGCCGTCACCGCGCTGCTGCACCGCGGCCGGATCGTGCTGATCGGCGATACCCTCGTGCACGAATGGCCCGACGAGCAGGATCTCGCCACCATCGCAGAGCGCGGCGCCGCCGTTGCCCGCTCTCTCGGCATCGAGCCGCGCGTGGCTTTCCTGTCGTTCTCCACCTTCGGCTACCCGGTGTCCGAGCGGGCCGAAAAGATGCACCTTGCGCCCAAGGTTCTCGACTCCCGCGGCGTGGATTTCGAATACGATGGCGAAATGACGGTGGATGTCGCGATGAACCGCGACCAGATGGCCAACTATCCCTTCTGCCGTCTGACCGGCCCCGCCAACGTTCTGGTGGTGCCGGCGCGTCACTCTGCGTCGATTTCCACCAAGCTGATGCAGGAAATGGCGGGCGCCACCGTGATCGGACCGATCCTGACCGGCATCGACAAGTCGGTGCAGATCTGCTCGACAACCTCCACAGCCAGCGACATTCTGAACATGGCCGTGCTGGCAGCGGCCAAAATCGGGTAGCCTGGGGAGCGCCGTGACTGTCTTCAACTTCGGTTCGATCAACCGCGACCTCATCCACGAGGTGCCGCATATGCCCGCTGCGGGAGAAACCATCGCAGCCACGCGCTACTCCGTCGGCCTCGGCGGGAAGGGCGCAAACCAGTCGGTTGCCTCCGCACGGGCCGGCGCCAAAACCGTGCATATCGGAGCTGTCGGGCAGGAAGACACCTGGTCCCTCGGCCAGCTCGAAGGCTACGGCGTGGATATCTCCCACATCCAGAAAGCGCCGGAGGCCGAAACCGGCCATGCGGTCATCTACGTCGATCCCACCGGCGAGAACTCCATCGTCATCCAGAGCGGTGCGAATGCGCAGCAATCCCTCCACCGGGTCGAGGCCGCCCTGTCCGATGCCGCCTCGGGTGACATCCTGCTGCTCCAGAACGAAACGCCGCTGACCGAGGAAGTTGCCAAATCAGGCCGGAATAGAGACCTTTTCGTCATCTATTCCGCCGCTCCCTTCGAGGCCGACGCCGTCAGCGCCATGCTCCCCTACATCGACCTGCTGGTGATGAACCGGGGCGAATGCGAAGAGCTGGAGCGCCGCAACCGCATGCCCCTGGCCGAAATTCCGGTGCCCCACGTGCTTGTCACGCTCGGGGCCGATGGGGCGCTTTGGCGCGACCAGAGCACCGGCGGCGTTACCCATGTGCCCGCCCGCAAGGTCGATGCGGTCGATACCACCGGCGCGGGCGATTGCTTCACCGGCGTCATCGCCGCCGCGCTCTCGGAGGGGCTCTCGCACAAGGATGCGCTCGAACTGGCCACCGCCGCTGCCGGGATCCAGGTCACGCGCCCCGGTGCAGCGCCCGCCATGCCCTCCCGCGCCGAGATCGAGGCCGACGCTTAAGGCGCGAATCCTTCCGCTTCGTCGGTCCTCATCCGCCAGCAAAGGGCGCCGCGCTGCCCCAGAGCTGCCGCACACGCTCATCCCGGCCACAGGCCTCCCGATAGCGCTTGTAGGCACTCGCTTTCGATTTCGGGCCAAACCGGGTCAGGATCACATCCGACTTCTTGTAGTAATCCTGATGATAGGCCTCCGCCGGGTAGAACGGGGCCGCTTGCAGCACCGGCGTCACCACATCCTTGCCCAACGCCTTCTCGGCATCGGCAATCGCTGCCTCCGCAGCGCTCTTTTCCGCTGAGTCAGAGACAAAAATCGCGGTCCGGTAGCTTTCGCCCCGGTCGCAAAACTGCCCGCCCGCATCGGTCGGGTCCACGCTGCGCAAGAAGGCGTGGAGGATCTGGTCATATGTGATCACGGCCGGATCGTAGCTGATCTCGACCGCCTCGTAGTGCCCGGTCCCCCCGGCAACGACCTGCTTGTAGGTCGGGTTCGCCACCGTTCCGCCGGCAAACCCGGAGACCACCTCGCCAACGCCCTTCAGCTTCTCGAAATCCGCTTCCACACACCAAAAGCACCCGCCCGCCAGCACCGCCGTCTCCGTGGCCGCCGCCTTCGCCGGGGCGCAGTTCGCCGCGATCCCGAGCGCGATCATCATGGCCAGCATCATCGGCCGTCCGCGTCTCAACTTCATCAACATGACCTATCCTCCTGTTGCCCCGACCCTGGCCGCCCAACCCCGTCCCGGTCCAATCACCCCGCCGTGACCTCACACCGTCTTTACCCTTGGAAACATTCGCAGCTCTCCCTAGCGTGGCCCCATGAACACCGAAGTCACCACCCACACCGCCGAGGACGACCCGCGCAACGAGTCGATCCTCATCTGGCTCAACGGCGCGCTGAAGCCCCGCGCCGAGGCGCTCGTCAGCGTCTACGATTCCGGCTTCATGCTGGGAGATGGCGTCTGGGAAGGACTGCGCCTTTACGACGGCAGATGGACCTTCATCGACGAGCACATGGACAGGCTGTTCGAGGCCGCCAAGGCGATTGACCTCGACATCGGCATGAGCCGAAATCAGCTCATTTCCGCAATAACAGAGACGCAAACCGCCAACGGCATGACGACAGATGCCCATGTCCGCCTCATGGTCACTCGCGGCATCAAGACCCGCCCCTTCCAGCACCCCTCGCTCTCGCGCTCCGGTCCCACCGTGGCCATCATCATGGAGCACTCCAAACCCTCCATCCCGCGCCCCATCCGCCTTGCCACCGTGCCCCACACGCGCGGCCTGCCGATGACCCAAGACCCCAAGCTGAATTCCCACAGCAAACTCAACTGCATCCTCGCCTGCATCGCCGCCGAGAAGGCCGGGGCCGACGAAGCCCTCATGCTCGATGTCCATGGCTTCGTGAACACGACCAACGCCTGCAACTTCTTCATCGTCCGCAAGGGCGAGGTTTGGACCTCGACCGGCGATTACTGCATGAACGGCATTACCCGGCAGAAGGTGATCGATCTCTGCCATGCCAACGGCATCCCCTGCCGCGAAAAGAACTACTCCCTCGTCGAGGCCTATTCCGCCGAAGAGGCCTTTCTCACCGGCACATTCGGCGCACAAACCCCGGTGGGCGAGATTGATGGCCGCCCCATCGGCACCGGCCGGATGGGTCCCGTCACCGAACGCATCCGCACGCTCTACAAGTCCCTCGTCACGGAGCCCGCATGAAACACCTGTTCCCCCTCGCCATCGCCGCCCTGCTCTCCGGCTGCATGACCGAGCCCGAGCCGCTGCCCACCGGGGAGATCACCTGGGAGCAGGCCCGCGCTCTCTTCAAGGCCTGCAAGGTCGAAACCGCCTTTCAGGACCACCAGCGCAACGTCTCCCTTACCCTGATCGACGGCAGCACCGTCACCACCGTCGAGCCCGGCCTTGACGACATCTTCCACACCGACAAGCTCGCCCCGGGCTGCCCCGACATCGGGATCATCACCGAGTAGCCTATGAAAATCGCCATGTGGTCCGGCCCGCGGAATCTGTCGACCGCGATGATGTATGCCTTCGCCGCGCGCGGGGATTGCGCCGTCTGGGACGAGCCCTTCTATGCAGCCTATCTTGCCGCCACCGGCATCGACCATCCGATGCGCGCCGAGGTTCTCTCAGAAAACGTCTCTAACCCAGCCGAAATCGCCGCAAGATGCGCTGGCGCGAACCCCGGCGGCCAGCCGCATTTCTACCAAAAGCACATGGCCCTCCACATGGTCGACGGCCTACCGCTCGACTGGGCCGAGGGCTGCGTGAACGTCCACCTTATCCGCCACCCCGCCCGCGTGGTTGCAAGCTACGCCGCCAAGCGCGAGCACCCCACACTCGCCGATATCGGCTACACCCAGCACGCCAATCTCTTCGCCCGCTTCCCCGGCCCGGTGATCGACGCCACCGATATCCGCGCCGACCCCGCCACCATGTTGCAAAGGCTCTGCGCCGAAATCGGCCTGCCCTTTACGCCCGCCATGCTCTCATGGCCCGCCGGCCCCAAGCCCTATGACGGCACATGGGCGCCCCATTGGTACGGCGCCATCCACCGTTCCACCGGCTTTTCCGGCGCCGAAAGCCCGTTGCCCGAGCTTCCCGCAGACATGCAGGCGCTCGCAGACGAGGCCCACCCCTTCTACCAGGACCTCGCCCGCCACAAACTCCGCCCGCCTCCGGGCTCACCGTGAAAAAAAATCTCGGCTACTGAAACTTTCCCCAGCGTCCGCCCGTGTCTTCCCCAAGGCCGGCGCAAAAATGCGCCTGCCCTTCACACTGTTTGAAAGGGAGACACATGAAAAAGTTCATTCTCAGCACCGCCATCGCCCTCACCGGGACCGCCGCCTTTGCCGCCGGCCACGGCATGGCGCCGATGGTCGAAGCCGCTGACCAGAGCGTCGAAAACGGCGTCGTTTCGGCCGACAAGGTCGTTGCAGGCGAAAACGGCTGGCTGGTGGTGCACCGCACCGATGCCGACATGAAGCCGGGCCCCGTTGTTGGCCACGCGCCGCTCCGCATGGGTGAAAACATGGATGTGGCCGCGATCCTCACCGAAGAGGTGAAGGCCGGCGACATGCTCATGCTGATGGTTCACTCCGAAGAGGGTGGCATGAAAACGGGTATCTTCGAATATACCCTCGGCGCCAAGGAAGACGGCCCGATCAAGCCCGAAGGAAATCTGGTGATGACCACCATCACCGCTCAGTAAACCGAGCAGGCAGGGCGGCGGCTTCTCCGGGCCGCCGCCCTCACTTTACCGCAGGCGCCAGCTGCGCCGCCCCGGATCAGGTCGCGCGACGGCCCGAGGCCAGAAGCCCAAGGGCCCCCAGAGCAAATCCAAGCACCACCAGCACCAGTGTACCGGCCAGAAACAGCGTCAGCGCCGCGGCCAGGCCGTCTACCGGCAGCAGCGCCGCCAGTCCGGGCCACAGCGCGCCCGTCACCACGGTCCAGCCGAGCGTTGCGGCAAACCACGCCGCCACCGCCAGCGCCACGAGCGCGACAATCCCCGAAACCCCGCGCGCGCCCTGCCGAAACTGTCCGGCCCTCCGCAGCGCCTGAAACTGCCGCCGCACGTCCTGCTGCATCGCCAGCAGCGAAGGCACCACCAGCAGCACCAGCACCAGCCCGAACCCGAGGCCGAAGACCAGCGTGATCACCGTGGGTTTCAGAAACTGCGCCTGGCTGGAGGGTTCGTAGAGCAGCGGGGTCAGCCCGATCACCGTGGTCAGCGTGGTCAGCAGCACCGGCCGCAGCCGGTCGCAGGCCCCGTCGATGATCGCCGGAAACAGCCCGCGCTCGCGGCTGTATTCATCCACCGTCGTCACCAGCACGATCGAATCGTTGATGATGATCCCCGACATCCCGATCAGCCCGACGATCGAGAACATGCTGAGCGGCATCTGCCATATCTGGTGCCCCCAGATCGCCCCGATCAGCCCGAAGGGGATCACCGCCATAATCAGCAGCGGCCGCGTCCAGCTCGAAAAGATCCACGCCAGCACAAGGTAGATCCCGATCATGCAGGCGCCAAAGCCCAGCGTCGCGTCGCTCAGAAAGTCGTTCGCCTGCTCGCTGAGCCCGCTCAACTGCCAGTTCACGCCATATTCTTCCTCGATCCGCGGCAGGATCGATTCCTCAATCTGCAACATGATCTCCGCCGCCCGCGCCGCGTTCTCGTCATCCAGATCGCCCGTCACCGACACCAGCCTGATGCCGTTCTCCCGGTCGATGGTCGAGAAGCCCGTCTGTCGGCTGACCTTCACGATGTCGGCGAGCGGCACATAGGCCCCATCGGGCGTGCGCATCATCGTCCGGTCGAGGAAATCGGCGGTCAGCTCGCCCTCGGGCAGCTCCACCCGGATCGCCGCGCTGCGCGGCCCGTCGGGGAAGGTCGCTGCCTCTATCCCGCCCAGCCGGTTGCGCAGCACCGAACCCAGCGCGTCGATCGAAAAGCCAAGCTCCTGCCCCTGCGGCGTCAGATCGAGGATCAGCTCTTCCTTGTCGTAGCTCAGCGTATCCTCCAGCGCCGAAACCTCGCCAAACTGCGCCAATTGCCGCTTCAGCGCTTCGGCGGCCTCCTTCAGCCGCGCCACGGAGGCGCCCGAGAGCTGCACGTCAATCGCATCGCCCCCCGGCCCGCCGCGCCACCCGCGGAAGCTGATGATCTCGGCCAGCGGGTGCTGCACCACGCTTTCCTGAAGGTCGGCCACGAACTTCGAACTCGAATAGCTCCGCAGGTCAGGGTCGATCAGCTCGATGGCGATGGAGCCAAGCAGGTCTTCATCCTTGTTGTCCACGCCGCTCAACCCGCGCCCGGTGTTGCCGCCGATCTCGGCCACCGTGTAGGCCACGGGGTTCAGCCCGAACTCGCTTTCATACTGCGCGCCCAGCCTGTCCACCGCCTCCTGAAACATCCGCATCTGCGCAATGGTGTCGGCCCGGCTGGCCCCCGGCGCCATGGCAAAGTTGCCCTCCACCCGGCCCTCTTCGGGCGGCGAGAAAAAGCGCCATTGCACGTTGCCCCGCACCAGCTCGCCCACCTGCACCGCCAGCAGCACGATCACCCCGGCCAGCACCGGATAGCGCGCCCAGACCACCCCGCGCATCAGCGCCCGGAACGGCACGTCCCGCACCCAGGAGAAGCCCTTGTTGAACTGCCGTGAAGGCCAGTCGTACCAGGCCTCCTTCTTCTGGGTCGCGGTCAGCGCATGGGCCATGTGGTTTGGCAGAATCACGAAGCACTCGATCAGCGAGGCAATGAGCACCGTGATCACCGTAAAGGGTATATCGGCAATCAGCTCGCCAAACCGCCCCTCGATCACCGTCAGCCCGGCAAAGGCGATCACTGTCGTGACGGTGGCCGAAAACACCGGCCCCGACATGCGGATCGCCGCATTCTCGCTGGCCTGAAACGGGGTTTCCCCAAGCCGCCGCACCCTGAAGTCGGCATGTTCGCCCACAACGATGGCGTCATCCACCACGATCCCGAGGGTGATGAGCAGCGCGAAGAGCGACATCATGTTCAGCGTCAGCCCGGCGGCATACATGATCGCCACCGCAGCGCACATCGCCACCGGAATCCCCGCCGCCACCCAGAGCGCCGTGCGGGCGTTGAGAAACAGAAACAGCAGCCCCAGCACGAGCGCCAGCCCGGTCAGCCCGTTCTCGAACAGGATGTCGAGCCGCCCCTGGATCGCCTCGCTCCGCGTGCGGATCAGGTCGATCTTCACGCCCGCGGGCAAGGTCCGCTCCAGCTCGGCGGCAACCTGCTCCACCGTGGCCTGAATCTTGATCGCATCGCCCTGCACCGAGCGGTCGACCCGCACGCTCACCGCCGGGTTGGGGCCAACGTAGTAAGTGCGGTTGCGGTCCACCCCCTCCACCCGGATATCGGCCACATCGCCAATCGTCAGATCGGGCTTCAGCACGATCCCGGCAATCTCCTCCGGGCTGCGCTTGGCCACGCCGGTCCGCACCCGCGAGGAGCCACCGCTCACATCGCCCGCCGGGTCGGCCTCCGCCTCGGCGGCGATGGCATCGGCAATCTGGCGCATGGTGATGTCGTTGTTGATAAGCTGCGCCGAGGGCACTTCCACGATCACCTCGGGCGCCGCCACGCCCCGCAGCGTGGTCCGTGTCACCCCCGCCTCGAACAGCCGCGCCACGAACTCGTCAGCGTATCGCGCCAGCAGCTCCACGCCCACGGGCCCGGTGATGATCACATCCGTCACCCGGTCGCGCCAGGCCGAGCGGGTCACAACCGGGTCGTCCGCCTCTTCCGGCAGGTTCGTGATCCCGTCCACCGCCTGCTGCACATCCTCGGCGGCGCGGGCCATGTCGTAGTTGGGTTCAAACTCCAGCCGGATCGACGCGCCGCCCTCCCGCGAGGTCGCATCGCTCTCTTCCACCCCGTCCACCGCAAGCAGGGCGGGTTCAAGAACGGCCACAATCGCGCTGTCCACGTCCTCGGCGCCCGCGCCATCCCAGTTCACCGAGACCCGCACGCTGTCGAGCACGATATCAGGGAAGAACTGCGCCCGCATACGCGGGAAAGCGGCAATCCCGGCGGCGATCATCAACACCAGAACAAGGTTCGCCGCCGTCTTGTGCCGGGTGAAATAGGCCAGAATGCCAGAGGCGCGACGCTCCATTTCGGCCTAGCCCCCCATCCGGCTTTCGATGCGTTCGATGGTCTCGGCGGGCACCCGATCCTGCGCAAGCTGCGCCAGCACCCGCTCCTTTGCGTCGGGCGGCATCCGGTTGTTGCCCTCGATGAAGGCAATAAGCCTTGCGCGGCGCTCCGGCGTCAGCTCCACCAGTTCCTCCGGGGTCGGCTCGGCCGGGGCAGGGGCAGCATCGCCCAGCGCCCGGGCCCGGATGCCGGGGCCAACCAGCGGCGAGCGTTCGGCAACAATCAGCGCCCCCGCCCGGCCCTCGGCCCGGATGATCACCTCGTCGCCCTGCCGCCGCAGCACCTCGACCTGCGCCAGCTCGAGGCGCTCCTCATCGTTCAGCACCAGCACCGTGCTTGCCGCGTCCACCGCCGTGGCGGGCACCACGGCCACGTTTTCCAGCGCAGGCTCCTCGATGCTGACGGTCACGAAATCCCCGGGGCGAAAGCCCGCGCTCTCCGCAAGGTCGGCATAAATCACCCGGCCCGTCTGCCCCTCACCGACCGCGCCGCTCACCCGGTCCAGCCGCCCCTCGGCCACGAGGTCCAGCCCCGAAACATCAAGCCGCACCTGCATCGCCGCCGGAATCAGCCTCCCGTCCTCGCCCAGCAGCCGGGCATATTGCGCCGTGCTCAGCCGAAACGAGACCTCGAGCGCATCGGGGTCGATGAGCGAGGCCATCAGCTCGTTGCCCGCAACCAGCCCGCCTTCCACCACCGCCACATCGGCAATCGTCCCGGAAAAACTTGCGCGGATCTCATGGTCCGCAAGGTCGCGCTCGGCGTTCGACAGGGCAATCTTCGCCCGGCTCACCCCGTTGCGCCCCACGTCGAGCCGGCTCTGCGCCGAGGCCACCGCCTGCCGCTTACTCAGCACCGACTGGTCGGCAGAGGCGGCCGAAAGTTGGGCCTCCTCCACCGCCGCGGCAGACCCGACACCGCGCTCGCGCAGGCTTTCCTGCCGCACCAGCGCCTGCTCGCGCAGCTCCGCCTGCCGCTCGGCGGCGGCCTGGTCGTCGCGCGCCAGCTCCAGCGCCCGCTCCGCATCGCGCAGCTCGGCCTCGGCCTCGGCCACATCGGTGCGGGCATTCTCCAGCGCCGCCTCCGCGTTCGAGGCCTCGATCCGCGCCAGAAGCTCGCCCTGCTGCACCGTGCCGCCCTCGGCAAAACTCTCCGAAAGTTCCACGATCCGCCCGCCAACAACCGCCCGGATATCCAGCGTGCGCTCGCTGCGCACCTCGCCGAAGGCGGTCATCACCGGTACCGCGCGGCCCGGCTCGATCGCCACCACGTTCACACCCGCCACGCGCTCCCGCGCAGGCCGTGTCCCGGCCTCACGGTTCATCCGCTCCTCGACGGCGCCCCAAAAGCTGGCCCCCGCCACGGCCAGAAGCCCCAACGTGACCGAAAGCAGGAACAGCCCCACGAGGGACCGGCGTAAGAAATTCATCAGCGTGCCTTTATCGGTGCGATCATCGGTCAGGCTAGACCTCGCCCGAGTTGGGGCAAAGCCACAAGGATGTTACGCCCCCCGTCGCGGTTTCCGTCGCACTATTTTCGACCAATGCGCAAAAAATGTGACACCCGCACAGAGGCGCAACGCCCCGGCCCGATCAGGCCGGGCTACTTCCGCCGCAGATGCTCATCTAGCCGCGGCATGATCTCCACGAAGTTGCAGGGCTTGTGCCGGTAATCGAGTTGCTTTTGCAGGATCTCGTCCCAGGCGTCCTTGCAGGCCCCGGGCGAGCCGGGCAGGGCGAAAAGATAGGTGCCCATCGCCACGCCGCCGGTGGCGCGGGATTGCACCGCAGAGGTGCCGATCTTGGCCATCGACACATGGGTAAACACCGTGCCGAACGCGTCGATCTCCTTCTCGTAGACATCGCGATGCGCTTCCACCGTCACATCCCGCCCCGTCAGCCCGGTGCCCCCGGTCGAGATCACAACGTCAATCGCCGGATCGGCGCACCACGCCCGCAGCTGCGCCGCGATCTCGGCGCGCTCGTCGGGCAAGATCTTCCGCTCCGCCAGCACGTGCCCGGCCGCCTCGATCCGCCCCGCCAGCACATCGCCCGACCGGTCCTCGGCCAGGCTGCGGCTGTCCGACACCGTCAGCACCGCGATCCGAACCGCAATGAACTCCCGCTCGCTCATGCCCGCTCCATCACCGCAAGCCGCACCGCCAAGGCCCCGAAGATCCCCGCCGTCACCCATGACAGGATGCGGGCAAAGCGCGGCGAGCGTGTCAGCGCCAGCCCCAGAGAGCCCGCGCCCAGCCCGACCGCCCCGTTGATGAGAAAGCCCCCGAAGGCCAGCACCACGCCCAGTGTCAGAAACTGCGGCAGCACCGCGCGCGACGGGTCCACGAACTGCGGCAGGAAGGCGAGGATGAACAGGATCACCTTGGGGTTGGTCACATTCACCAGCAGCGCCTGCCGAAACGCCCGGCCCGGGCTCAACGCCTTGGCCTTGCTCTGCCCCGGCCCGCCACTGCGCAGCGTGGCCACCGCCAGCCAGAGCAGATAGGCCACCCCACCCCAGCGGATCACCTCGAAGGCCCCCGGCAGCGCCGCCACCACCGCGCCAAGGCCCAGCCCGGCCGCAGCAACATTCACCATGCAGCCCGCCGATATCCCGGCATTCGCCGCCATCGCCGGTGCGCGGCCCCCCTTCAGGCCCTGCGCGAGCACAAACATCATGTCCGCCCCCGGCGTCAGGTTCAGCGCCAGCGCGGCGGGGAGAAAGGCCAGCAATGTCAGCAGCTCAACCATCAAGCCCACCCGTTCCTCGTTTCATCCCGCGCCCTCCAGCCGGGCTCGCACCGTCAGCAGGTCGGCCCAGGCAAGGCGCTTCATCTCGGTCTTTCGCAGCAGAAAGGAGGGGTGGAACATCGGCATCACGGGCACCCCGGCAAACTCGTGCCAATTGCCGCGCAGCCGGGTGATCCCCCGCTTGTCCAGAAGCGACCCGCAGGCCGGGTTGCCCATCAGCACGATCAGCTCCGGCCCGGCCAGCTCGATATGGCGCTCCACGAAGGGCCGCATCATCGCCAGCTCCTCCGCCTCCGGGTCGCGGTTCTGCGGCGGACGCCACGGCACGACGTTGGTGATGTAAAGCGCCGCCTCGGCGTCGACCGCATCCCGCGCCAGGCCGATTGCCGCAAACATCCTGTCGAGCAACTGCCCCGACCGCCCGACAAAGGGCTTGCCCTGCGCATCCTCTTCGGCGCCCGGCCCCTCGCCGATCACCATCACCCGCGCCTCGGGCCGGCCATCGGCAAACACAAAGTTACGGGCTCCGCGCTTCAGCTCGCAATGCGGAAAGGCCTCCTGCGCAGCGGCCAGCGCTTCGAGGGTCGCGGCAGCCCCCGCCGCCGCCTTCGCCTCGGCCACGGCATCCAGCTCGGGCATGACAACCGGCGCATGCTGGTCTTTGGCGGTGGTCGCGGGCTTGGCTTTCGGCTCGGGCTTCACCTCGAAGCGATCCACCGGCACATCGCCAATGGCATCCACCGCCCCCAGCTCCACCTGCCAGGCCAGCGCCGCCAGCATTGCCTCTCTGTCAAACTCCCCGTCCATGTCCAACGACTTACCCCATGTTGCCGCCCCGTGCGAGCCTGCTATACACTCCGGCAAAATCTCGGGGAAAACACATGACCTTGCGCGCCAGACACCTCCTCGGCATCGCCGCACTTGCCCCTGATGAAATCACCGCAATCCTCGATCTCGCAGAGCGTTACGCCGCGCAGAACCGCTCTGGCGACAAGCACGGCGACGCCCTGCGCGGGATGACGCAGGTGAACATGTTCTTCGAAAATTCCACCCGCACCCAGGCCAGCTTCGAGCTGGCAGGCAAGCGCCTCGGGGCGGATGTGATGAACATGGCCATGCAGGCCAGCTCGATCAAAAAGGGCGAAACCCTGCTTGATACGGCGCTGACCCTCAACGCCATGCACCCCGACCTCCTCGTCGTGCGCCACCCCCACTCCGGCGCGGTCGACCTGCTGGCGCAGAAGGTCAACTGCGCCGTGCTGAACGCCGGCGACGGGCGGCATGAGCACCCTACCCAGGCCCTGCTCGACGCGCTGACCATCCGCCGCCACAAGGGCCGCCTGCACCGGCTGACGGTGGCGATCTGCGGCGATGTCGCGCACTCCCGCGTGGCCCGCTCCAACATCCTGCTGCTGAACCGGATGGAAGCCCGCGTCCGCCTCGTCGGCCCCCCCACGCTAGTGCCCTCCGCCTTCCGCGAACTCGGCTGTGAGGTCACCCACGACATGGCCGAGGGCCTCGCCGACGCCGATGTGGTGATGATGCTCCGCCTCCAGCGCGAGCGCATGGACGGCGGCTTCATCCCCTCCGAGCGCGAGTATTTCCACCGCTACGGGCTCGACGCCGAAAAGCTCGCTCACGCCAAGCCCGACGCCATCGTCATGCACCCCGGCCCGATGAACCGCGGCGTCGAGATCGACAGCGCCACCGCCGACGACCCCACCCGCTCCGTCATCACCGAACAGGTCGAAATGGGCGTGGCGGTGCGTATGGCCGCCATGGACCTCCTCGCGCAAAACCTCCGGGCGGAGCGGGCAGCGGAGCCCGCTCGTGTCTGACCTCGCCCCCCACCTCAAGCAGACCGAAACCCTGCTCTGGGAGGGCAAACCCACCTTTACCCATGTCCTGCCCGGCGCATTCGTCTTCCTGCGCATCACCGGCTGGGTGATGTTCGCCTGCTTCCTCTTCTTCCTGCTCATCGGCATCGCCAACCTCGACGAGATGGACGGCGCCCTGCCGATCTGGATCACCTTCCTCGTCCTCTCCGGCGGCCTCTGGCTGATCTTCTCCTTCTTCGCCCCCGCCTATGCCCGCCGCCTCAACCGGGCCACCCGCTTCGGCGTCACCGAAACGCGGGCGGTGATCCTTCAGGGCGGGCGCAGGCTGGTCCGGCTCTCGATCGGCAAGACCGGTAAGATCAACCGCGTCGGCAAGGACGACGGCCCTTGGGCCGTCCATTTCCTGTTTCCCGCCGCCCGCCGCTACCGCGATGCCGACGGCCACTACCGCACCACACGCCCCGGCCCGGTTGGCTTTACGCTGCTCTCGGCCGAAGATGCCGTGATGGCCGAAACCGCGCTCACCGCTATACGGGGGAAAGGCTGATGCCAAAGGCACCACCCGGTTGGGCCGGGCTGCTCGACGACGACGAAGAAATTCTCTGGCAGGGCCGCGCCTCCGGGGCCATCACCTTTCGGGGCCGCGACATCTTCCAGAGCCTCTTCGGCCTGTTCTTCGCCGGTTTCGCGATCTTCTGGATCTCCATGGCCTCCTCCATGGGCCCCCCCCGCAACGCGCCCGCCATCTTCCACTTCTTCCCTCTCTTCGGCCTGCCCTTCCTCGCCATCGGCCTCCACCTCGCCTTCGGCAAGTACTTCTGGGATGCCTACGTGCGCCGCCACACCAACTACACGCTGACCAACCAGCGCGGCTTCATCGCCACCGAGGTCTTCGGCAACCGCAAGCTCAAGAGCTATCCGCTGACCGACAATCTCGTGCTCGAGCAGTCCGCGCGCGGCGACACGCTCTGGTTTGCCTCCGAAAACTTCACCCGTCGCAACAAGAACGGCTTGAAACGCACCTACACCCGGCGCATCGGCTTCGAGCTGATCGAAGACGGCGCGCAGGTGATGGGCCTGGCCCGCAAGGCCCTCAAGGAACACGCAAAATGACGACGACCCTCTTCACCAACGTCACCCTGATCGACCCCGAAGAGCTGACAGAGGCGCCCGGCCACCTTCTGGTCGTCGACGGGCAGATCGCAGACGTCGCCGCCGGGCCGATGGCCGCGCCCGAGGGGGCCGAGGTGGTGGATGGCGACGGCAAGTGGCTCGCGCCGGGCATCGTCGATATCGGCGTCAAGATCTGCGAGCCCGGCGAGCGCCACAAGGAGTCGTTCAAATCCGCCGGCGCGGCGGCGGCGGCGGGCGGCGTGACCACCATCATCATGCGCCCCGATACCCTGCCCGCCATCGACTCCCCCGAGACGCTCGAGTTCGTCACCCGCCGCGCCGCCGAGGCCGCCCCGGTGAACATCCGCGCCATGGCGACCCTCACCAAGAACCGCGAAGGCCGCGAAATGGCCGAGCTGGGCTTTTTGCAGGATGCCGGGGCGCTGGCCTTCTCCGATGGCGACAAGGTGGTGGCCGATACCAAGGTGCTTGCCCGCGCCCTCTCCTACGCCCGCGAACTCGACGCGCTGGTGGTCGGTCACCCGCAGGAGCCCACGCTGTCGAGGGGCGCGTCCGCCACATCCGGCAAGCTCGCAACCCTTATGGGCCTGCCCGCCGTCTCCCCCATGGCCGAGCGGATGGGGGTCGACCGCGACATCGCCATGGTCGAGATGACCGGCGCGCGCTACCACTTCGACCAGCTCTCCGCCGCCCGCGCCCTGCCGCCACTGGAGCGGGCCAAGGCCAACGGCTTCAACATCACCGCAGGCGTGTCGATCCACCACCTCACCCTCAACGTGAACGACCTCTCCGAGTATCGCACCTACTTCAAGCTGAAGCCGCCGCTGCGCGAGGAAGAAGACCGCCTGGCCATGGTCGAGGCCGTGGGCAGCGGCCTGATCGACGTGATCTCCTCCATGCACACCCCGCAGGACGAAGAGAGCAAACGCCTGCCCTTCGAAGAGGCCGCCTCCGGTGCCGTCGCGCTCGAAACTCTGCTGCCCGCCGCCATGCGCCTGCTGCACGCGGGGCTTCTGACCCTGCCGCAACTCTTCCGCGCCATGGCCCTCAACCCGGCCCGCCGCCTCGGCCTGCCGTCGGGCCGTCTCGCCAAAGGCGCCCCCGCCGATCTGGTGCTCTTCGACCCCTCCGCGCCCTTCCTGCTCGATCGGAGCAAGTTGCGCTCCAAGTCCAAGAACACCCCCTTCGACGGCGCAAGGATGGAGGGCCGGGTGCTCGGCACATGGGTCGCCGGCCAGCGGGTCTTCGCCTGAGGCGGCCCCCGTCCCGCTTCTTCGCAACCCGTGCTATGCTCCCGCCACCCAGCCCGGAGCCATGCCATGCGACTCGCCCTCTTCGCCCTTCTCATCGCCTCCCCCGCGGCGGCCCAGAGCTTTGATTGCGCCAAGGCCGAAAGCAGCGCCGAACAGCTCGTCTGCTCCAACGCCCGCCTCGGCGCGCTCGACGAGCGCATCGCCGCAACCTACGCCAGTGCCCTCGACGCCGCCCGCGGGCTCGACGCCGGCGCCGCCGAGGCCGAAACTACGCTCAAGGCCACCCAGCGCGGCTGGATCTCCGGGCGCGACGAGTGCTGGAAAACCGAGAACGTCGAAGCCTGCGTCGAACAGAGCTACCTGCGCCGCGAGGCCGAGATGGTGGCAACATGGATGCTCGCCGAGCCGACCGACACCGTCTTCTGGGCCTGCGACGGCAACTCGTCCAACGAGGTCGTGACCACCTTCTTCGACACAGAGCTGCCCTCCCTGCGCTTCGAGCGCGGCGACAGCATCGACGTGGGCACCCTCACCCCCGCCGCGTCCGGCAGCCGCTACATGGGCAGCTTCGGGCGCGAAATCTGGATCAAGGGCGACGAGGCCATGTATCGCGAGCCCGACCCGGACGGCACCGAGCTATCCTGCGTGAAGGCGCAATAGCCCCCTCAGACCCAGCCCGCCAGGCTCTCGCCCACCGCATCCGCCAGCGCCTCGATATGATCGGGCCGGTCGTTCAGGCATGGAATATAGGTAAATTCCTCGCCCCCCGCATGTTCGAAGCTCTCGCGGATCTCCCCCTCGATCTCTTCCAGCGTCTCGATGCAATCGGCGCTGAAGGCCGGAGCCACCACGGCAATCTTCTTCACTCCCGCCTTCGCCCGCGCCGCCACTTCCTCGACGGTATAGGGCCGTAGCCAGTCCTCCGGGCCAAACTGGCTCTGGAAGGTCGTAATCACCTTCTCCTCCGGCAGTCCCAGCCGATCACGCAGCAGCCGCGTCGTCTTCTGGCACTGGCAGTGGTAGGGATCACCCTCCATCAGGTAGCGTTTCGGCATCCCGTGGTAGCTGCATACCAGCAACTCCGCATCGCCCATCTTCTCGGCCACCGAGGCCGAGAGCGCGTCGATGTAGCTCTGCCGGTCGAAATAGGCCGGCACCGTCCGCACCGCCGGCTGCCACTTCTCCTTCATCAGCGCCCGAAAGAACTGGTCATTCGCCGTCGCCGTCGTCGCCCCCGCATATTGTGGGTAAAGCGGGAAAAACACGACCCGGTCACAGCCCGCCGCCACCATCTCGGCCAGCTTGCTCTCGGTCGAGGGGTTGCCGTAGCGCATGCAGAACTCGACCATCACCTGATCGCCGTATTCCTGAACCAGCCGCGCCCGCAGCGCCTCGGTCTGCGCCATGGTGATCACCATCAGCGGCGACATGTCCTTGGCCTTGTCCCAGATCAGCTCGTAGTTCTTGCCGCTGGAAAAGGGCCGCTTGGTCAGGATGATCCCCTGCAAGATCGGCTGCCACTTCCACGCCGGATAGTCGATCACCCGCTTGTCGCTGAGAAACTCGTTCAGATAGCGCCGCATGTCCCAGTAACCGGGGCTGTCGGGCGTGCCGAGGTTTGCAATCAGCACCCCGATCTTGCGGGGCTTCACGGGCGGGTGGTCTGGCGGCAGGTGGCTCACGGGCTGTCCTCGTTGCGGGCTTTTGCTAGGGATAGTGCCCCGGTGGCACGGGTCAATGCGTCACCTCTTCCCACCATCCTCGCCATGCTCCTTCGTGCCCAGCGCGTCGGCGAGCCGCGCGGTGGCCGAACCGGGGCGCAGCGGCTGGGGCTGATCGGGTCCGGGCGACCATCCGGTGAGGAAAACAGTCTCGAACCTTGCCGAAATGCGCCCGTCGCCGGTGGCAGTCGTCGCATCATGGGCCACAGCGGCCCGCAGCAGCACGCCGCGTCGGGTCGGCACCCTCAGGCGCGCCTCCATCGCGTTGGCCTCGCCCATCGCCCGCAGGTCGCGCATCAGCGCCAGCGTGTCGACATAGCTCACGTCGAGCGGCAGCGCATCGGCCACCGGCAGCACGAATCCGGCCCGTTGCAGCAGCGCGCCCAGGTCGCGGATCTCTCCCATCGGCAGAACGCGCGGGCTGAGGCCGCCGGTCTCCGCCGCCTCCGCCTCGGCCAGGGCGGTGCGCAGCCCCGCCAGCGTCTCGCCGCCCAGCATCGCCCCCATGAACAGCCCGTCCGGCACCAGCCCCCGCCGCGCCTGAACCAGTTGCCCCACCGGGTCCGAAGCCCAATGCAGCGCCATCGCGTGGATCACCAGATCATGCGCGCCCCGCCCGATATCAAGCAGCTCACCGTCCTCGATCACCCGCGCCTCGGGAAAGGCCTCGCCCCAGATTTCCGGAAAACCCGTCACCACACAGGGCGCCGTAAAGGTTCTGTTAACCTCGCTGAGTCTTTCCTTGATCTCATCAATGGCCTGCCCATGCAGAAACAGCGCATCGCGCTCTGCGCGGGCACGGTTTTGAGCAAGGGCCTTGCGGTCGGTCAATTTGGGCGGCTGGGCCATGGGCGGCTTATCAGCGAGGGCGCGGTTCGATGCAACGGCTTCTGCAGGCGATCTACCCCGATCACTGCCTATCCTGCGGCGAGGTCAGCGGTTCCGATGGCGGGCTCTGCGCGGCCTGCTGGCGTGACACCGCCTTCATCACCGGCCTCGTCTGCGACCGCTGCGGCGCGCCCCTGCCAGGTGACGAAGACGAAGACGACGTAAGCACCCCTGCCCTCACCTGCGACGATTGCCTCACCATCGCCCGCCCCTGGAGCCGGGGCCGCGCCGCGCTGCTCTATCGCGGCAACGGGCGGCGCATCGTGCTGGCGCTCAAAAGCCATGACCGCGCCGATCTGGCCCAAAGCGTCGCGCCCTGGCTCGCCCGCGCCGCCGTGCCGATCTACGAGCCCGGCATGTTGCTCGCCCCGGTGCCGCTGCACTGGTTCCGCCTCTTCCGGCGGCGCTACAACCAGTCGGCCCTTCTGGCCCGCGCCCTCGCCCGCCAGCTCGGCGCGCCCCTCTGCCCCGATCTCCTGCTGCGCGCCCGCCACACGCCCCGGCAGGAGGGCCTCGGCGCCGCGGCCCGCTTTGCCAACATGGCCGAGGCCATTCACCCCCACCCCGGTCGCCGCCACCACATGGCCGCCCGCAAGGTGCTCCTCGTCGATGATGTGCTCACCTCCGGCGCCACCCTCGCCGCCTGCGCCGAAGCCTGTCTCGGCGCGGGCGCGGCGGAGGTCCGGGTGCTGACACTGGCGCGCACGGTCAAGGACGCCTAAGTATGGTCGGAACGTCAGGAGTTCTGCCATGTCTGCCCCCATCGAGATCTACACCACGCCGATCTGCGGCTTTTGCACCGCCGCCAAGCGCCTGCTGAAGGCCAAGGGCGCCGAGTTCACCGAGATCGACCTCTTCGAGGAGCCCGGCCGCCGCTCCGAAATGATGGACCGCGCCGGAGGCCGCCACACGGTTCCGCAAATCTTCATCGGTGAAACCCACGTCGGCGGCTACGACGACCTCCACGCGCTCGACAGCGCCGGCAAGCTAGAGCCGTTGCTGGCCTGATGCGGGCCGCTCTCCTCCAGCTCACCAGCTCCGACGATCCGCTGGCCAACCTGCCGGTGGCGCTGGGCATGGTCGAGCAGGCGGTGGGCGAGGGGGCCGATCTTATCTGCACGCCCGAGGTCACGAATTGTGTCTCCGCCAGCCGGAAACGCCAGATCGAGGTACTGCGCCCCGAGGCCGAGGATCCAACCCTCGCCGCCTTCCGCGAGGCCGCCACACGCCACTCCAAATGGCTGCTGCTCGGCTCCATCGGCCTCAAGACCGACGACCCCGATGGCCGCTTCGCCAACCGCAGCTTCCTGATCGGCCCCGATGGCGAAATCGCCGCGCGCTACGACAAGATCCACATGTTCGACGTTCAGGTCTCCGAAACGGAAACCTATCGCGAGAGTGCTGGCTATCGCCCCGGAAACGTCTCTGTTCTAGCCCAAACGCCGCTTGCCGTGATCGGCCTGACCATCTGCTACGATGTCCGCTTCCCCCATCTCCACCGCGGCCTCGCCCGCGCCGGGGCGCAGATCATCACCGTGCCCGCCGCCTTCTCTCCTGGCACTGGCCCGGCCCATTGGCAGCCCCTGCTGCAAGCCCGCGCCATCGAGACCGGCTGCTACGTGCTCGCCCCCGCCCAATGCGGCACCCATTCGGCCACCGAGGGCCGCACCCGCAGCTCCCACGGCCACTCCCTCGTGGTTTCCCCCTGGGGCGAGGTGCTGGTCGACGGCGGCACCGCGCCGGGTGTGATCACAGTTGACCTGAACCTCTCAGCCGTAGACGATGCGCGGCGCAAGATCCCCGCATTGACCCACGATCGCCCCTTCGAAGGCCCCTGAATGGCAACAGAAGTTTCCGATACCCTTGCCGTCGCGCTGTTCTCCGAGCTGCTCACCGCCGAGCAGCTCGCCCGGAACCGCATGTCGAAGGCGCTGCCCAAGGGTATGGAAATCAGCCACTTCTCGGTGCTCAACCACCTCGCCCACATCAACGAAGAGCGCAGCCCGGCCCAGCTGGCCCAGGCCTTCCACCTGACCCGCGGAGCCATGACCAACACGCTGAACAAGCTCGAATGGGCCGGCTACGTGCACATCCGCCCGGATTGGGACGACGCCCGCCGCAAGATGGTCTCCATCAGCCCCTCCGGCCGGTCGGCGCGCGACGCGGCGATTGCCTCGGTCAGCCCGGTGATCGCGGCCATCGTCTCCGAGATCGGTGCCGAGAAGGTCCGCGCCATGCTCCCCGTCATGCGCGACCTGCGCCAGAAGCTCGGCGCCCGCGAGGAGCCGTAGGGCGGGACTTGTCCCGCCTTTCCAGGCGCTAGAAGCTGGTCTTGCAGGCCTGTGCCACCGGCGCCCATTTCGCCACCGGAATCCCGTTCCTCGCCAGCACCATGGTCTTTTCCACCGCCAGCCCGCTCGCATCCCGCGCCGCCCCGGCCTTCGCCGCCACCCGCTCGAGGTCGCGGATCGCCCCGCTCACCGCCCGCGCGCCATGCCGCTTCTGCAGCTCCGCCATCAGGCAGGTCCGCCCGCGCCGGTCGGCCTCGCTCCATGTGCCGCCCTTCTGGCCGATCAGGGCGTTGAACCGTGTCATCACCGCCTCGTCGGCGGCCTCATAGCGTTGCATCAGGTCGGCCGAAGCCGGTGCGGCCACCAGAAGGAGGGCTGCGATCAGGGCAAGTTTGCGCATCTTGGTAAACTCTAGGGTTTCACGCTGGCGGTGACGTAATTGACACTCAGGTCACGCTCGCTCCGGCTCCAGCTCCAGGCGATCGGATTGAAGACAAATCCCTTCCGATCCACCGGGTCAAGCCCCGCCTTGCGCAGCATCTCGTAAAGCTCGTCGGGGGTAATGAACTTGCCCCAGTCATGGGTGCCCTTCGGCAGCCACCGCATGATCCATTCCGCCCCCACGATGGCCACCGCAAAGCTCTTGGGATTGCGGTTGATGGTCGAGCAAATCATCAGCCCGCCCGGTTTGAGCAGTCTCTGACACGCCTCAAGATAGTCCGGCGGCGAGGCCACATGCTCCACCACCTCCATGTTCAGCACCACGTCAAACTGCTCGCCCGCCTCCGCCAGCGCCTCGGCGGTGGTGTGGCGATAGTCGATCTCCAGCCCCGACTGCTCGGCATGAACCTGCGCCACCGGAATGTTGCCCGCGGCGGCATCCGCGCCCACCACCTCGGCCCCCATCCGCGCCATCGGCTCGCTCAGCAGCCCGCCGCCGCAGCCGATATCCAGCAGCCGCAGCCCGGCAAAGGGGGTCGGCCCGGCACGGTCGCGGTCAAACTCGGCGGCAATCTGGTCGCAGATGTAATCCAGCCGCACCGGGTTCATCATGTGCAAGGGCTTGAACTTGCCCTCCGCATCCCACCATTCCGCCGCCATCGCCTCGAACTTGGCCACTTCCGCCGGATCTGCCGTGTCGACCGCCATCGAAAATCTCCCTCTCAACCCATGGTCCCGCGCCCCGTCAGCCTATATAGCTCAGGCATGGACAAAAACGCGGGTCATAACAGCGCATACCGCCACCTCTACCCGGCGATCTCCCCGTTCGACCAGCGGATGATCGACATGCCGGGCGGCCACTCGATCTATGTCGAGCAATGCGGCAATCCCGAGGGCATCCCGGCCGTGGTGCTCCATGGCGGCCCCGGCGGCGGCTGCTCCCCCGCGATGCGCCGCTACTTCGACCCTGACAGGTATCGCGTCGTGCTCTTCGACCAGCGCGGCTGCGGGCGCTCGCGCCCCTTCGCCTCGGTCCAGAACAACACCACGCAGGATCTCATCGCCGATATCGAGCGCATCCGCACCGCGCTGGGCATCGACCGCTGGGTGGTGTTCGGCGGAAGCTGGGGCGCCACCCTCTCGCTGCTCTATGCGCAGGCCCACCCCGAACACGCCGCCTACCTCGTCCTGCGCGGCGTCTTCCTGATGACCGGGCGCGAGCTCAAGTGGTTCTACGGCGGCGGCGCGGCCCGGTTCTTCCCCGATGTCTGGAAGCGTTTTGTCGAGCTGATCCCCGAAGCCGAACACGATGATTTCATTGCCGCCTACCACAAGCGCCTGTTCTGCGGCGACCTGATGGAAGAAACCCGCCACGCCCAGCGCTGGGCCGGATGGGAAAACGCGCTTGCCTCGATGGAAAGCGCCGGCCACATGGGGCAGGGCTCCGGCAGCTACGCCCGCGCCTTCGCCCGGATCGAAAACCACTACTTCACCCACGCGGGCTTCCTGCGCCACGACGGCCAGATCCTCACCGACATGCCCGAAATCGCCCACATCCCCGGCACCGTGGTCCAGGGCCGCTACGACATGATCTGCCCCCCCGAGGCCGCCCAGTCCCTCGTCGACCGCTGGCCCCGCGGCACCCTCAAGATGATCCCCAACGCCGGCCACGCCCTCTCCGAGCCGGGCATCTCGGCAGAACTCGTCCGCACCACCCGGGGCATTGCGAAGGCGTCGGAGCTCTACGGGTTCTAACACCCCTTGCGATTCGCGCGGCACAGGCCTATATCCCCCTCAACAGCGGCAGCGTCGGCCTCCACCCCCGACACTCCACCGGAAAATCCGACGGGCCGCAGCGCCCGTTTTTTTGTGCCCGAAAGCCACAGCCCAATGACCGACCTGATCGCCAAGACCGGAATGGACCAGCGCATGGCCGAGATCGTCTCGCCCGTGCTCGAAGACATGGGCTTCGAGCTGGTGCGTCTGCGGCTGATGGGCGGCAAAACGGCGAACCTCCAGATCATGGCCGAAAAGCCCGATGGCGGCATCGAGGTGGATGATTGCGCCCGCATCTCCACCGCCGTCTCCGCCGTGCTCGATGTCGAAGACCCGATCGAGGACGAGTATACGCTGGAGGTGAGCAGCCCCGGCATCGACCGTCCCCTGACCCGCCTCAAGGACTTCGACCGCTGGCAGGGCTACGAGGCCAAGCTCGAAACCACCGAAATGATCGACGGCCGCCGTCGCTTCAAGGGCGAGCTTCAAGGCACCGAGGGCAGCGAAGTGCTCATCGAGATCGAAGAGCACGGCGAGCCCCTTACCATCGGCCTGCAATTCGACTGGCTCTCCGACGCCAAGCTCGTGCTCACCGACGAACTCATCCGCGACGTGCTGCGCCACCGCAAGGACGCAGGCCAGGTCGACGAAACCCAATTTGACGAGGTGCAAACCCTCATGGACGGTCAGGAGGACAACTGATGGCCATTACTTCCGCAAACCAGCTCGAGCTTCTGCAAACCGCAGAGGCCGTGGCCCGCGAAAAGATGATCGACCCCGGCCTCGTGATCGAGGCCATGGAAGAGAGTCTCGCCCGTGCCGCCAAGTCGCGCTACGGCGCCGAGATGGACATTCGTGTCGCGATCGACCGCAAGACCGGCCGCGCCACCTTCACCCGCATCCGCACCGTGAAGGGCGATCCCGAGCTGGAGAACTACCAGGCCGAGATGACCGCCGAGCAGGCCGCCCAGACCATCGGCGTCAAGGGCAAGGACTTCACCGTCGTGTCCGGCATGTCGCAGCCCGAGGGCGAGGATGAAGAGCCCCGCGCCATCCGCCGCTTCCTCCTGCGCAAGCCCACCCAGATCGACATCGCGCTCTCCGAGGGCGTCGATCAGGATACCCCGCCCGCTGACGGCGACGAGCTTGTCGACGAGGTGCCGCCGGTCGAAATGGGCCGCATCGCCGCCCAGTCGGCCAAGCAGGTGATCCTGCAGAAGGTCCGCGAAGCCGAGCGTGACCGTCAGTACGAAGAGTTCAAGGACCGCGCCGGCACCATCATCAACGGTCTGGTCAAGCGCGAGGAGTACGGCAACGTCATCGTCGATATCGGCGCCGGCGAGGCCGTTCTGCGCCGCAACGAGAAAATCGGCCGCGAAAGCTATCGCCCCGGCGACCGTATCCGCGTCTACATCAAGGACGTGCGCCGCGAGCAGCGCGGCCCGCAGATCTTCCTGTCGCGCACCGCGCCCGAGTTCATGGCCGAGCTCTTCAAGATGGAAGTGCCCGAGATCTACGACAACATCATCGAGATCAAGGCCGTCGCCCGTGACCCGGGCTCCCGCGCCAAGATCGCCGTCATCTCCTACGACAACAGCATCGACCCGGTCGGCGCCTGTGTCGGTATGCGCGGCTCGCGCGTGCAGGCCGTGGTCAACGAGCTTCAGGGCGAGAAGATCGACATCATCCCGTGGAACGACGATCAGCCGACCTTCCTCGTCAACGCCCTGCAGCCCGCCGAGGTCTCCAAGGTCGTGCTCGATGAAGAGGCCGGCAAGATCGAGGTCGTGGTGCCCGACGAGCAGCTTTCGCTCGCCATCGGTCGCCGTGGCCAGAACGTGCGCCTTGCCTCGCAGCTTACCGGCCTGGATATCGACATCCTCACCGAGGAAGAAGAGAGCGCCCGCCGTCAGGCCGAGTTCGAAGAGCGCACCAAGCTCTTCATGGACACGCTCGACCTCGATGAGTTCTTCGCCCAGCTCCTCGTGTCCGAGGGCTTCACCTCGCTCGAAGAGGTCGCCTACGTCGAGCTCGACGAGCTGCTGGTGATCGACGGCGTCGACGACGGCACCGCCGGCGAGCTTCAGGCCCGTGCCCGCGACTACCTCGAAGAGCAGAACCGCAAGGCCCTCGAGCACGCCCGCGAGCTTGGCGTCGAGGACAGCCTCGTCAGCTTCGAGGGTCTGACCCCGCAGATGATCGAGGCCCTGGCCGAAGACGGCGTGAAAACGCTGGAAGACTTCGCAACCTGCGCCGACTGGGAACTTGCCGGTGGCTGGACCACCGTGGATGGCGAGCGTGTGAAGGACGACGGCATCCTCGAAAAGTTCGAGCTCTCCCTCGAAGAAGCACAAGACATGGTCATGACCGCCCGCATTGCGCTGGGCTGGGTCGATCCGGCCGAGCTTGCCGCTTCCGAAGAGGAAGAAGAGGGCGAAGAGCCCGCAGAAGAGGAGGCCGGGGTCTGATCTCAGGCCCCGGATAGTGCCCTGACACGCGGTGGACGTGCAGCACACAAGGGCGAAATGCCCGAACGCAAGTGTATTGCCACGGGAGAGGTGCGCCCTATATCTCACCTCGTCCGTTTCGTCGTGGGGCCCACCGGCGAGATTGTTCCCGACATTTCCGGCAAGCTTCCGGGCCGCGGCATCTGGGTTTCTCCCAGCCGCGAGGCGCTTGAAAAGGCAGTAAAGAAAAAGCTCTTCGCCCGGGCCGCCAAGGCGCCGGTCGAAGTGCCCGAGGGCCTCGTGGACCTCGTCGAGCAGCTGCTGGTCAAGCGGGTCACGGACGGCATCGCACTCGCCCGCAAGTCGGGCCGTGCGGTGGCAGGATACGAAAAGGTCAAAGGCTGGCTTCTCATCGAAGAGGCCGCCCTGCTGATCCAGGCCATGGACGGCTCCGAACGCGGCAAGTCGAAACTCAGCTCGCCGCCCGGAAAAGGCACCTTCGTAGGGTGCCTGAGCGCCAACGAAATCGGTTTGGCATTCGGCAGGGAACATGTGATACACGCCGCTCTTGCGTCTGGTGGACTCACGAAGCGTGTTGTAGAAGACGCCGCAAAGCTTGGCGCTTTGCGCGAAGGAAGCGGGGATTCTCCCCGGAAAGGACAAACATCGCATGAGCGATAGCGACGGCAAAAAAACCCTGGGCCTGCGTACAGGCCCGCGCTCCGGTCAGGTGAAGCAGAGCTTTTCCCACGGGCGCACCAAGAACGTCGTGGTGGAAACCAAGCGCAAGCGCGTCGTGGTGCCCAAGCCCGGTGCGCCGACCGCTGGCGCCGGGGCTGCGGCTGCGGCTGCGGCTGGCGATCCGTCCAAGCGCCCCGCCGGGATTTCCGACGCCGAGATGGAGCGTCGCCTGAAGGCGCTCGCCGCCGCCAAGGCTACCGAGGCCGAAGAAAACAAGCGCCGCGAGGCCGAAGAGAAGACCCGCGAGGCCGAGCGCCAGCGCCGCCGCGAGGAAGCCGAGGCGAAGGAGCGCGAAGAGCGCGAACGCCAGGAGGCCCTCAAGGCCAAGGAAGAAGAAGACGCCCGCAAGAAGCGCGAGGCCGAAGAGGCGAAAGCCCGCGAGAAGGCCGAGCGCAACGCGCCGCCCGCTGCTGCTGCTGCCGCCGCCGCACCCTCCCAGCCCGGCCCCGCGCCCGCTGATGAAGGTGGCCGTGGCGGCCGTGCCGCCCCGCGCCGCGACGATCGGGACAACCGCGACAACCGTGACAACCGTGGCAAGGCCAACCGCGACGACAGCGGCCGCCGCTCCGGCAAGCTCACCCTGAACCAGGCGCTCTCGGGCGGCGAAGGCGGGCGTCAGCGCTCGATGGCCGCGATGAAGCGCAAGCAGGAGCGTGCGCGCCAGAAAGCCATGGGCGGTGTCGAAAGCCGCGAGAAGGTCGTGCGCGACGTGCAGCTCCCCGAGGCCATCGTGGTCTCCGAGCTGGCCAACCGCATGGCCGAGCGCGTTGCCGAAGTGGTGAAGGCCCTCATGCAGAACGGCATGATGGTCACCCAGAACCAGGTGATCGACGCCGACACCGCCGAACTCATCATCGAAGAGTTCGGCCACCGTGTCGTGCGCGTCTCCGACGCCGACGTCGAGCAGGTGATCGCCAGCGCCGACGACAAGGAAGAAGATCTCCGCCCGCGTGCGCCCGTCATCACCATCATGGGCCACGTCGACCACGGCAAGACCTCGCTGCTCGATGCGATCCGCGATGCCAAGGTGGTGTCCGGCGAGGCTGGCGGGATCACCCAGCACATCGGCGCCTACCAGGTCAAAACCGAGAGCGGCGCGCTGCTCTCCTTCCTCGACACCCCCGGCCACGCGGCGTTCACGTCGATGCGGGCCCGTGGTGCCCAGGTCACCGATATCGTGGTTCTCGTCGTGGCCGCTGATGACGCGGTGATGCCGCAGACCATCGAAGCCATCAACCACGCCAAGGCCGCCAACGTGCCGATGATCGTGGCGATCAACAAGGTCGACCTGCCCGCGGCCAACCCGCAGAAGGTCCGCACCGACTTGCTCCAGCACGAGGTGGTCGTCGAGGCCATGTCGGGCGACGTGCAGGATGTCGAGGTTTCGGCCCACACCGGCCAGGGTCTCGACGAGCTGCTCGAAGCCATCGCGCTTCAGGCCGAAGTGCTCGAACTCAAGGCCAACCCGGAACGTGCCGCTCAGGGCGCGGTGATCGAAGCCCAGCTCGACGTGGGCCGTGGCCCCGTCGCTACCGTTCTGGTGCAGAACGGCACGCTCAAGCAGGGCGACATCTTCGTCGTCGGCGAGCAGTGGGGCAAGGTCCGCGCGCTGATCAACGACAAGGGCGACCGCGTCGAAGAGGCAGGGCCTTCCGTGCCCGTCGAGGTGCTCGGCCTCAACGGCACCCCCGAGGCCGGCGACGTGCTCAACGTCGTCTCCTCCGAGGCTCAGGCCCGCGAGATCGCCGAGTACCGCGAGAATGCCGCCAAGGAAAAACGCGCCGCCGCCGGTGCCGCGACCACCCTTGAGCAGCTCATGCAGAAGGCCAAGGACGACAAGGACGTTTCCGAACTTCCGATCGTCGTGAAGGCCGACGTGCAGGGCTCCGCCGAGGCGATCATCCAGGCGATGGAGAAGATCGGCAACGACGAGGTCCGCGTGCGCGTGCTGCACTACGGCGTCGGCGCCATCACCGAAAGCGACATCGGCCTTGCCGAAGCTTCCGGTGCGCCGGTCATCGGCTTCAACGTCCGGGCCAACGCGCCCGCGCGTCAGGCCGCCAACCAGAAGGGCGTCGAGATCCGCTACTACTCGGTGATCTACGATCTGGTCGACGACGTGAAGGCAGCCGCTTCCGGCCTGCTCTCCGCCGAGATCCAGGAAGATTTCATCGGCTACGCGCAGATCCGCGAAGTCTTCAAGGTCACCGGCGTCGGCAAGGTTGCCGGCTGCTTGGTCACCGAGGGCGTTGCCCGCCGCTCCGCCGGCGTCCGCCTGCTGCGCGACGACGTGGTGATCCACGAAGGCACGCTGAAGACCCTCAAGCGCTTCAAGGACGAGGTCGCCGAGGTCATTTCGGGCCAGGAATGCGGCATGGCCTTTGAGAACTACGACGATATCCGCGAAAACGATGTCATCGAGATCTTCACCCGCAAGGAGGTCGAGCGCACGCTCGACTGATCCTCCGGGACATCACACCAAAAAGGCCGCGCTCCATCCCGAGCGCGGCCTTTTTCGTTCTGTGGGGTCCTTGCCCGCCCGCCGCATCGGCGCAGGGCCCATCCAATCCCCGGACATAGAAAAACCCGCGCCCTCCTCTGCGCGGGTTCCCCCAGATCACATGTCGATCAAGCTCCGCTCAAGCGGCCGTCGCTACCTTCGAGGCCGGAACGCCGCGATAGAGCTTGTCACCAACACGGATCATGACCTTGCCGTCGGGCAATTCCTTGACCAACTGGCCCTGAACCGAAACACAACTTCCCAGAACAATAGTCATTGGCATCGAATGCTTCCCCCAGAAGTGTCGTTGACGCTCAGGCAGGATACCGGAACGCCATTAACAATTCACTCATTATCTGACCTTTTGCCCCGAAAGAACGCACGAATATTACGCAGCGAACGAAAGCACCTGTCATAAAATCGTGCATCGGCGCCAATAGCGGGCCGTCAGAGCCAATCGCGCAGAATCGGGATCAAGGGAATGTCGGCAGGCGGCATCGGGTAATCGCGCAGCTCGTTGGCCCGCACCCACTTGAGGCTCTGCCCCTCCTGCGGCCGGGGCGTTCCCCCCCATTTCCGACAGGCAAAGAGCGGCATCAGCAGGTGAAAGTCGTCATAGCCGTGCGAAGCAAAGGTGAGAGGCGCAAGGCAGCTCTCCCATGTCTCGATCCCCAGCTCCTCGTGCAGCTCCCGGATCAGCGCGGCCTCCGGCGTCTCACCCGGCTCCACCTTGCCGCCCGGAAACTCCCACAGCCCGGCCATGCTCTTGCCCTCGGGCCGCTGCGCCAGCAGCACCCGCCCGTCCACGTCGATCAGCGCAACGGCGGCAACCAGAACAACCTTCACGCCCGCCCCCTCAAGAGCGGTAATCGGCGTTGATCGAGATGTATTGATGGGTCAGGTCGCAGGTCCAAGCGGTGAACCGGCCCTTGCCCAGCCCGAGATCGACCCGGATGACCAGCTCGGGCAGCTTCATGTAGCCCGCCCCCTGCTCCTCCGAGTAGTTCGGCGACACCCAGCCATGCTCGGCCACCAGAACCTCGCCGAACTTGATCGTCAGCTTGTCACGGTCCGCCTCGGCGCCGCTCTTTCCCACAGCCATGACGATCCGGCCCCAGTTCGGGTCTTCCCCGGCAATCGCGGTCTTCACCAGCGGCGAATTGGCAATGCTCATGGCCACCCGCTTGGCATCGGCATCATGCGCCGCGCCCGTGACCTTGACGGCAACGAACTTGGTCGCGCCCTCGCCGTCCTTCACCACCTGATGCGCCAGATCGCGCATCACCTCCTTCAGCGCCGTCTCGAACTCTTCCGAGCCGTCGCACTCCACGCCGGAGGCCCCGGTCGCGGCACAGAGCAGCGTGTCCGAGGTGGATGTGTCGCCATCCACCGTGATCGCGTTGAAGGTGGTCTCGTTGATCCCGCTCACCATGCCCTGCAAGGCATCGCGGGAGATCTTCGCATCGGTGAAGATATAGACCAGCATCGTCGCCATATCCGGCGCGATCATGCCGGAGCCCTTGGCGATCCCGGCAATCTTCACCGTCCCGTCCTTCAGCGCCACCTCGCGGGTGGAGCCCTTGGCAAAGGTGTCGGTCGTCATGATCGCCTTCGCGGCCAGCTCGATACCGCCCGCGTCCAGCCCGTCCACCAGGGCGCCGAGCTTCGCGGTGATCCGGTCATGCGGCAGCCGCTCCCCAATCACCCCGGTCGAGGCGGTGAACACGCGGTTCTTCGGCACATCCGCAGCCTCGGCCACGGCGGCGCAGATCGCATCCACGCTCTCCTGCCCCGCCCCGCCGGTAAAGGCGTTGGAGTTGCCGGAGTTCACCAGAATGGCCGCCCCCGCCTCGCTGCTCTTGCGCAGCTTGGCCTCGCAGTCGCGCACCGGCGCCGAGCGGGTGGCCGAGCGGGTGAAGACCCCCGCCACCACCGAGCCCGGATCGAGAAGGGCCAGCATCACATCGAGCCGGCCCTGGTAGCGCACCCCGGCCTCCACGGCGGCAAACTTCACACCCCCGATCACGGGCAGATCGGGAAAGCTCTCGGGCGCCAGCGGCGAAACGGGGTACTTGCCCATCAGTCCTCCAGAAGGCTGAAATCGTTGAGCACGGCGGCCGGAACCTCGCCCTCGGGCTTCACCACGCCGGCCTTCTCCACCGCTGCGGCAATCGCCTCGTCCACGGCGGCCCGCTGCACCTCTTCGGTGAGCTGGTCCTTCACCGAGGCCATCTCGGGCTTGTCCTTCAGGCGGGTCTCGTTGAGCTTCACGATATGCCAGCCGAACTGGGTCTGGATCGGGTCGCTCACATCGCCGGCCTTCATCGCCATCACGGCAGCCTCGAACTCGGGCACCATCATGCCGGCGCTGAACCAGCCCAATGCGCCGCCGTTCGGGCCGGAGGGGCCGGTCGACTTCACCTTGGCCACCTCGGCAAAATCGGCGCCGCCCTCGACCTCTTCCTTCACCGCCTGCGCCTCTTCCTCGGTTTCCACGAGGATATGCGCGGCGTTCCACTCGCGCTGCGGCTCGGCATCGGCGTAAAGCTCGTTGTACTTGGCCTCCAGCGCCTCATCGGTGGTGGCCTGCATCGCGGTGGCCTCCAGCACGTCGCCCGCAAGGTAGCCGCTGCGCTGGTTCTCCAGCACAAGCTCGGTCTCCTTGCTCGGCTCACCGGCCTCCTGCGCCAGCGCATACTGCTGCACCAGCTGCTCCAGAATGCCCTCCCAGAGCACTTCCGGCGGCAGTTGGGCATATTGCTCGGGCAGCGACTTGCGCGCCACGATCATGTGGCCAACGGTGATATCGACACCGCCCACGGTGGCCACCACCGTGTCTGCGGTCACGTCTGCCATTGCCTCCGGCGTCGCTTCCGTGGCCTCGTTCTCCTCGGTCGCCGCAGCCTCCTGCGCGGTCGCCCCGGCTCCGAGGCCCGCTGCCAGAATGGCCGCCAGCGCGATCGTCTTGGGGAAGGTCATGCATCTACTCCTGCTCGGCCGCCCTTGCGGCGGCGTTGACACTATGGGTCACGGGTCTTACATCGCCTTGTGTTCTAAGGCGCAAGCCCGTTCTCTGCCCGCGTTTCTATTGTTGGGTGATTGGGGCGGCAAGCGCCATCAGCCACACAAAACCGTCAAGGCAGGGCGAGCGGAGAAAACATGCTGGGTCTCGGAACCGTTGCAAAGAAGGTCTTTGGCACAGCCAACGACCGCAAGATCAAGTCCACCCGCCCGCTGGTCGAAAAGATCAACGCGCTTGAGCCGGAGTTCGAAAAGCTCTCCGACGAGGGGCTGAAGGAAAAGACAGAAGAGCTGGCAAAGCGGGCGATGGGGGGCGAAAGCCTCGATGCCCTGCTGCCCGAAGCCTTCGCAAACTGCCGCGAGGCCGCCAAGCGGGCGCTCGGGCTGCGGGCCTTCGACGTGCAGCTCCTGGGCGGGATCTTCCTGCATCAGGGCAATATCGCCGAGATGAAGACGGGCGAGGGCAAAACCCTCGTCGCCACCTTCCCGGCTTACCTCAACGCCCTCACCGGCAAGGGTGTGCACGTGGTCACGGTCAACGACTACCTCGCCAAGCGTGACGCCGAGTGGATGAGCAATGTCTACGAGGCCCTCGGCCTCACCTGCGGCGTCGTCTATCCGCAGCAGCCCGATGCCGAGAAGCAGGCCGCCTACGCCTCCGACATCACCTACGCCACCAACAACGAGCTGGGCTTCGACTACCTGCGCGACAACATGAAGTCCGAGCTGAACCAGATGTACCAGCGCGGCCACAATTTCGCGATCGTCGACGAGGTCGACTCGATCCTGATCGACGAGGCCCGCACCCCGCTCATCATCTCCGGTCCCTCGCAGGACCGTTCCGAGCTCTACAAGACCATCGACGCCGTGATCCCCCGGCTCACCGCCGATCACTACTCGCTCGATGAAAAGACCCGCAACGCCACGCTGACGGACGAGGGCAACGAGTTTCTCGAGGCCGAGTTCACCCGCGAGGGCATCCTGCCCGAGGGCCAGTCGCTGTATGACCCCGAGAGCACCGGCATCGTGCACCACACGACCCAGGCGCTGAAGGCCCACAAGATCTTCCTCAAGGACAAGGATTACATCGTCCGCAACGGCGAGGTGATGCTGATCGACGAGTTCACCGGCCGGATGATGTCGGGGCGGCGGCTGTCCGACGGTCTGCATCAGGCCATCGAGGCCAAGGAAGGCGTCGAGATCCAGCCCGAGAACATCACCATGGCCTCGGTGACCTTCCAGAACTACTTCCGCCTCTACAACAAGCTCGGCGGCATGACCGGTACCGCGCTGACCGAGGCCGAGGAATTTGCCGAGATCTACAAACTCGGCGTGGTCGAAGTGCCCACCAACCGGCCGATCGCCCGGAAAGACGACCACGACGCCGTCTACCGGACCACCACCGAAAAATACAACGCCATCGTCGAGCGCGTCCGCAAGGCGCACGACAAGGGCCAGCCGGTGCTGCTCGGCACGACCTCCATTGAAAAGTCCGAGATCCTGTCGAGCCTGCTCGAAAAGGCCGGCATTCCGCACAACGTGCTGAACGCCCGCCAGCACGAGCAGGAGGCCCAGATCGTCGCCGACGCCGGCAAGCTCGGCTCGGTGACCATCGCCACCAACATGGCCGGCCGCGGGACCGACATCAAACTGGGCGGCAACGTCGAGTTCAAGATCATGGAGGCCATCGCCGCCGATCCCGACGGCGACCCCGAGGCGATCCGTACCCGGATCGAGGCCGAGCACGAGGCCGACGAGCAGAAGGTCAAGGAGGCCGGCGGCCTCTTCGTTCTGGCCTCCGAGCGTCACGAGTCGCGCCGGATCGACAACCAGCTCCGCGGCCGCTCCGGCCGTCAGGGCGACCCGGGCCGCACCTCCTTCTATCTCTCGCTCGAAGATGACCTCATGCGCATCTTCGGCTCCGAGCGTCTCGACGCCGTTCTGTCGCGGCTCGGGATGAAAGAGGGCGAAGCGATCATCCACCCCTGGGTGAACAAGTCGCTCGAGCGGGCGCAGGCCAAGGTCGAGGGCCGCAACTTCGATATCCGCAAGCAGCTCCTCAAGTTCGACGACGTGATGAACGACCAGCGGAAGGTCATCTTCAAGCAGCGCCGCGAGATCATGGAAAGCAAGGATCTCTCCGCGATCGTCGCCGACATGCGCCACGAGGTGGTCGACGATCTCGTCGACGAGTTCATGCCGCCCAAGAGCTACGCCGACCAGTGGGAGGCCGAAAAGCTCTACGCCGCCTGCCTCGAAAAGCTCTCCATCGACGTGCCGGTGATCGAATGGGCCGAAGAGGAGGGCGTCGACCAGGACGAAATCTCCGAGCGGCTCTGCAAGGCCTCCGACGAGATGATGGCCGCCAAGGCCGCCGAGTTCGGCCCCGACACCATGCGCAACATCGAAAAGCAGGTGCTGCTGCAAACCATCGACGGCAAGTGGCGCGAGCATCTCCTGACCCTCGAGCAGCTCCGCTCGGTCATCGGCTTCCGCGGCTACGCTCAGCGCGACCCGCTGAACGAGTACAAGACCGAGTCGTTCCAGCTCTTCGAGATGATGCTCGACAGCCTGCGCGCCGAGGTCAGCCAGAAGCTCGGCCAGATCCGCCCGCTCAATGCCGAGGAGCAGGCCCAGCTCATGCAGCAGCTCGCCAGCCAGCACCCCGGCCTCGCCGCCGCGGCTGCCGAACGGCAGGCCACCCCCGGCGAGGTTCCTGCCGAGCAGGTGGCCGAGGCCGCCGCGGCGCCCGGTTTCGACGAGAACGACGAAACCACATGGGGCAACCCGGGCCGGAACGATCCCTGCCCCTGCGGCTCGGGCAAGAAATTCAAGCACTGCCACGGCACCCTGACCTGAGATCGTTGGCAAAAGCGAAACAACAAATGGGGCGGCTATAAGGCCGCCCCTCTCGTTTTCTGCCCCATCTTGAGGCGCGCCATCGGGCAGCCACAACATCCTGCGGCGCGGGTTCGAGGCATTTGCAACAAATGGCCCAATCCCGCCCCGCCCGCGCCTAACTCCTTCTTTAGTTGTTTCCTCGATGATCCCCGTATGGGTGACGGAGGGAACGATGAAAGTTGATGCGAAGCTGAAGAAGCGGCTGATGATGGCCGGATCGGTGTTTGCCATTGCGCTTGGCACCGGATTCATCATGCAGAAGGTCGGCCCGATGGCCGAGCAATTCACCGGCGGCTCCACGGAGCAGGCGGTGGCAAAGCCCGTTGTCGAGGCCCCCAAGGCCAAGATCCAGCCGCTCTCCACCGCGCTGCAAAAGCGCCCTGCCTCCGAAACGCCGCCAATGGCCGAAGTGCCCGAGGCCGCGCTGCCCAAGCCCGACAGCTCCGTTGGCGTGACCCGGTCCGCCTCGCTCCTGCCGGTGCCCGCGCTGCAATCGCGCAGCGAACCGCAGCCCCAGCCGCAGGCCCAGCCCGAGCCGGTCGAAGTCGCCGCCCTCGCCGCCGAGCCGCAGCCCCGTCCCGAGCCGCTCAGCGAGGCGATGCCCGATGTCGCCCAGGATTGCAGCCTTGCCCTCAGCGCCAAGGCCCGCGAGGCCGCCATGGTGCGCCTCACGCTCTCCGCGCCCTGTAGCCCCGGCGAGCCGGTCACGCTCAAGCACGGCCCGCTCACCTTTACCGAGGTGACCGACAACGAGGGCAAGCTCACCGTCGACGTGCCCGCCCTCTCCGCCAACGCCGCCTTCGAGGCCAGCCTCGACACCGGCGAGCGCGCCAGCGCCGCCACCCTCGTGCAGGGCACCGACGGCTTCGAGCGCACCGCGCTCTCCTGGCAGGGCCGCGCCGGCGTGGCGCTCCACGCCTTCGAGAACGGCGCCGACTACAACACAGAGGGCCATATCGACGCCTCCGCACCCGCCGGCCCGTCCCGCGCCGTGTCGGGCGAGGGCGGCTTCCTCACCCTTCTGGGCGCGGCAGACATGCCCGGCGCCATGATGGCCGAGGTCTACAGCTACCCCGCCGCCGCCGGTGGCTCGGTGCGCATCAACATCGAGGCCGAGGTCACGGCAGAGAACTGCGGCCGCGAGATGAGCGCCGAGGTGATGTCCAAGGGCACCCGCGGCTTCGCGCCCCAGCCCCTCACCGTCACCATGCCCGCCTGCGACGCGGTGGGCGACTATCTCGTGTTCTCCGGCATCCTGCCCGAGATCCGCATGGCGGCAGCCGAGTAAACACCCCGCTCACGGGTCAGGAACGGGCGCCGCACGGGGATGTGCGGCGCCCGTTTCTACAGGTAGCCCTCGGCGCGAAAACTCAGCTCTCCGGCCCGCCCGACGATAAGGTGGTCGTGCAGGGTGATCCCCAGCGCATCGGCGGCCTCCCGGATCTTTTCGGTCATCGCAATATCCGCCGTGCTCGGGGTCGGATCGCCGCTCGGATGGTTGTGCACGAGGATCAACGCCGAGGCGTTCAGCTCCAGCGCCCGCTTCACCACTTCGCGCGGATAGACCGGCACATGGTCCACCGTGCCCTGCGCCTGCTCCTCGTCCCCGATCAGCACGTTGCGCCTATCGAGGTACAGCACCCGGAACTGCTCGGTCTCCCGGTGCCCCATCGAGGCGCGGCAATAGTCCAGCAACTGCGCCCAGCTCGAGATTACCTGCTTCTGCAACACCTTCGAGCGCGCCAGCCGGTGCGCCGCCGCCTCCACGATTTTCAGCTCCGCAATCACCGCATCGCCCACGCCGGGCACATCGGCCAGCCGGGCCACGCTGGCCGAAAGCACCCCGCTGTAATCGCCAAACCGCTCCAGCAGCGCCCGTGCCAGCGGCTTCACGTCGCGCCGCGGGATCGCGCGAAACAGCACCAGCTCCAGCATCTCGTAATCGGGCATCGCCGCCGCGCCCCCCGCCATGAACCTTTCGCGCAGCCGTTTTCGGTGATCCTTGATGTAGCTCGGCAGCTTGCCGACGGGCAGCACGATCGCCTCGGCCTCGTCAGGGTCGAACAGCGGCAGCGGGGCTTCCTGAAACGCATGTGTCATGCCGGGACTGTGACACAGCCATGGTGAATCAACGGTTAACACCGCCCCGCCCACCGCCTAATCTCGCCCCATGAAACTCGTCGCCACCGCCCTCGCCCTGCTTCTCGCCGCGCCGCTCTCCGCCGCCACCCTCACCGGCACGTGGAACTGCCAGGTCAGCGAGGGGCCCGCCGCGCTTGGGCGGGTGGTCACCTACGAGCCCGGCGGCAAGTTCACCGGCCGTCAGGCCTTCCAGATCAAGCGCCGCTACAAGGGCCAGACCGGCCTCGCCAAAATCGCCTTCTCCGCCGCCGGGCGCTACGTGGTCGAGGGCAACGTGCTGGCCGAGCGGGTCGACCGCACTCACAGCCCCTCCGTCACCGTGACCACCGAGGGCAAGGCCACCCGCCTGCGCGGCCCCGAGGCCGACCGCGCCCGCCGCGAGGTCGATCAGCCCCATCACGTGCGCTATTACATCCGCCGCCTGACCGACACGCGCCTCGTGCTGGAATACGTCTCGCCCGGAGGCCGCAAGGCCGACAACCTGCGCATGTCCTGCCGCCGCACCAATGGCTAGGGCCACAGCCCTCCTCGCCCTTCTCGTTCTCTCGGCCTGCCGCGAAGACCCGCAGGCCACCCTGCTTGCGGGCAATTGGCTCTGCGCCTCCGAGCCGCATGATTACGCCATGGAGCGGCAGGTCAGCTTTGCCGAAGGCGGCAAGCTCTCGGGCCGCAGCGAGGTCGAAAGCTCCGACGACCGGACCCCGGTTGCCATGCAGTTCTCGTTTTCGGGAAGCTGGGAGGTGGAGGACGGCACCCTGACCGAGTGGCTCGACACCCACCGCCTCATGCGCTTTTCGCGCGATGGCGCCAATGTGCCGCTGGCCGAGCTGCCCTCGGGCATGATCACCGAGGTCGAAACCACGCTGGCCGGCCAGTCAGCCGCCTACCGGATCGAGAGCCTCACCGCCGAGGCGCTGGCGCTGCGCGACACCGTCGAAGATGTGCAGACCGTCTGCGAACGGGAGCCAGAGCAGGAGTCGGAGTAGGGCAGGCGTGGCCCGCCCCGCTCTTCAGCCTTTCATGCCGTCCCAAAAGCTCTTCACCTTGGAGAAGAAGCTGCTGGATTCCGGGTTGTTGTCCTTCGCCAGCCCTTCGAACTCCTGCAGAAGCTCCTTCTGACGGTTGGTCAGGTTCACCGGCGTCTCGACCGAAAGCTCGATGAACATGTCACCATTGCCCGGCCCGCGCAGCGGCGGCATCCCCTTGCCCCGCAGGCGCATCTGCTTGCCGCTCTGCGCCCCGGCCGGAATCTTCACCCGGCTGCGGCCCCCGTCGATGGTTGGCACCTCAATGTCGCCGCCCAGCGCGGCCGAGGTCATGCTCACCGGCACGCGGCAGAACAGGTCGGCCCCCTCGCGCTCGAACAGCGGATGTGCTTCCACTTCGATGAAGATGTAGAGATCGCCCGTCGGCCCGCCCCGCAGCCCGGCTTCGCCTTCGCCGCTCAGGCGAATGCGCGTGCCGGTTTCGACGCCCGCCGGAATGTTGACCGAAAGCGACCGGTCCTTCTCCACACGGCCCTGGCCGCCACAGCTCTTGCAGGGGTTCTTGATGTGCTGGCCCAGCCCGCCACAGGTGGGGCAGGTGCGCTCCACCGTGAAGAAGCCCTGCTGCGCGCGCACCTTGCCCATGCCGGAGCAGGTCGGGCAGGTGGTCGGCTCTGCGCCACCCTCGGCGCCGCTGCCCTCGCAGGTGTCGCATTGCACCGAGGTCGGCACGTTGATGGTCTTCTGGGTGCCCGTGAAGGCATTCTCCAGGCTGATCCGCATGTTGTAGCGCAGGTCTGATCCGCGCGCGGCACGCCGCCCGCCCCCGCCGCCACCGGGGCGGCCGCGGCCCCCCATGAAGTCGCCAAACAGGTCGTCGAACACATCGCTGAAGGCAGAGGCAAAGTCGCCCTGCTGGTTGAACCCGCCACCCTGTCCGGGCCGCGGCCCACCGCCCTCGAAGGCGGCATGGCCAAAGCGGTCATAGGCCGCCTTGCGCTCGGGGTCCTTCAGCGCGTCATACGCCTCGTTGACCTCCTTGAACTGGTCTTCGGCATTGGGGTTGTCGGAGTTGCGGTCGGGGTGCAGCTCCTTGGCCTTCTTGCGATAGGCCTTCTTGAGTTCGTCCCCCGAGGCCCCACGGTCGACGCCAAGCACCTCGTAGAAATCACGTTTTGCCATCTGATCGCCCTTTCCCTTGAACGGCGAAGACCGGCCCGGTTTCCCAGGCCGGCCTGTCCCGGGTTACATCACGTGCGATCAGGCACGCTTGTCGTCATCGAGGTCTTCAAAGTCGGCATCCACAATGTCGTCATCCACGCCGCGCGGGCCGTCTTCGGCATCCTCGGGCTCGGCCTCGCCGGATTTCGCCTGCTCCGCCTTGTAGATGGCTTCACCCAGCTTCATCGCGGCCTCGGTGAGGTTCTGGATGCCGGACTTGATCTTGCCCGCATCGTCGGCCTCAAGCGCCTCTTCCAGCGGGCCCATGGCCAGCTCGATGGCTTCCACCGTCGAGGCGTCAACCTTGTCCCCATGCTCCTCGAGCGACTTCTTGGTCGAGTGCAGCAGGCTCTCGCCCTGGTTCTTGGTTTCCACCAGCTCCTTGCGGGCCTTGTCGGCGTCGGCGTTCTCTTCGGCGTCCTTGACCATCTTGTCGATGTCTTCGTCCGAAAGGCCACCGGAGGCCTGGATGGTGATCACCTGCTCCTTGCCGGTGCCCTTGTCCTTGGCGCTGACGCTGACGATGCCGTTGGCGTCGATGTCGAAGGTCACTTCGATCTGCGGCATGCCGCGCGGCGCGGGCGGGATCTCTTCGAGGTTGAACTGGCCGAGCATCTTGTTGTCGGCCGCCATCTCGCGCTCACCCTGGAACACCCGGATCGTCACGGCGTTCTGGTTGTCCTCGGCGGTCGAGAAGATCTGGCTCTTCTTCGTCGGGATCGTGGTGTTGCGGTCGATCAGCCGGGTAAACACGCCACCCAGCGTCTCGATACCAAGGCTCAGCGGCGTCACGTCGAGCAGCACCACGTCCTTCACGTCGCCCTGCAACACGCCGGCCTGAATCGCGGCGCCCATGGCCACAACCTCATCGGGGTTCACACCCTTGTGCGGCTCCTTGCCAAAGAACTTGGTGACCTCTTCGATCACCTTCGGCATCCGGGTCATACCACCGACCAGCACGATCTCGTCGATGTCGCCGGTGCTCAGCGACGCATCCTTCAGCGCCGCCTGGCAGGGCTTGATCGAGGCCTTGATCAGGTCATTGACGAGGCTCTCCAGCTTGGCACGGGTCAGCTTCATCACCATGTGCAGCGGCTGGCCGTCCTTGCCCATGCTGATGAACGGCTGGTTGATCTCGGTCTGGCTCGCGCTCGACAGCTCGATCTTCGCCTTCTCGGCAGCTTCCTTCAGACGCTGCAGCGCCATCTTGTCCTTGGTCAGGTCAACGCCGTTCTCTTTTTTGAACTCGTCGGCCAGGTAGTTGACGATGCGCATGTCAAAGTCTTCACCACCAAGGAAGGTGTCGCCGTTGGTGGATTTCACTTCAAACAGGCCATCGTCGATCTCGAGGATGGTCACGTCGAAGGTGCCGCCGCCAAGGTCATAGACAGCAATCGTCTTGCTCTCTTTCTTGTCGAGACCATAGGCCAGCGCAGCCGCGGTCGGCTCGTTGATGATGCGCAGCACCTCGAGGCCCGCAATCTTGCCGGCGTCCTTGGTGGCCTGACGCTGGGCGTCGTTGAAATAGGCGGGCACGGTGATCACGGCCTGGGTCACGTCTTCACCCAGGTAGCTCTCGGCGGTCTCTTTCATCTTGCCGAGAATGAACGCGGAGATCTGGCTCGGGGAGTACTTCTCACCGCGCGAGTCGACCCATGCGTCGCCATTGCCGCCATCAACGATGTTGAACGGCATGTTCTTCTTGTCCTTCGCCAGATCCGAGTCGTCGAACCGGCGGCCGATCAGGCGCTTCACGCCAAAGATCGTGTTTTCGGGGTTGGTCACGGCCTGCCGCTTGGCGGACTGGCCGACCAGGCGCTCACCTTCGGTGAAGGCCACGATCGAAGGCGTCGTGCGGGCGCCTTCGCTGTTTTCGATTACCTTGGGCTGGGAGCCGTCCATGATGGCGACGCAGCTATTGGTGGTCCCAAGGTCGATACCGATGACTTTAGCCATGTAAACTCTACCTCTTCTTTCGGCGATGTTGTGGGCTTCAGGTCCTCTGGGAGGCCCCTGACGCCCGATCCCAATGGTCGGAGTCTTGCCCCCCGACCGAGCTTCGATGGGTATATAAGGAGCAGGTTGCCGCGCTGCAACACGTGTGAATGGATGAATCTGCCGGAATTTTGGTGGAATTGCAGGGAAGATGCCGAAGATGGCGGGCACATTGGCAAAATTCGAGCCGCAACCGGTGCTGGAGGGGCCGACCCTGCTGCTGCGTCCGATGCAGGCGGCAGACAAGAACGATCTGGCCGCCGCCGCCTCCGATCCCCTGATCTGGGCCGGACACCCCGCCACCGAGCGCTGGCGCCCCGAGGTTTTCGGCCCCTATTTCGAGGCCCTGCTGGCCCATGGCGAGTCGCTCGTGGCCATCGACAGGGCCAGCGCCCAAATCATCGGCACCTCGCGCTTCTATACCACCGATGACGATCCCGGCACGCCGTCCATCGGCTACACCTTCCTCGCGCGCAGCCATTGGGGCGGGGGCACGAACTTCGAGATGAAGTCGCTGATGTTCGCCCATGCCTTCCGCTGGTCCAATGTGATCTGGCTCCACATCGACCCGGTCAACATCCGCTCGCAAACCGCCACCGGCAGGCTCGGCGCGGTGCACACCCATGATGCCATGCTCGACTTCGGCGCAGGCCCGGGGCTGCGGCAATGCTGGAAGCTGACGCAGGCGGCATGGCAGGCCGTGCGTGCGCGCCGGGCATGAGCGCGCCGGTCGACTTTCGCGGCGTCGCGCTGTTTCCCGGCCTGCTCGACCGCGCCGCGCAGGAGGCCATGGTCGCCGCCCTCCGCCGCGTGGCCGAGGCCGCGCCGATGTTCCATCCCGAAACCCGGTTCGGCAAGCGCATGTCGGTCAAGATGACCTCCGCCGGCACCTTCGGCTGGGTCTCCGACCGTCGCGGCTACCGCTATGAGCGGCGCCACCCTTCGGGCGTCGAGTGGCCCCCCATCCCGTCCGAGGTGCTCGGCATCTGGCGGAAGGTCAGCGGCACCGACCGCCTCCCCGAGTGCTGCCTGGTGAACTACTATTCCGAAGCCGCCCGCATGGGTCTGCATCAGGACATCGACGAAAGCGACTTCTCCATGCCCGTCGTGTCCATCTCCCTCGGGGATGATGCCCTGTTCCGCGTCGGCGGCCTCTCCCGCAGCGATCCCACCGCCTCCACATGGCTCCACTCCGGCGACGTCTGCGTGCTCTCCGGCGCCGCCCGCCGCGCCTTCCACGGCATCGACCGTCTCAAACCCGGCACCTCCACCCTCCTGCCCCAAGGCGGCCGCCTCAACGTGACCCTCCGCGTCGTCACCTGACCCCTTTCCTCTCGTCCCGCCCCGCCCCATGCTGCGACCGGGGGAGGCCACCATGAAGATCACCAAAGTCACCAGCCACGTCCTGCGCTACGACCTGCCGGAGCCGCTCGGCTATTCGCAACAGTATTATCACCAGCGCACCGCCCACCTCGTCGAGGTGCAGACCGACGAGGGCATCACCGGCTGGGGCGAATGCTTCGGCGCGGGCAACGTGGCGCTGGCCAACCGCGCCATCGTCGAGCAGGTGATCGCGCCCATGGTGCTGGGAATGAACCCGCTCGACCGCGATGTGGCCTGGCACCGGGTCTACAACCTCCTGCGCGACCACGGGCAGAAGGGCATGCCAATGCAATCTCTCTCCGGCGTCGACATCGCGCTCTGGGACATCGCCGGCAAGGTGGCCGGCCTGCCGCTGCATCGCCTGATCGGCGGCAGGCACCGCGACAGGGTGCCCGTTTACGGCTACGGCATGATGCTGCGCCCCGAACCCGCCGACGAGCTGGTCGCCCGCTTTCCCGACGAGGCCGCCGCGATCAAGGACATGGGCTTCGTCGCCACCAAGATGAAAGTCGGCCTCGGCCCCCGCGACGACGTGCGCCTGATCGAGGCGGTGCGGCGCGGGGTAGGCGACGACTTTCGCTTCATGATCGACGCCAATCACGCCTACACCACCGCAGACGCCTTCTATGTCGGCCGCGCCATGGAGGAGTTTCAGCCCTACTGGTTCGAGGAGCCCGTCGCACCCGAGGATCTCGACGGCTACCGCGAGCTGCGCTCTGGCCTCACGGTCAACATTTCCGGCGGCGAGGCCGAGTTCAACCGCTGGGGCTGGCGCGCGCTGCTCGAGGCCCGCGGGCTCGACATTGCCCAACCCGAGGTCTGCGCGCTCGGCGGGATCTCCGAGTATCTCCGGGTGCTCGCCCTCTGCCACGCGCATTTCACGCCGGTCGTGAACCACGTCTGGGGCTCCGCCATCGCCGTCGCCACCAATCTCCACCTGCTCGCCGCCATGCCGCCGCTGCCCGGCGGGCTGTTTCCCTGGGAGCCGATGCTGGAGTTCGACACCACCGACAACAGGTTCCGCGACGACCTGCTGTCCGAGCCGCTCGACATTCAGGGGCAGGTGGCCCGCTCCGGGGGCTATGCCGCCGTGCCCGAGGGGCCGGGGCTCGGGGTCGAGCCCGACCGCGATTTCATCGCCGCCCATGCGGTCGCACGGTGAGCGCGGGCGATTAACTTAACCACCGGGGCAGAAAAAGCGTATGTACAGGTTGTGCACAGCCTGTGTACGGGATGTGCCTGTGATCTCTTTGCAATTAACGGCAAAAATCGCCCGGATCCTACCCCACCGAACGCTCAGCGTTTCGCGTTCCAGCTCATCGAGACCCGCTTGCGGGTAAAGAACTCGCCCAGCAGCCCCAGCATGATCAGCGTGATCGACAGCAGCACCGGATAGGTGATCGAGCTGTAATGCGGGTTGTAATTGATGAAGGCAAACCCCCGCGCCTGATCGATCGTGTGGAACAGCGGGTTCCAGTCGAAGAACGGCAGCATGTAGGCCGGCAAGCTGTTGGCAAGAAACATCTTGCCCGAGGCAATCATGTTGGCCCGCGAGTAAATGCTTGAAATGATTGAGACCGCATCCGGCGCCCAGGGCTTGGCCGACAAAAACAACATGCCCACCGAAACGCCTGAGAACCACGCGAGGAGGAACATCGCAACGGTGCCCGTGGGGTCGTAAAACTCGATCGGGTTGATCGCGACATGGTAGATGAACAGCACCATCGAGGCCGAGAGGAGCTGGGTGTAAAGGCTCGCCAGCGCCGCCGAACAGATCGCCACCAGCGTGTTCATCGGCGCGTGCTTCATCATCGCCGAGGCCGGCCCCTCAGAGCCCACCACAGAGCCCATCGCCTTGATATGCGTCATGAACATGAAGATCCCGCTCATGATGTAGAGCACGAAATCCCCGCGCACGGCGTTCTTCTTCAGGCCCAGAATCGTGAACATGAAATAGAAGATGCCCACCAGAATGACCGTCTGGAGCATGTTCATCACAAGGCCCCACACGGCGTTGCCATGCGCCTTGCGCACTTCGCGCACCGTGGCGTGATAGATCAGCTCCACCATCGCCAGCGCCGAGCCATAGGGCGTCCTGGGAGTCTGCTTGTCGAACATGTGCCTGCGGCCTCTTCGTGCTGTGCCTTCCGCCAACCTTGCACGGAAAACTTGCCGAAACTTTGACGCCAAACCATAAGGGGCCTTGGCCGTCAGTCAATTGACGGTGCCGCGAGCAACAGGAGAGACATATGGATTTCGACCGTTTGGTCACAGTCATGCGCCGTCTGGCGCTGGAAGCGGGCGCGAAGATCATGGAGATCTACGAATCCGATGACTTTGAGGTAAAGGCGAAATCCGATGAAAGCCCTGTAACCGAGGCCGATGAAGCCGCCGATGCGCTCATCGGCGAAGGTCTCCGCGAGGCCTTCCCCGATGTGCTCGTGGTGACCGAGGAACAGGCCGGCACCCACAGCCAGAGCGCCGGAGCCTTCCTCATCGTCGACCCGCTCGACGGCACCAAGGAGTTCGTCAAACGGCGCGGCGATTTCACCGTGAACATCGCCTATGTCGAAAACGGCGTGCCCCTGCGCGGCGTGGTCTATGCCCCCGCCAAGGAACGGCTTTTCTACACCCTCGCCTCCGGTCAGTCGGTCGAGGAAAAGGGCACCCACGCCCCCGGCGAGCCGGGCGAGCAGGTGCCGATGCATGTCTCCAAACCCGATAACGATGCCCTGCTCGTGGTGGCTTCCAAGTCGCACCGCGATCAGGCCACCGACGATTACATCAACCTCTACGCCACCGCCGACATGAAGAGCGCGGGCAGCAGCCTCAAGTTCTGCCTCGTTGCCACCGGCGAGGCCGACATCTACCCGCGCCTCGGGCGCACCATGGAATGGGACACCGCCGCTGGTGACGCCGTGCTCCGCGGGGCAGGCGGCAAGATGGTCCGCTTCGATGACCACACCCCCTTCACCTACGGCAAACCGGGCTACGAAAACCCCTTCTTCATCGCCTATTCGCCCGATGTGGCGCTGAAGCAGGGCTAGGGCGCAGCGCGCATGTCCTTCCTTATCGTCATCCCCGCCCGCTACGCCTCGCAGCGCTATCCCGGCAAGCCTCTGGCCATGCTGCGCGGCGCGTCGGGCGCCGAAAAGACCCTCATCCAGCGCAGTTGGGAGGCCGCAAAGGCCGTGCCCGGCAGCCCCCGCGTGGTGGTCGCCACCGACGATGCCCGCATCCGCGAGGCCGCCGAGGCCTTTGGCGCCGAGGTGGTGATGACGCCCGACACCTGCGCCAACGGCACAGAGCGTTGCGCTGCGGCGGTGCAGGCGCTGGGCGAAAGTTTCGACGTGGTGGTCAACCTTCAGGGCGATGCGCCGCTCACACCGGCATGGTTCGTCGATGACCTCGTGGCGGCGATGCGGGCCGATACCCAGTCCGATATCGCCACCCCCGTGCTGCGCTGCGATGGCGTGTCGCTCAAGGCCTTCCTCGATGACCGCAAGGCGGGCCGCGTCGGCGGCACCACCGCCGTCTTCGCCGCCGACAATGCCGCGCTCTACTTTTCCAAGGAGGTGATCCCCTTCACCTCCGCCAGCTATCCCAACGAGGCCGCAACGCCGGTGTTTCACCACGTCGGCGTCTATGCCTACCGCCCCGAGGCGCTCACCGCCTATCCGGCATGGCCCACCGGCCCGCTGGAGCGGCTGGAAGGGCTGGAGCAGCTGCGGTTTCTCGAGCAGGGCCGCCGCGTGCTCTGCGTCGAGGTGCAGGGCAAGGGCCGTGCCTTCTGGGAGCTGAACAACCCCGAAGACATTCCCCGCATCGAGGCCATGCTGGCGCAGATGGGCGTCGAATGAGTGAGAGCGGGGAGGGGCGCGCCAGCGTCATCATCGTCAGCCGGGGCCGCCCCGACGAGCTTCGCCGCAACCTCCCCGCCTTCCGCCTTCAGACCCACCGCAACTTCGAGTTGATCCTCGTGGCCGACCCGGCAGGGCTGGAGGCGGCGCGGGCGCTTAACCTTTCTCACCGCATGAAGCTGGTAGAGTTCGACGAGGCCAACATCTCGCAGGCCCGCAACCTCGGCCTTGCCGAGGCCGCCGCCCCCCTCGTCGCCTTCATCGACGACGACGCCACCCCCGAGCCGCCCTGGCTCTCCCGGCTTCTGGTGCCCTTTGACGCGCCGGAAGTAAACGCCAGCACCGGCTTCGTGCGCGGCAGGAACGGAATTTCCTTTCAGTGGCAAGGGGTTGCAACAGATGAGACCGGGGCGGATATCGCGCTCGACGTTAACGAGTCGGAAACCACGCTCCTGCCCAGCGCGCGTTGCGTAAAGACCCACGGCACCAACTGCGCCTTCCGCCGCGAGTCCCTCGCCCGAATCGGCGGTTTCGACCCGGCCTTCCGCTTTTTTCTCGACGAAACCGATGTCACCCACCGCCTCGCCCCCACGGGCGGTAAAACCGCCATCGTCCCCCTCGCCCAGGTCCACCACGGCTTCGCCGCCAATGCCACCCGACGCGCCAACCGCGCTCCCACGGACCTTGCCCCCATAGGCCGCTCCGCCGCCCTCTTCCTACGCCGCCACTGCCCCGAAGATCGCCGCGACCCGGCCCTTGCCGCCCTGCGGAAAGGCCAGAAAGAGCGCCTTGCCCTGCACCGCGCCGAACGCCGCCTGACCGCCGAGGATGAGCCCGCCCTGCTCGCCAGCCTCGAAGCCGGCATCTCCGAAGGCCTCTCCGCCCCCCTTTCTGACCCGCCGTCTTTCGGCCCGTCCCAAAGCCCGTTTCTCCCCTTCCCCGAAGGCCCGGGACCGACCCGCCACGAGCTGCGCGGCTGCACCTTCTTCGGCTACCGCAAAGCACTTGCCCGGGCCCGAGCAGACGCGGCATCCGGCGACACCGTCATCACCCTCCTGCGCCTCTCCCGCACCACGCGCTTCCATGCCAGCCGCTTCGATCCCGCCGGCCTCTGGATCCAGCGCGGCGGCCTCTTCGGGCGCTCCGAGCGCACGGATCCGGTCTTCCGCTTCTGGCGCCGCACCGCGCGACTGGCCCGCGAAGGCGCGCGCATCGCCTGTTTTCGCAGCCCCGAAAGCTGACTGTCGCCCATTTCGAACCCATCCCGGCAATCCCGGCTGGTTTTTGCCGCAGTGCAACAAAATCCAAAGGCTTCCCTGTTCCTTCCCCGCAGCTTTGCCCCTATCGTCCTGCTCATACGGCGCATTTCCACGGGCGCCCGGGCGGCTCGGACCGCGTGTGCAACACTGATTGACGAGACCAAGTATGAAAAAAGTGACCAAGGCAATTTTCCCGGTGGCAGGGCTCGGAACGCGGTTTCTTCCGGCGACCAAATCCATCCCGAAGGAGATTATGACCCTGGTCGACAGGCCTCTGATTCAATACGCCATCGACGAGGCCCGCGCCGCCGGGATCAAGGAGTTCATCTTTGTCACCTCCCGCGGCAAGGGCGCGCTCGAAGACTACTTCGACCACGCCCCGGTGCTGGAGCAGGAGCTGCGCAAGAAGGGCAAGGACCAGCTCATCGAGGTGCTCAAGAACACCAACATGGAAAGCGGCGCCATCGCCTACATCCGCCAGCACAAGGCGCTGGGCCTCGGGCACGCCGTCTGGTGCGCCCGCCGCCTGATCGGCAATGAGCCCTTCGCCGTGATCTTGCCCGATGACGTGATCGCCGCCGAAAAGCCGTGCCTCCAGCAGATGGTCGAGGCGCATCAGGAAACCGGCGGCTGCATGGTTGCCGCCATGGAAGTGCCCCCGGCAAAGGCGTCGGCCTACGGGCTGCTCGACGTCACCGAAGACCACGGCCAGCTGGTGAAGGTCGGCGGCATGGTCGAAAAGCCAAAGCCCGAGGAGGCCCCCTCCAACCTCGCCGTCATCGGCCGGTACATCCTTACGCCCAAGGTACTGAACAACCTCAACAAGAAGCAAAAGGGCACCGGCGGCGAGATCCAGCTGACCGATGCCATCGCGCAGGAGATCGGCGGCGAAGAGGGCGTCTATGGCTACCGGTTCAGCGGCCAGCGCTTCGATTGCGGCTCCAAGGCCGGGTTCCTTCAGGCAACCGTGTCCTTCGGCCTTGGCCGCGACGAGCTGCGCGATGAGCTCTGGGGCTACCTGCGCGAGCTCGTGGCCAGCGAGAAAGCCGCGCAGTAGGCGGCCGCTCCCATGGCGAACGTTATTGTCACCGGCGGCGCGGGCTACATCGGCGCACATGCCTGCAAGGCTCTGAAGGCGGCAGGCTACACGCCGGTCGCCTTCGATAACCTCTCCACCGGCTGGCGCGATGCGGTCAGGTTCGGCCCGCTCCACGAGGGTGACCTGCTGGACCGTGCCAGCATCGACGCGGCCTTTGCCACCTACCAGCCGATTGCCGTGATGCATTTTGCGGCGCTTTCGCTGGTGGGCGAAAGCATGAAGGATCCGGGCAAGTACTGGCGCGAGAACGTCACCGGCGCCGCGAACCTCGCCGATGCCGCAGTGGCCGCCGGATGCCTGAACTTCGTCTTCTCCTCCACCTGCGCCACCTACGGCGATCAGGATGGTGTGGTGCTCGATGAAGAGACCGAGCAGCTCCCGATCAACGCTTACGGCAGCTCCAAGCGCGCCATCGAACAGCTGCTGGCCGACTTCGAGGCCGCGCACGGGCTGCGTTCGGTGATCTTTCGCTACTTCAACGTCGCGGGCTGCGACCCCGATGCCGAGGTCGGCGAGCAGCACGTGCCCGAAACCCACCTGATTCCCCTGATGCTGGATGCCATCGCCGGCAAGCGCGATGCGCTGACGATCTTCGGCACCGATTACGCCACGCCCGACGGCACCTGCATTCGCGACTATGTGCATGTCTCCGACCTCGTGGATGCCCATGTGAAGGGGCTCGAATGGCTCAAGGCCGACAAGGGCAGCCGGGTCTTCTGCCTTGGCTCGGGTGACGGATTTTCGGTGCGCGAGGTGGTCGATGCCAGCGGTACCGTGACCAACCGTGCCGTGCCGGTGATCGAGGGTCAGAGGCGCCCGGGCGATGCTGCCGCCCTGGTGTCGGGCAGCCGCCGCGCCGCGGAGGAGCTGGGTTGGACGCCGCAACGGTCGGACATCGCCACGATGATTGCCGACGCCTGGCGCTGGCACCAGTCGGAGCCCTATGAGCGCTGAGGCGCCTCCACGCTGCCTTGACCTTTCGCGGCTGGTCTCACGCGTTGGCCGCGGCCCGCTGACCGGGGTGGACCGGGTCGAGCGGGCCTATCTCGACAGGCTTCTGACCGATGATGCCCCCCTCTACGCCCTCATCCGCCTGCCCCTGTCCTACGCCCTGCTCGATCGCAGGGGCCTTGCCGCGCTGGCCGCCCGGCTGGCGGCTGGTGGCAAGTGGGGCAGCGCCGACATTCAGGCCCTGCTCAACCGCAGGCTCTCCCCGCTTCAGCGCCGGGTTCACGCCGACATCCGCAGCCTCGCCCGCGCCACCTGCCTGCGCTCCCGTCTGCCTTCCATGCTGGCCCGCCACCTGCCGCGCGGCGCCCGCTACCTCAACGTCGGGCACTCCAACCTCACCGGGCGCGTGTTCGAGGCCATGAAGGCCAACCTCTGCGAGATCACCGTTCTGGTGCACGACATGATCCCGCTCGACCACCCGGAGTTTCAGCGCGACGGCCAGCCCGAGCAGTTCGAGGCCGCCATGCGGCGCGTGAGCCGCCATGCCGACCGCATCATCTACAATTCCGAGGTCTCGCAGCAGCGCGGCATCGAGTGGTTCGGCCGCTTCGGCCGCATCCCCGAAGGCCTCGTTGCGCTGCTCGGCGTCGATACCCCCAAGCCCTCCGCAGCCGAGGCGCTGCCCGCCCTGCCGCCCGACAGGCCCTATTTCGTCACCACCGGCACGATCGAACCCCGCAAGAATCACGCGCTCCTCCTCGACGCATGGGAGAAGCTGGCCAACATGCCGGGCCCGCGCCCCGTGCTTCTCATCATCGGCAGCCGTGGCTGGAACAACGAGGCGCTCTTTGCCCGGCTCGACGCTTCGCCCGCCCTAGGCCGCGACATCTTCGAGCTGCACGGCCTGAACGACGGTGCCGTTGCCCAATTGACGAGGGGAGCCTGTGCCGCCCTGTTTCCCTCCCATGCCGAAGGCTTCGGCCTGCCGCCCGCCGAGGCCTTGGCGCAGCGAACTCCGGTGATCGTCAACGACCTGCCGGTTTACCGGGAATTTCTAGGAGATTTGCCCGTTTACCTGAAAGGCAACGATATATATCTATGGGCCAAGACCATTCATGAAATGGCAACAATGGGCCAAGCGGTGCCGAGGGTCGAGCTGGAGCGGTTGCATCTCCCCACGTGGGAGGCGCATTTCAACAAAGTTTTAAGCGTGACCTGATACCACTGTGCCGCCATGCCCTCGGGGCGAAGGATTGAGTTGGGCGCATTAAGATCATACCGGCTGCGGCTCCAGCGGAAGCGCTGGCGCATTCGAGCCCTGCGCAAACGCCGGGAGCTGTCCGTCGTTGCCAATCGCAGTGCTGCCGTCCACCCGGGCGACGTGCTGGCCTTCGTCACCCTGCGCAACGAGCGTATCCGCCTGCCCTATTTCCTCGAGTACTACCGCAAGCTCGGGGTGGCGCATTTCTTCATCGTCGACAACGGCTCCGACGACGGCTCGCGGGAGTACCTGCAAGACCAGACCGACGTGTCGCTCTGGACCACACAGGCCAGCTACAAGCGCGCGCGCTTCGGGGTGGACTGGCTCAACTGGCTGCAAAGAAAATACGCTCACGGCCATTGGGCGCTGGTTGTCGATGTCGACGAGTTCTTCGTCTACCCGTTCTGCGATACCCGGCCCATCCGCGCCCTGACCGACTGGCTCGATGCCTCTTCGATCAAGTCGTTTTCCGCCATGCTGCTGGATATGTACCCCAAGGGCCCGCTCGATGCGCTGCCCTACAGCGAGGGCCAGAACCCGCTGGAAATTGCCAGCTACTTCGACAGCGGAAACTACCAGATCACCCGCAACCGCCTGTATGGAAACCTCTGGATCCAGGGCGGCCCCCGCGCCCGCGCCTTCTTTGGCGATGCCCCCGAGCGGGCGCCTGCGCTCAACAAGATTCCGCTGGTGAAATGGGACAGGAGCTACACCTATGCCAGCTCCACCCACATGCTGCTGCCCCGCGGGTTGAACCTGACCTACGACGAGTGGGGCGGCGAGAAGGCTTCGGGCATCCTGCTGCACGCCAAGTTCCTCAATACCTTCACCGCCAAGTCGGAGGAGGAGCTGGAGCGCGGCCAGCACTACGCGGCCAGCCACGAGTACAAGGCCTACGCCCGCGTGCTGCGCGAGAACCCCGATTTCTGGACCAAGTGGAGCGAGCGCTACATCAATTGGCGGCAGCTCGAAATCCTCGGGCTGATGTCGAAGGGAAACTGGGCCTGATGGTCGGCTTCGTGATGCTCGTGCATACCGCGCTCGAGCGCGCCAGCCAGACAGCGCGGCATTGGGCCACGAGCGGTTGCCCGATCGTCATCCACTGCGACCGGAAGGTAAGGCGCAAGGAGTACACACGGCTCACCGAGTCCCTCGCAGACCTCGAAAACGTCAGCTTCGCCCCGCGCTATCATTGCGAATGGGGCACCTGGAACATCGTCGCCGCCACCCAGAAGGCGGCAGAGATCATGCTGCAAAAGCACCCCGAGGTCGGCCACGTCTACCTTGCCTCCGGCTCCTGCCTTCCGCTGCGCCCGGTGCAGGAACTCAAGGCCTATCTCGATGCCCGCCCCCGCACCGATTTCATCGAAAGCGTCACCATCGAAGACGTCACCTGGACTAAAGGCGGCTTCGACAGCGAGCGCTTCACCCTGCGCTTTCCCTTCTCGTGGAAGAAGCAGCGGTTCCTGTTCGACCGCTACGTCGCGCTGCAGCGGCTGGTGCGGTTCAAGCGCCGCGTGCCGAAGGGGCTGGTGCCGCACCTCGGGTCGCAATGGTGGTGCCTGTCGCGGCCCACTCTGGAGGCCATCCTGACCGACCCGGACAGGCCCATGTACGACCGCTACTTCAAGCGCGTCTGGATTCCCGACGAGAGCTATTTTCAGTCCATCGTGCGGGTCTATTCCAGCGACGTCGAAAGCCGCTCGCTGACGCTTTCCAAGTTCGATTTTCAGGGCAAGCCGCACATCTTCTACGACGATCACCTGCAGCTGCTGCGCCGCTCCGATTGCTTCGTCGCCCGCAAGATCTGGCCACAGGCCAACCGGCTCTATGCCTCCTTCCTGTCCAATGACCCGAAGGTGACAAAGAACGCCGAGCCGAACCCCTCCAAGATCGACAGGCTCTTTGCCAAGGCCGTCGACCGGCGAACCCTCGGGCGGCCCGGGCTCTACATGCAGAGCCGATTCCCCAACCGCGACTGGGAGAACGGCAAAACCGCCGAGCCCTACTCGGTGTTCGAGGGCTTCTCCGACCTCTTCTCCAATTTCGATACATGGCTGGGCAAGGCTGCCGGCGGGCGGGTGCACGGCCATCTGTTTTCCACCGACCGCGTCGAGTATGCGGGTGGTGAAACCACCTACAACGGCGGCCTCTCCAACAGCGCCCCGCTGCGCGACCACAATCCGGAGGCCTTCCTCACCAGCCTGATCTGGAACACCCGGGGCGAACGGCAGATGTTCCAGTTCGGGCCGGGCGACAGCCAGAAGATCGAATGGCTCATCGCCACCGATCCGAAGGCGCAGATTTCCGTTGTCACCGGCGCATGGGCAATCGGCCTGTTCCAGCTCGGCATCAATTCCTCGGTGGTCCGCAAGGAGGCAGCGCGGCTGCAATCGGTCGAGGCCGAGCACCTGCGCACGCTGCGCTCGCCCTACGCCAAGGCGCGGGTGCGGATCTGGTCGCTGGCAGAGTTCATCGAAGACCCGATGAACAACCTGCAAACCATCATGGACGACATCATGCCCGGCTCCCGCCGCCGCCTTACCGCCGCGCCGTTGATGCACGACCTCACCGGCTTCGGGCGGTTTCTGCAAACGCTGAAGAATCAGGGAATGAACCCCTATCTCGCGGGCGATTTCCCAGTCGATCCCGAGCTGGTGCCAACCTCGACCGATACCCAGCGCCCCTACCTGGTAAAAAAGTGAGCCGCAAATGAGCGACCGTTTCGACTATTTCGTGCTCTTCGGCGAGATGCGCACCGGCTCCAACTACCTCGAAGAAAACATAAACCGGTTTGACGGGCTGCATTGCTACGGCGAGGCGTTCAATCCGCACTTCGTGGGCCATCACAACACCAAAGAGTTGTTCGACATGACGCTCGCCGCCCGCGAGGCGGACCCGCTGCGCCTGATCGAGCGGATGAAGAAAAACACCAAGGGCCTGCCCGGCTTTCGGTTTTTCCACGATCATGACCCGCGTGTTCTGGAAGCCTGCCTGCCCGATCCGCGCTGCGCCAAGGTGATCCTCACCCGCAACCCGCTCGAAAGCTATGTGAGTCGCAAGATCGCCGCAGAAACCGGCCAGTGGCGGCTGACCGATGCCAAGCACCGCCGTGATGCCAAGGTGCGCTTCGATGCCGACGAGTTCGAGACCCTGATCGCCGAGTTGCAGGATTTCCAGCTTGTGCTGCAGCACGAGATGCAGATCACCGGGCAAGCCGGTTTCTACATCGCCTATGAGGACATCAACGACCTTGACGTTCTCAACGGGCTCGCCCGATACCTCGGTTGCGAAGCCCCGCTCGAAGAACTCTCCAAGAAGCTCAAGAAACAGAACCCCGGCGGCCTTGACGAGAAAGTCGCCAATTTCGACGAGATGCAGGGCGCGCTGGCCAGGATCGACACCTTCGGCCTCACCCGCACGCCCAACTTCGAGCCGCGCCGGGGTGGTGTGGTGCCAACCTATCTCGCCTGCGCTGTCAGCCCGATTCTGCACATGCCGATAAAGGGGGCCGCGCTTGGCCCGGTCGAGCACTGGATGGCGGCGCTCGATGGTGTCGAGCCCGATGCCCTGCAACGCGGCTTCAACCAGAAGACACTGCGCCAGTGGCGCCGCCAGAACAAGGGCGCGCGCAGCTTCAGCGTGGTCGCCCATCCGCTGGAGCGGGCCCACCGGGTGTTCTGCAATCACATCCTGCGGGCTGAAGGCGACGGGGCTTTCACCAAGATTCGCCGCACCCTGCGCGAGGGCTACAAGGTTCCGCTGCCCGAGGGCGAGCCGGGGGACGATTACGACACGGCCTCCCACCGCGCCGCCTTTTTGGCCTGGCTTCAGTTTCTCAAGGCCAATCTCGCAGGGCAAACCGGTGTCAGGATTGATGCGGCTTGGGCCAGCCAGTCGGCCGTGCTGCAAGGCTTTGCGGAGCTGGGCCAGCCCGACATGGTGATCCGCGAAGATCAGCTCGATCTCGGCCTCGCACAGCTTCTGGCACAATGCGAAATCGAGGCCCCCTCAGCGCCGCTTCCGCAGGAAGAGGCCGGGGCGATGCTGTTGAGCGAGATTCTCGACGACGAACTCGAGCAGGCCGCGATGGATGCCTACCAGCGCGACTATCTTGCCTTCGGCTTCAAACGGCTCAGAAATAGCTAGGCCGCTCAGGCCGCCTGCTGGCCGGGAGCTTCCGTCAGGATTGTGTGGAGGGTTGCCGGGGCATCATTGGCCCGCAGCTTGCCGCACACCCCGCTGTCGCGCAGCGTGCGGGAAACGAGGGCGAGCGCCTTGAGGTGATCGACGCCCGAATCCTGCGGCGCGAAGAGGGCAAAGACCAGGTCGACCGGCTGGCGATCGACCGAGTCGAAATCCACGGCCTTTTCGATCCGCACGAAGACACCCACCACCGAAGACAGCCCCTCAAGCCGGGCATGGGGCAGGGCAACGCCCCGGCCCACACCTGTGGGGCCGAGGCTTTCGCGTTCCATGAGGGCTTCGACCGAGCGTTGCGGCTCGAGGCCATGCGCGGTGTGAGCAAGGTCGGCAAGCTGCTGGAGCAGCCGCTTCTTGCTGCTCACACCCTGCAAGACCTTTACGGCCTCAGGCTTGAGGATTTCTTGCAGTCCCATGCTCGGCCCGGCCTTCCCGCCCTCCAGCTGGGCGTCTCATTGCTGTTTGGTGTCGATCCAGCCGATGTTTCCGTCTTCCCGACGGTACACCACGTTGACACCGTTATGCCCTTCATTGCGGAAGACCAGAACCGGGGCGCCATCAAGCTCCATCTGCATTACAGCCTCACCGACGGAGAGGGCAGGCACGCGGGCCTCCATCTCGGCGATGATCATCGGCTGCAAGCTTTCGGGCTCTTCGGCCTCGGTATCTTCCGATGCGGCGAGGATATACGAAGACGCGCCGATAAATTCAACCGGCTGCGTGCGCTCCTTGTGATGGTCCTTCAGCCGCCGCTTGTAGCGCCTCAGTTGCTTTTCCATCTTGTCGCAGCACAGTTCGAATGCCGAGTAGATCTCGGCAGCATGGGCCTTGGCCGAAGCGGTCAGGCCGGTAGAGAGGTGAATGGTCGATTCACACACAAACTCGTGGGCACTCTTTGAAAAGACCACGTTCGCATCGGTCGGGCGCTGGGCAAACTTGTCAATCACGGCACCGAGGCCGGACTGCACGTGCGTTTGCAGAGCTTCACCGATGTCGATCTGTTTTCCGCTGATTTGGTAGCGCATGGCACCTCCTGAGGTCTTCTTCTGGGTATTGATCCCTTTGAGCACGGGCACGGCACTGCGCCGCGCGTGCCAGCGGGCAATCACTATGTAATGTCGCTCGGATGAGATTTCAGCGAGTGCGGCGCTGCTCCGCTGATTTTGTCAGCTGGCGGCGTCGGTTGCTGGAAGATGGTATGTTCAGGCATTTTCGGTATTTGGCGACAGTTCGCCGCGATATGTCAACTCCATCCTCTCTCAACTTTGCGCAGATCTGATCGTCGGAGAGCACGGAGTCGGGCCGTTCACCGGCCACCAGACGCGAGATTGCGAGCTGTGCAGCATGGCTCGAAACGGGTGTTCCACCCTCTGTGACAAGCGCCGAGGGGAACAACCCGTCCAGTTCAATGATCTGCCCGCGCCAGAGCAGGGTCTTGCCTGAAATCGCCCGCCCGACGGTGGATTTGTGCAGCGAGAGTCGTTCGGCGATGACATTGCGGGTCAGCGGGGCCAGCGCCTTGGTCCGGCCAGTGAAAAAGGCCGCCTGGGCATCCGCGACGGCGCGGGCGACGGTCAGCAGGGTCTTGCCACGATACTGCACCGCCGCAATCAGCGCCTTGGCTTCCGCAAGGTGCTTGGCCGCCATATCGCCGCGCGCGGCGGCCAGCTCCTTGTCGAAACGCAGCCGGGGCGCGGTGTCATTGACCAACTCCACCTGCAACTCATTGGTATCGCTCTCCGTCACCAGCAGCTCCGGAATCCGAATGATCGGGTCCGCGAGGTCAAAGGCGCGGCCAGGTGCCGGGTCGAGTGAGCGGATCAGGGCGGCGATTTCCTCGGCCTCGCTTGCCGTCAGCCCAATTGCCGGCCCGATCACGTTGAGCTGCCCCTTGCTAAAGTAGGGCAGGCCGGCCAGCACCAGTTGTGCCCGGTCGGCAGAGAGCCCGGTTTCCATCAGTTGCAGCCGGATGCATTCCGTCAGGTTGAAGGCGCCCACCCCGGCGGGTTCGCAGGCTTGCAGGGCCTGGATCGCGCGCAGCGCGACCGGCTCGCGAATCTCGTGCTCGAGCGCCACGGATTTCACGTCGGGCTGGGTGAAGAATCCGCTTTCATCAAGGTCGTAGGCCAGCCGCATCGCTGCCTCTGTCACCTCTTCATCAAGGTTCATCAGCGCGATCTGCCCGCAGAGGTGCTCGCCAAGGCTGGGCGTGGCGGCGGCGGTGTGCAGCGCCACGTCATAGGGGCTCATCCTCGGGCCGGAACTGGGCGCGTTGGCGTCTATGGGGGTGTAGACCAGAAACGGATTCTCGGTCGACGCCTCGGCAATCATCTCTTCCAGCGTCGCCCCGGAGAGCGCGAGAATTCCGACAGATTGCTGAAGGGCGGGGGAGAGCGAGAGGCGCTGGCTTTGCCGCAGTTCAAGTCGGGTATGCGGGCCACTCATTGCGCCCCGCCTCACATGATGCGGAAGCTGTCGCCGAGATAGACGCGGCGCACGTTCTCGTCTTTCACCACCTCTTCGGCGGTGCCGCTCATCAGCACTTTACCGTCATGCAGGATGTAGGCCCGATCAACGATCTCGAGCGTCTCGCGCACGTTGTGATCGGTAATCAGCACCCCGATTCCGCGGTTCTTGAGATCGGTGACGAGATGACGGATTTCACCCACCGAGATCGGGTCGACCCCGGCGAAGGGCTCATCGAGCAGCAGGTACTTGGGGTCGGCGGCGAGGCAGCGGGCAATTTCCACCCGGCGCCGCTCACCGCCCGAAAGCGCCAGCGCGGGCGCGCGGCGCAGATGCTCGATAGCGAACTCGGAAAGCAGCTCTTCAAGGCGCTCGCGCCGCTTGTGCCGGTCGGGCTCGGCGATTTCGAGGATCGCCATGATGTTGTCTTCCACGTTCAGCCCGCGAAAGATCGACATTTCCTGCGGCAGATAGCCGATTCCGAGCTTGGCGCGGCGATACATCGGCAGGCTCGTCACCTCGCGCCCGTCGATCATGATCTGGCCGCTCTCCGGTATGATGAGCCCGGCGATCGCGTAGAAACAGGTGGTTTTGCCCGAGCCGTTGGGGCCGAGCAGGGCAACAACCTCGCCACGGCCCAGATCCATGCTGACATCCCGAATCACGAGACGCTTGCGGTAGCTCTTGCGCATGTTCACCACGCGCAATCCGGCATCACCGCCCGCCAGCCGCAGCTCGGGGCGTGGGTCTGTTTCGGTGGTGTCGGTCAATTGCCGCCGTCCGACTTGAAGACGGTGCGCACACGCCCTTCCATCACGCCGGTGCCCTTGTCGAGCTGGACCACGAGCTTTTGACCCGATAGCGCGTTCTGGCCCTGGGTCAGCAGCACATCGCCCGTCATCACGATCTGGCTGGAGCCGATGGTATACACCGCCTCGCGGGCCTCGGCCGCCTCGGCGCCGCTCACGAGGGTGACGCCGCCGGTGGCATGGAGCCGCTGCACCTTGCCGGTCGAGCTTTCGCCGCCTTCATACTCGACCTCGACCATGGCGGCGGAGAGCCGCATCTCGCCCTGGCCGACCTCGACATTACCGCGAAACACGGCCTTGCCGGTTTCCTGGTTGATCTGGAGCTGGTCGGCGGCAATCTCGACAGGCAGCGAGCTGTCGTGCTTGAGCGCACCGAAGGCCACATTGGCGCCCTGTGCAAAGGCCGGGGCAGAAAGCCCGGCGGCGAGCACGAGAAACCATGCGAAAAAAAGGCGCTTCAAAGTCACGGGAGAAAAATCCTATTCGCTTGGCGGGGTGTATACCAGTTTCACCCCATTGTTGAAAACCAGAAGGTATCCGCTGGCTTCGTTCCCTTGCTCTGCACGGGCAAGGCGCATGCCGCCCGCATCGAGCTTTCCGGCCGGGCCCTCAGCCTGAACCGGGCCGGGCGATTCTATCTCGGTGCGTTCCAACGCGGTGGTGATCGCCTCGGAGGTGACGCGATAGCCCGTGGGCGTGGTGATGATGACACCGCCATCAAGCACCGCCTCGCCAATGCCGGTGTCGATTTGGCCCGAGAGCGACGAAAGCTCGTACACGCCACCGCCTTGGGTTTCGAGATGCGCGCGCAGATCGGTGGCCGAGACGCGGTGCTCGTTCTCCGGGTCGGGCCGCGCGGTGGTGGCGGCGATGGAAATGGCAGATCCGTCGCGGGTGACGCCGGAGTAGTTTGGCGCCGAAATGCGCTGCTCGCGGGCCAGTTCGTTCACATCGACATCGGCGAAGGGGATCGAATTGGTGGGATCCACGGTGCGGGCGACGAGAAAGAGCGTGGACAGCAGGGCAAGCGCAGCCAGCGGCAGCACGATCTTGGCCATCGAGACGAAGCGGGAGTAGCTGTTGTCGTAGACCGACATCGCTGCGCCCCCGCCCTCAGGCCACGCCGGCGCGGAGACAGTCGTGGATGTGCAGCAACCCCTCCACCCGGCCTTTGTCCGACAAGACGAAAAGGCAGGTGATCTTGTGACCATTCATCAGCGCCAAGGCCTCACCGGCGAGGGCGTCGGGGCCGATGGTCAGGGGGTTTTCGGTCATGACTTCATCCACGGTATGATCCAGAAGGCCGGACATGTGCCGGCGCAAGTCACCGTCGGTGACGATGCCGTGAAGCCTACCATCCTCTGCCGTCACGCCCACCACGCCAAAGCCGCGCTGGCTCATGGTAAGCAGGGCCTCGCTCATCTGGGTGCCCGGGGCGGCGAGAGGCAGCGCATCGGGGCCGTGCATCAGGTCTTTCACCTTGGCGAGTCGGGCCCCGAGCTTGCCGCCGGGGTGGAAATCCCTGAACTTTTCCGGCGTGAAGCGGCGGTGCTTCATCAGGGCAACGGCCAGCGCATCGCCCAGAGCCAGTGTCATGGTGGTGGAAGTGGTGGGCACGATGCCCTCGTCGCAGGCCTCTTCGGCCCTTGGCAGCACAATCGCGCAGTCGGCGCGGGTCAGCAGGGTGCTCTCGGGGTGTGAGGCCACACCGATGAGCGGAATGCCGAAGCGCCGGGTGTAGCCGATCATATCGGCCAGCTCGGGCGTTTCGCCGGAGTTCGACAGCAGCAGCGCCACGTCGCCCTGGCCCATCATCCCCAGATCGCCATGGCTTGCCTCGGCCGGGTGGATGAAATGCGCGGGCGTGCCGGTGGAGGCAAAGGTGGCAGCGAGTTTGCGGGCAATGTGGCCCGACTTGCCCATGCCGCTGACGATCACCCGCCCCGGCGCGGCCAGGATCATCGCGCAGGCCTCGGCAAATCCCGGCCCCAGCCCGTCTGCGAGGCGAGTCAGCCCCTCTTTTTCGAGGGTGATCACCCGGCGACCGGCTTCGATCAGTGCGGCAGGGTCGATGGGATCGTGCGTGTTCATGGCCTGTGCCTAGTGGGAGAAAATGTCGATTTCAGGCCAGCCGGCAAGGTCGAGCCTGGCGCGGGTGGGCAGGAAATCGAAGCAAGATTGGGCCAAGTCCGTGCGGCCTTCGCGGGCGATCCGTTCGTTCAGGATGTCGCGAAGGCGGTGCAGGTGCAGCACGTCGGAGGCGGCATAGCTTTGCTGCGCATCCGAAAGCTCGGGCGCGCCCCAGTCGGAGCTTTGTTGCTGCTTGGAAATGTCGACGCCAAGCAGCTCTTGGCAGAGATACTTCAGCCCATGGCGGTCGGTATAGGTGCGCACCAGCTTGGAGGCGATCTTGGTGCAATAGACCGGCGCTGCGAGGGCGCCGAAGGCGTTGTACATCGCGGCGATGTCGAATCGTCCGAAGTGGAAGAGCTTGAGAACATCGGGGTTTTTGAGCATCGCGGCGAGGTTGGGGGCCTCGGTCTGGCCGATCTCGATCTGCACCAGATGCGCCTCGCCGTCACCTCCCGACATCTGCACGAGACAGAGCCGGTCGCGGTGCGGGTTCAACCCCATGGTTTCACAGTCGATGGCCACAACGGGGCCAAGGTCCAGCCCGTCGGGCAGGTCATTCTTGTAGAGATGGGTCTTTGCCACGCTGGTCTGCCTCTTTTTGCGTTTGAGCCGAGATAGGCCCTTATCGGCGCGAAATCAAATGCCGTGCAGATGGCAAATACTGTCATTCAGGGAAGAATTTGGCCATTTCGGCCTCGAACCGCGCCCAACTCATCGTGGCCTTGTTGCCCGCATGCCCGTGATAGTGCGACTGGCCCGAAGAGGTGGGCAGCCCGGCCCAGATTGCCGCGAGTCGATTCATGAATGTGGTGCGGCGCATCTCGCCCGATAGAAGCCGCGTCAGGCCCGCCTCGCGCAGGAGCTGATCGGCCAGCGCATTCTGAACGTCCGGCGTGAAGCGGGTGTCGGGCGGGGCGCCCAGATGATCGACGAGGCGGCGCAGGGTGATGGGGATGAACTGGTAGCGCCCGATTGCGTGATTCTGGCCCGGCGTGGCGTCGATCCAGGCGTAGATTTCGGCAAGGGTCATTTCGGTCGGGCGGCGCGGGGGCTTGATCGTCGCGCTGTAGACGACGGCATCATATCCCGCCGCGCCTGCCTCGGCCTGGGCAATGAGTTCGCGAATCCACTCGGCATAGACAGCCTCGGTGGTGGTGTTGCGGTGCGGAAGGCTGGCTGTATTGCGCCGCCGCCGCTCGGGGAGGGGTGCGAAAAGGCTGCCCTGCTCCAGCCCGGCGAACAGGCTTGGCCCCACCCCGGCCGCCGTGCTTGCGGAGGTACCCAATGGCCGCGCCCCGCCGATCAGCGGCCCGGCGGCCTGTGCGGCGGTTGCGGTGAATATGAAGAGGGCCAGTAGCAGCCATGGGTGGCGGTATGTCATGGAGCCTCATTCTGCGTGCATCGTCGTGGGAGGGATGTGGCACAGAATGCTTGCGCTTCGGTTACGCGGAGGCGGGAGAACTTCGTTCAAATACCGGCAAGTTCTTCGACCATCCCCAAACAGGCACCAAGCCCCTTCAGCAACTCGCCACTGGGGCGAATTTTATCAAGAATCACTGCTGTCGGGATTATGGTGCCCAGGAGAGGACTCGAACCTCCACATCCTTGCGAATACCAGCACCTGAAGCTGGCGCGTCTACCAATTCCGCCACCTGGGCAGGTGTCGTGAGAGGGGCAGATATATGCGCCGCGAGGGGGTGTCAACACCTGCCATGCGGCCAATCGCGCCTTGCCGTGAGAAGCGCCTGAGGCTATCAGCAATTCAGCCAGCAAGGGAGACATCCGTTATGTCGAAGCTCGTTACCATCTACGGCGGTTCCGGCTTTCTGGGGCGCTACGTTGCCCAGAGGCTGGCCAAGCAGGGATGGCGTGTGCGGGCGGCGGTGCGCCGACCTAACGAGGCCGGATTCCTGCGGCCTTACGGCGCGGTTGGCCAGGTGGAGCCGATCTTCTGCAACATTCGGGATGATGCCTCGGTCGCTGCGGCGATGCAGGGGGCGGATGTGGTGATCAACTGCGTCGGCGTGGGCGGCACCTATGGCAAGAACAACATGCAGGCCGTGCATGTCGAGGGTGCCGCGCGGATTGCGCGGATCGCGGCAGCGCAGGGCGTTGCAGGGCTTGTGCACGTGTCGGCCATCGGTGCCGATGCCGAAGGGCCGAGCGCCTATTTCCAGTCGAAGGGCGAAGGCGAAGCCGCGGTGCTCGAAGCGTTTGAAAACGCTGTGGTTCTGCGGCCCTCCCTGATGTTCGGGCCGGAAGACGGCTTTATCAATCTCTATGCCTCCATGTCCCGCTTCGGACCCTTCATGCCGGTGATCGGGGCGAACACCCGGGTTCAGCCGGTGTTTGTCGACGATGTGGCCGCGGCGGTCGAGAAGGCCGCGATCGGCGCGGTGCCTGCGGGCACTTACGAGCTTGGCGGGCCGGAGGTGCTGACCATCCGGGCGCTGGTCGAGAAAGTGCTGGGGATCATTCGGCGCAAGAAGATCCTGCTGCCGCAGCCCGGTTTCGTGGCGCGGATGATGGCCGGGGGGCTCGATCTGGCGCAGAGCCTGACCATGGGCCTGTTCACCAACTCGCTCATCAACCGCGACCAGGTGAAGAGCCTCGCGGTCGACAACGTGGTGAGCGATGGGGCCGCCGGCTTTGAGGCGCTGGGCATCGTGCCCACCCCGATGGAAGCCGAACTTCCTGAATACATGTGGAAATTCCGCCCGTCCGGGCAATACGCCGCGATCAAGGAATCCGCGGCGAAGCTCAAGGTCTAGGCCCTAGGCGTAGGCCCACCAGAGCAGGAAGACCCCAAGAACCACCCGGTAGATCACGTAGGGCGTGAAGCTGACCGACTTGAGCAGGCGCATCATCAGCGTGAGCGCGAGCAGGGCGGAGAGGAAGGCGAAGAGGGCCGCTATGGCGGCATCCTTCGCGGCCTGTGCATCGGCATTGGCGACCACCTCCGCGCCGAGCAGAATGCCCGAGGCGGCGATGGTGGGGATCGACATCAGCATCGCCAGTTTGGCCCCGTCTTCGCGCTTGTAACCGAGGTGGCGGGCGGCGGTGATGGTGATGCCGGAGCGGGAGGTTCCGGGGATCAGGGCGACGGCCTGCCAGAGGCCCATGATGAGGGCGTCCTTGAGGTTCCAGTCGGAATCTTCCTTGAGTTCCGGGCCCTTCTGGTCGGCCCAGTAGAGCACGAGGCCGAAGATCAGCATGGTCCAGCCAATGACGGCGACCGAGCGGAGCTGGTCGTCGAGGCCGGTGAGCTTGAGGACGAGGCCGAAGAGCACCACGGGAATCGTTGCGAGGATCAGCAGCCAGGCGAGGCGGGCGCCCGGGGTGTCGATACGGCCGCGGGCGAGGCGGAGGGTGCCTGTGGCGGCGGCGGCGACGTCGGTGCGGAAGTAGAGAATGACGGCGAAGAGGGTGCCGACATGGACTGCCACATCAATGACCTGCCCCTGATCGGCCATGCCCGTCAGCCCGGGCAGAAGGATCAGATGGCCGGAGGACGAGATCGGCAGAAACTCCGTAACGCCCTGAATTATAGCAATAATTAGTAGTTGCCAGAGTTCCATTTTGCCCTGCTCGCCTGATTTTTGCACAGCCTATAGATCGGGCAATCAGAGGGAAGTAGGAAAATAGGTAAGCAATACTGCCACAATATCTGGGGAGTTGACTTGCTTCGGCCCGCGAGGCTATGCCGAATGACGAAAATAGGTCAGTGCGGCTGACTTTTATTCGATCCCGCGAGCGTGTAGGGATGCGGAGACAGACAAGGAGACGTCATGGCCAAGCAGCCCATGCTGAAATTCGTCGAGCTAGAACGCCAGATGCCCGAGAAGCGGGAGGCCAATCTACGCGCACAGGATTTCCAAGAGATTTACGCAGAGTTTGCCACCGAGCGCGCCGAAGAACAATCGAGCCGGTGCAGCCAATGCGGCGTGCCCTATTGCCAGAGCCACTGCCCGCTGCACAACAACATCCCCGACTGGCTCCGCCTCACCGCCACCGGGCGGCTGAAAGAGGCCTACGAGCTGAGCCAGGCGACCAACACCTTTCCCGAGATCTGCGGCCGCATCTGCCCGCAGGACCGGCTGTGCGAAGGCAACTGCGTGATCGAGCAGTCGGGCCACGGCACGGTGACGATCGGGTCGGTGGAGAAGTACATCACTGATACCGCTTGGGAAAACGGCTGGGTCGAGCCGCCGAAGCCGCATGAGGAGCGCCCCGAGAGCGTGGGCATCATCGGCGCGGGCCCCGGCGGGCTGGCGGCGGCGGACCTGCTGCGGCGGGCTGGCGTGCAGGTGACGGTCTATGACCGCTACGACCGCGCGGGCGGGCTGATGACCTACGGTATCCCCGGCTTCAAGCTGGAGAAGGACATTGTGATGCGCCGCAACAAGCAGCTCGAAGATGGCGGCGTGACCTTCAAGCTCGATTGCAACGTGGGCGAGGACATCTCTTTCGAGGAGATCCAGAAGGCCCATGGTGCGGTGATCATCGCCACCGGCGTCTACAAGACGCGCGAGCTTCAGGCCCCCGGTGTGGGCGCCGAAGGTATCGTGAAAGCCATTGATTTCCTTACAGCTTCCAACAAGAAGAGCTTTGGCGACACGGTGCCTGAGTTCGAGAACGGGACGCTGAATGCGGAGGGCAAGAACGTGGTCGTCATCGGGGGTGGCGACACCGCGATGGACTGCGTGCGGACCTCGATCCGGCAGGGCGCGAAGAGCGTGAAATGCCTGTATCGCCGGGACCGCGCCAACATGCCCGGGTCGCAGCGCGAAGTGGCCAATGCGGAAGAGGAGGGCGTTGAGTTCGTCTGGCTCTCTGCGCCAAAGGGTTTTACCGGCGACAAGACCGTCGAAGGGGTGATGGTGCAGAAGATGCGCCTTGGTCAGCCCGACGCCTCTGGCCGCCAAAGCCCTGAGATCATTGAGGGTTCGGACTACGTGGAGAAGGCCGACCTGGTCATTCAGGCGCTGGGTTTCGAGCCGGAAGAACTGCCGAAACTGTGGGATCAGCCCGAGCTTCAGGTGACGCGCTGGGGCACGGTGAAGGCCGATTTCCTGACCCATGAGACGCCGATGCCCAATGTTTATGCCGTGGGCGACATCCAGCGCGGCGCGAGCCTTGTTGTCTGGGCAATCCGCGACGGGCGGGAGGCGGCAGAGGCCATTGTGAACAAGTTCGACGCGGCCCGTGCGGTGGCGGCAGAATAGACGGCAGAAAGGCAAAAGGTCACAGGCACAACCCGTACACAACCTGTGCACAGCCTGTGCATACGCCAAAGATTAAAGGTCAGTCTGGGTGACGCAACACCTTGACTGGCCTTTCCGACCCTAAAGGTCAGCATGGCTGACCTGCGACAGCGAGAGAGTTAACGGCACGTGAAGACCGCTCTGACATCCATGGCCATCACCCTTGCCGCCGCCATGGCGGCAGGCGAGGCCCGGGCCCAGGCCACCAACCCGCCCGCGGGCTGCACCGGCTTTCTGACCGTGCAGACACGGGCCTGCACCGTGTCGCATTACTGGCGCTGCGAGGCGGCCCCCGAGGGCACCGTTTGGGAGGTGTCGCACGACCTCGACGGGCCGGTGAGCCAGCATGTCTATGACCGCGAGTTCCAGTGGGTGGATGCCTTCTACTTCAACACCGGAACCAGCGAGCGCCTGTTCGAGGCCGGGCCCGACCCGATCAGCATGAGCGAGCTGCTGGAAAAGGGCGTGGACACCTACGACTTTACCACCATCGAGCAGACCGGCGACGAGGCGGTGAAGCTCAACACCAAGGGCCGCGACGAGGCGACCGGCAAGACCGAGGTGATCGACGGGGTGACACTGCACACCTTTACCGTCAACTCCGAGACCCGCGACGAGAACGGCGACCTCGTGTTTGCCGCAACGGGCAAGCAATACGTGCTGAAGGAGGAGCGGCTCTTCATGCTGGGGCAGGAGAGCTACTTTGACGGCGAAGAGCAATGGCAGGAAGACAACACGCCGCGGGAGTTCATCTTTCCCGGCGAAAAGGGGTTTACCGATTTTCGGCCCCGCTACGGATGCAACGCGCTACAGGCGGGCCTTGTCCTGCCCGACAGCCAGTGAAGGAGACCACCATGACCAAGTATGACGAGGCCTGGGCTGCCGAACATGAGCAGCAGCGCAAGTGGCTCAGCGAGAACGGCATGTACCACGAGAGCGAGGAGAAATCCTCCTGCGGCGTGGGGCTTGTGGTGTCGATCGACGGCAAGCCGAGCCGCAAGGTGGTGGAAAGCGGGATTCAGGCGCTGAAGGCGATCTGGCACCGGGGCGCGGTGGATGCCGATGGCAAGACCGGGGACGGCGCGGGCATTCATGTGCAGATTCCGGTGAGCTTCTTCTACGACCAGATCGAGCGCACCGGGCACCTGCCCGACAAGAACAAGCTCATTGCCGTGGGCCAGATCTTTTTGCCGCGCACCGACTTTGGCGCGCAGGAGCGGGCGCGGACCATCGTGGAAGCCGAGGTGCTTCGGATGGGCTATTACATTTACGGCTGGCGGCACGTGCCGGTGGACATCACCTGCCTTGGCGAGAAGGCCAACGCGACGCGGCCCGAGATCGAGCAGATCCTGATTTCGAACATCAAGGACGTGGACGAAGAGACCTTCGAGCGGGAGCTTTACGTGATCCGCCGGCGGATCGAGAAGGCGGCGGCGAATGCGCATCTGCCGGCCTTCTACGTGTGTTCGCTGAGCTGCCGCAGCATCATCTACAAGGGGATGATGCTGGCCGAGCAGGTGGCCGAGTTCTACCCCGACCTGATGGACGAGCGGTTCGAGAGCGCCTTTGCGATCTATCACCAGCGCTACTCCACCAACACCTTCCCGCAGTGGTGGCTGGCGCAGCCCTTCCGCATGTTGGCCCACAACGGTGAGATCAACACCATCAAGGGCAACATGAACTGGATGAAGAGCCATGAGATCCGCATGGCCAGTTCGACCTTTGGCGACATGGCCGACGAGATCAAGCCGATCATCCCGCAGGGTGCGAGCGACTCTGCCGCGCTGGATGCGGTGTTCGAGGTGCTGGTGCGGGCCGGACGCTCTGCGCCGATGGCGAAGACGATGCTGGTGCCCGAGAGCTGGAGCAAGCAGGCCGTGGAGCTGCCCGAGGAATGGCGCGACATGTACAGCTACTGCAACTCGGTGATGGAGCCATGGGACGGCCCCGCCGCCCTGGCCATGACCGATGGCCGCTGGGTGTGCGGCGGGCTCGACCGGAACGGGCTGCGTCCGATGCGCTATGTCGTCACCGGCGACGGGCTGCTGATTGCCGGCTCCGAGGCCGGGATGGTGACGATTGACGAGTCGGTGGTGCGCGAGAAGGGCGCCCTCGGGCCGGGGCAGATGATTGCCGTCGACATGAAGAAAGGCCTGCTGTTCCACGACACCGAGATTAAGGACAAGCTCTCCCGGGCGCTGCCCTTCGGAGAGTGGGTCGGCAAGATCAACGATCTGGAAGAGGCGCTGGGCGAGCTGAACGAAGCGCCGCTGTTCACCGGCGATGCGCTGCGCAAGCGGCAGATTGCGGCGGGCTATTCGATTGAGGACCTCGAGCAGGTGCTTGCGCCGATGGCCGAGGACGGCAAGGAGATGGTGGCGAGCATGGGCGATGACACGCCCTCTGCGGTGCTGTCGAAGAAGTATCGCCCGTTGAGCCATTTCTTCCGTCAGAACTTCAGCCAGGTGACCAACCCGCCGATCGACAGCCTGCGCGAGTATCGGGTGATGAGCCTGAAGACGCGGTTCGGCAACCTGAAGAACGTGCTGGATGAAGACAGCAGCCAGACCGAGATCATCGTGCTGGAGAGCCCCTTTGTGGCCAATGCGCAGTTCGAGGAGCTGGTGAAGCACTTCAACGCGGAGATGTGCGAGATTGATTGCACCTTCCCGCGCGACGGTGGCCCCCATGCCCTGCAGGAAGGGCTGGAGCGTATCCGGGCCGAGGCGCAGGATGCGGTGCGCTCGGGGTCGGGGCACATTGTGCTGACCGACCAGCATTCGGGCGAAGACCGGATTGCGATGCCGATGATCCTTGCCACCAGCGCCGTGCACAGCGGGCTGACGGCGAAGGGGCTGCGGACCTTCTGCTCGCTCGGCGTGCGCTCGGCGGAGTGCCTTGATCCGCATTACTTTGCGGTGCTCATCGGCTGTGGCGCGACCATCGTGAACGCCTACCTCGCCGAAGATTCGCTGGCCGACCGCATCGAGCGGGGTCTGCTCGACATGACCCTGACGGAGGCCGTGGCCAAGTATCGCGAGGCGATCGACCAGGGCCTGCTGAAGATCATGTCGAAGATGGGGATCTCGGTGGTGTCGTCCTATCGCGGCGGGCTGAACTTTGAGGCCGTGGGCCTGAGCCGGGCCATGGTGGCGGAGTTCTTCCCCGGCATGACCAGCCGGATCAGCGGCATCGGTGTGCCCGGCATTCAGAAGAAGGCCGAGGAGATTCACGCTGCGGGCTGGCTGAAGGGCGCGACCCCGGTGCTGCCGGTGGGCGGCATCTACAAGGCGCGGCGTTCGGGCGAGACCCATGCGTGGGAAGCGTCATCCATGCATCTGCTGCAAAGCGCCTGCGACCGTGGCTCCTTTGAGGTGTGGAAGCAGTATAGCGCCAAGATGCAGGCCAACCCGCCGATCCACCTGCGCGACCTGCTGGCGATCAAGCCGCTGGGCGAGCCAATTCCGGTGGAGCAGGTCGAGAGCGTGACGGCCATTCGGAAGCGGTTCGTGACGCCGGGGATGAGCCTTGGGGCGCTGTCGCCCGAGGCACATAAAACGCTGAACGTGGCGATGAACCGGATTGGCGCGAAGTCGGACTCGGGCGAGGGTGGTGAAGATCCGGCGCATTTTGTGCCGGAGCCGAACGGCGACAACCCCTCTGCGAAGATCAAGCAGGTGGCTTCGGGGCGCTTTGGTGTGACCGCCGAGTATCTGAACCACTGCGAGGAGCTTGAGATCAAGGTGGCGCAGGGCGCCAAGCCCGGCGAGGGCGGGCAGTTGCCCGGCATGAAGGTAACCGACCTGATTGCCCGGCTGCGGCACTCGACCAAGGGGGTGACGCTGATTTCGCCGCCGCCGCACCATGACATCTACTCGATCGAAGACCTCGCGCAGCTGATCTACGACCTCAAGCAGATCAACCCGACGGTGAAGGTGACGGTGAAGCTCGTCGCCTCTTCCGGCGTCGGCACGATTGCGGCGGGTGTGGCGAAGGCCAAGGCCGATAACATCCTAATCTCGGGGCACAATGGCGGCACGGGTGCCTCCCCGGCGACCTCGATCAAATACGCTGGTCTGCCCTGGGAAATGGGGCTGACGGAGGCGCATCAGGTGTTGAGCCTGAACAACCTGCGGAGCCGCATCACCCTGAGGACGGATGGTGGCCTGCGCACGGGGCGTGACATCGTGATGGCCGCGATGATGGGGGCCGAAGAGTATGGCATCGGCACCGCGGCGCTGATCGCCATGGGCTGCATCATGGTGCGCCAGTGCCAGTCCAACACCTGCCCTGTCGGCGTGTGCACCCAGCGGGAAGATCTGCGCGAGAAGTTCACCGGCAATGCCGACAAGGTGGTGAACCTCATCACCTTCTACGCGCAGGAGGTGCGGGAGATCCTGGCCTCGATCGGCGCGCGGAGCCTTGCCGAAGTGATCGGCCGGGCCGACCTGCTCGGGCAGGTGAGCCGTGGCTCGGCGCATCTGGACGATCTCGACCTGAACCCGCTGCTGATCTGCGTCGATGGCGCGGACAAGGTGGATTACACGGTGGAGCGCCCGCGTAACCCGGTGCCCGATACGCTGGATGCGCAGATCGTGCAGGATGCCAAGCGGTTCCTGCGGGATGGCGAGAAGATGCAGCTGCAATATGCGGTGCAGAACACGCATCGGACCGTGGGCACGCGCACCTCGAGCCATATCGTGCAGAACTTCGGGATGCGGAACGCCTTCTTGCCGAACCATCTGACGGTGAAGCTCTCGGGCTCTGCCGGGCAGTCGCTTGGGGCCTTTGCCGCGCCCGGCCTGAAGCTGGAAGTGGCGGGCGACGCCAACGACTACGTGGGCAAGGGGTTGAGCGGGGGCACCGTGGTTGTGCGCCCGACCATGAGCAGCCCGTTGACGGCATCGGACAACACGATCATCGGCAACACGGTGCTTTACGGCGCGACCGACGGCTATCTCTACGCCGCCGGCCGGGCGGGCGAGCGCTTTGCGGTGCGCAACTCGGGCGCCAAGACGGTGATCGAGGGCTGCGGCTCCAACGGGTGTGAATACATGACCGGCGGTGTGGCGGTGATCCTCGGCAGCATCGGGGCCAACTTCGGCGCCGGGATGACCGGCGGCATGGCCTATCTCTACGACCCGGACGGCAAGGCGCACGACATGATGAACATGGAGACGCTGGTGACGAACCCGGTGACGGTGGATTACTGGGAGGAGCAGCTCAAGCGCCTGGTGACCAACCACCTCGAAGAGACCAAGAGCCGCCGGGCCGAGCTGATCCTTCAGCACTGGGAGAGCGAGCTGCCGCATTTCATTCAGGTTTGCCCGAAGGAAATGCTGAAGAACCTGGCCCACCCGCTGACGCTGGAAAAGGGCGCTGTTCCGGCGGAATAGAGCCTGTTTGCATAGGTGAGTCCGGCCCACCGACGGATTGGGGGCGGCCTTGGGCTGCCCCCTTTTTCATGGCCGTTCGCGCCCCGCCAATTATGGCATCACTGCCCCGTTCTCTCCCTCAGGGTGCCAATTTCCGATGAGAGAAACAGTGTGTTGCCGCCGTGGGGGCGGGTAATGACGGGGGCAGAAATGCCGACATATACAGACCAGTTCTACATCCTTGATCCGGCCAATCCGCCTTCTGCAGGGTCGCAGATGAATTGGCAGATGATGACGCTGAATGACGCCAACAACGATGGCGACATCGACCGCTTCAACAATGACAGCGTGAACGGCAGCGATGTGACCGCCTCCTATCCGGGGGATACGGTCACGGTTTACCAGGCCGGGGTCGGCACGATCACCTATACCGGCACGACCTTCTACCTTGCCAATGGCACCCAGGTCTTTACCCCGACCGACGGGCAGACGCTGGTGATGAACGGCACGCTGGTGGGCACGACCTACGTGAACGGGCAGGGGCCGCTCTTGGTGAGCAACCTCGGGCCGCCCTGCTTTGCGCCGGGCACGATGATTGCCTGCGAGGGCGGTGCGCGGCCGGTGGAGAGCCTGAAGGCCGGCGACAGGGTGCTGACCCGCGACCGGGGGCTGTTGCCGCTGGTCTGGGTGGGCAGCAAGAGCGTGGCCGGGCTGGGAGACTTTGCGCCGATACGGATTCGGGCCGGGGCGCTGGGCAACAGCCGCGACCTCGTGGTGTCGCCGCAGCACCGGATCCTGATCGAGGGCTGGCGGGCGGAGATGTGTTTTGGCGAGGCGGAGGTGCTGGTTTCGGCCAAGAGCCTCATCGGCCATGACGGGGTGCACAGCGCGCCCTGCCGCGAGGTGACATGGTGGCACCTGATGTTCGACAGCCACGAGATCATCGAGGCCGAGGGCGTGCCGACCGAGAGCTTCGATCCGGGCGGCGACTTTGCCCGCGAGGACTGCGAGACCCGCGCGGAACTGGCCGCGCTTTTCCCCGAGATGCTCGACCGCCCCTTTGTGCCGGTGAGCCGCCCTGTGATCCGCACGCACGACGCGGCCGCGCTTTTTGCCTGACGGGTTTTCCCGGCTGCGGCGGCGGCGTATAGCAGGAACGATGGCGCGGGAGAGCAAGGCAAGGAAGGGCTCTGGCAAGAGCAAGCGGACGAGGGCGCAGGTGCCTCCGGTGCGCCGGGCGTGGCGTTGGTTCATGCGGCGGCTGGCGCTGGTGGTTGCGGTGCCCTTCGTGCTGCTTTTCGTGCTGGTGCTGCTGTTCAGCTTTCTCGATCCGCCGACGACCCACACGATCTGGTCGGAGAAGCGCCGGTTGGGCGACATCGACCGCCAGTGGATCGGGATCGAGGAGGTGGCGCCTTCGGCGGTGCGGGCCGTGGTGGCGGCGGAGGATGCGAACTACTGCCTGCACTGGGGCTTCGACGTGGATGCGATCCGCGATGCGCTGGAGGATGGCGGCAATCGCGGGGCCTCGACGATCAGCCAGCAGACGGTGAAGAACGTGTTCCTGTGGCAGGGGCGGAGCTGGTTTCGCAAGGCGCTGGAGGCGCTGATCACCCCGGTGGCCGAGGCGGTGTGGAGCAAGCGGCGGATGCTGGAGATCTACCTGAACGTGGCGGAGTTCGACGAGGGCGTGTTTGGCATCGACGCCGCCGCCTATCATTACTTCGGGGTGCCGCCCAAGCAGCTGACGCCGATGCAGGGGGCGCTGCTTGCCGGCGTGCTGCCCAACCCGAAGAACCGCTCGGCCTCGCGGCCCACCGGCAACCAGCGCAAGCGGGCCGCCCGCATTGCCGACGGGGCCGCCACCATTGCCGCCGACGGGCGGGCTGCCTGTTTCGAGGATTGAAGGTAAGGCCTGCGCCGCGTTATCACGGGGCGCGATTAACGAATTTCGGGGGAACCCATGAGCAGCCGCCTTTACCACGTTCCGCTTTCACCTTTCTGCCGCAAGGTCCGGCTTGTCATGGCCGAGAAGCGGCTTGAGGTGGAGCTGGTGGAAGAACGCTACTGGGAGCAGGAGCCGGACTTTCTGCGCCGCAATCCGGCCGGGAAGGTGCCTGTTCTGCGCTACAATGGGCAGATGATGGCCGAGAGCCAACCGATCTGCGAATACCTCGAGGACAAGCACCCGGAGCCGGCGCTGATGCCGAAGGACTCGGAAGGGCGCTACGAGGTGCGGCGGATCTGTGCCTGGTTCGACGACAAGTTTCACCACGAGGTCACGGCGAACCTGCTCTACGAGCGGGTGAACAAGAAGGTGATGGGGCAGGGCTACCCCGAGAGCCGCAATGTTAAGGCCGGGGCGAAGGCGATCAAGTATCACCTCGATTACATGGCCTGGCTGCTGGACCAGCGGCGCTGGCTGGCTGGCGATGCGATGAGCCTTGCCGATTTCACCGCTGCCGCCCATCTGAGCGCGCTGGACTACATCAGCGATGTGGACTGGAACCGGAGCGAGAACGTGAAAGACTGGTATGCGAAAATCAAATCGCGCCCGGCCTTTCGTGGGCTTCTGGCCGACCAGGTGCCGGGCTTTCCGCCGCCGCCGCATTATGCCGATCTGGATTTCTGAGATCGGCTGTCGGACGGGGCGCTGCCCCCCGAACCCCCCGGAGATATTTTCAGCAAGAAAATGGGGCGGGGTGGTGAAGGACGCCATCGTTGCACGTGCGCTTGAGGAAGGGTTCTCGCTGTGCCGCGTGGCGCGGGCGGCGCCGTTTGAGCGGGTGCCGGAGTGGCTGAGGGCCTTCTTGCGGGAGGGGCGCCATGGCGAGATGGGGTGGATGGAGCGCCGGGTGGAGTGGCGTGAGGACCCCACGGCACTCTGGCCCGAGGCCCGGAGCATTCTGGTTTTGGGGGAGAGTTACGGGCCCGAGTTTGACCCGCTCGAGGCGCTGGGCGAGGGCGAGCGGGGGTTGATCTCGGCCTATGCGCGCGGGCGCGATTACCACGATATCGTCAAGAAGCGGCTGAAGCGGTTGGGGCGCTGGGTGATTGACGAGTTCGGGGGGGAGATAAAGGTTTTTGTCGATACCGCCCCGGTGGCGGAGAAGCCGCTGGCGCAGGCGGCGGGGCTGGGGTGGCAGGGGAAGCATACCAACCTCGTGAGCCGGGAGATGGGGTCGTGGTTTTTCATCGGGTCGGTCTTCAGCACGCTGGAGATCGAGCCTGATCCGGCGGAAGTGGACCATTGCGGCAATTGCCGGCGGTGTCTGGATGTCTGCCCGACGGAGGCCTTTCCGGCGCCCTATCAGCTCGATGCGCGGCGCTGCATTTCCTACCTGACCATCGAGCACGCGGGGCCGGTGGATGAGGCGTTGCGGGGGAAGATGGGCAACCGGATCTATGGCTGCGACGATTGCCTTGCGGTCTGCCCGTGGAACAAGTTCGCCGTGGCGGCGGCGGACATGAGATATCACGGTGGGTTAGAGACTGATTTGCCGGATCTGGCGGAGCTGGCCGGGCTGGATGATGCGGCGTTTCGGGCGCGGTTTTCCGGCTCGCCGATCAAGCGGATCGGGCGGGGGCGGTTTGTGCGGAACGTGCTCTATGCGATCGGCAACAGCGGGGCGGCGCGGTTCAGGCCAGTGGCGCAGGGGTTGTGCGAGGACGGCGACCCGGTGGTGGCGGATGCGGCGAAGTGGGCGGTGGCGCAGCTTTCGTAGGGCGGGACTTGTCCCGCCTTCGGCGGCTCAATCGGGGGCGAGCATGTAGCCTTCGCCGCGCACGGTTTGCAGGTAGCGGGGTTGCTTGGGGTCGGCCTCGATCTTGCGGCGGAGCCGTGTGATCTGGACATCGACGGCGCGTTCCTGGGCCTGGCCGCCATCGCGCCCCAAGTCTTCGACCAGCTTGTTGCGGGTGACGGCAGCGCCGGGCTGGGCGGAGAAGATGCGCATAAGGGCGGATTCGGTGGCCGTCAGCCGGACCATCTCTTCGCCCTTCCACATTTCGCCCCGGGCGACATCGTAGCGGACCGGGCCGAGGGAGAGCACCTTGGGGCCGGTGTCGAGCGCGATTTCGGTGGGCACGCGGCGCAGGATGGCGTTGATGCGGAGCAGCAGCTCCTTTGGCTCGAAGGGCTTGGCGAGGTAATCGTCGGCCCCTGCCTCGAGCCCGGCGATCCGGTCTTCGGTTTCGCCCTTGGCGGTGAGCAGCAGGATCGGGGTGGTCAGCTTTTCGCGCAGGGCGCGGGTCAGCTCGACGCCGGTTTCGCCCGGCATCATCACGTCCATCACGATCAGGTCGAATTCGAGCCCGGCCAGCAGGCGGCGGGCGTGGGCGGCGTCACGCGCGGAGGTGGTGATGAAGCCGTGGCGGAGCAGGAACTTCTGCAACAGCCCGCGAATACGCTCGTCATCATCGACGATCAGCAAGTGGGCGTCGCATTGGTCTATGTTCACTGTCAGCTTCCCTCCTTCAATGCGGTATAGTGATGCCGCATCTCCGGGTCCATCATCGCTTCGAGCACGGTGCGAAAGCCAATCACGGCTTCGGGACCGGCATGGCGGAAGGCCGAGCGCATCCGGTCGCGCTGGGCGTCGGACAGGCGGCGCTCGAGCTGGGTGCCGGCCTCGGTGAGGTGGAGGTGGCGCTCGCGCCGGTCCTGCCGGCCGACGCGGCTTTCGACCAGGCCATCCTCGATCAGGGTGCGCAGCACCCGGTTGAGCGACTGCTTGGTGACGCCGAGGATCGAGAGCAGGTTGTTGACGGTGGTGCCGGGCGAGCGATGGATGAAGTGCACCGCGCGGTGGTGCGCCCGCCCGTAGCCGAGCTCGTCGAGGATGCGGTCGGGGTCTGCGGTGAACCCGCGGTAGGCAAAGAACATTGCCTCGATTCCCTTGCGCAGCTGTTCATCGGTGAGGAACAGCAGGCTTTCGGAGGTCTGCGGGTTGCCGGGGCCGTCGGCCATGGTGTTGTCCTTGCTGGATTTCTCCTCTTGGGCCGCGATATTATGTCAGCCTTGTTGACTTTCCAAGGCTGGATTGGTAGCGAATCGCAGGTTTCGCGCAAGATTATGTCCGGGTCGGACCTTTGGCGCGCAACATTCGATAATATGGAGGATGGTCTGATGGCTGGTGCCTACGATGACCGCGACGGAAAGATCTGGATGGATGGCAAGCTGGTGGACTGGCGTAGCGCCAACGTACACCTGCTGACCCATGGGCTGCATTATGCCTCCAGCGTGTTCGAGGGCGAGCGCTGCTACAACGGCAAGATCTTCGAGAGCCGCAAGCACTCGGAGCGGCTGATTGCCTCTGCCAAGTGGCTCGACTTCGAGATTCCCTACACCGTGGACGAGCTGGAAGCGGCGAAATACGAGATGCTCAAGGCGAACGGCTGGACCGACGCCTATGTGCGCGCCGTGGCGTGGCGCGGTTCGGGCGAGGACATGGGTGTATCGTCGATCCGCAACCCCGTGCGCGTGGCCGTGGCCGGCTGGGAGTGGGGCAACTACTACGGCGATGCCAAGATGAAGGGTGCCAAGCTCGACGTGGCCAAGTGGAAGCGGCCGAGCCCCGAGACCATTCCGGTGCATGCCAAGGCCGCCGGGCTCTACATGATCTGCACCATGAGCAAGCATGAGGCCGAGGCCAAGGGCTGCTCGGATGCGCTGTTCATGGACTATCGCGGCTATGTGGCCGAGGCGACCGGGGCGAACATTTTTTTCGTGAAGGATGGCGAGGTGCACACGCCCAAGCCTGATTGCTTCCTCAACGGGATCACCCGGCAGACCGTGATCGGGATGCTGGAGGACCGGCAGATCAAGGTGCACGAGCGCCACATCATGCCCGAGGAGCTGGAAGGCTTCGAGCAGTGCTGGTTGACCGGCACCGCCGCCGAGGTGACGCCGGTGGGCCAGATCGGTGACTGGAAATTCGAGGTGGGCGCGCTGACCCGCGAGATCTCGGAGAGCTACGAGAAGCTGGTGCGCTCCTGAGCCACCGCTCTTAACCGGATTGAAAGGCAGCGCTGGGAGACTGGCGCTGCCTTTTTCATGCCGGAGGGCCAGGCCATGTGGGTCAGGCAGCTGTTGTACGGCCTCTTTCTTGCGATGCTCGTTGCGCTGCCCTCGGCGGTGACGCTGGGCTACTACACGCTGTCGGGCGATCCGAGCTTTCGGCCGCTGGCGCAAAGCGTGGAGAGCGCGGTGTTCAGCGGGACGCTGGAGGGCTCGCAATACATGCGGGTGCAGCTCAGGCTCCATGCGCCGACGCAGGCGCAGGGGCTGAGGATGGCGAAGCAGATGAAGCGGAGCCTGTCGGCCAAGGGGATCGACGCGCATGTGTTCGTGGCCGACATTCCGGCGCAGGAGCGGGCGGGGGTGGTGTTCATGATCCGCAGCAACCGGCTGGGGCCCTATCCGCTTTCGCGCGCGTCGGAGGGTATCCGGGCGGCGGTGGCGGCCTACCGGATGAACCCGCCGCCGGTGGAAGAGGGATGAATGCGCCTCGCATTCGGGTTCGGATCGTGGTCTAAGGCGGTGAAACCCGAACAGACGATCCTTTATGCGACCGCTCCTAGGCATCGCCCTCATTGTGGGCGGCACAGCAATTTTGACGATGATGAACGCCATGGTGAAGGCCGCCGAAGGCGTTCCTGTCGGGCAGACGATCTTCTTTCGTGCCGGGTTTTCGCTGCCGATGATCGCCATCTGGCTCGGCCTGCGGGGCGACCTGCCGGGCGGGCTGAAGGTGCAGAGCGTCCGGAGCCATGCGGTGCGGGCGATCGTGGGCTGCGGCGCGATGGGCTTGGGCTTTTTGGGGCTGCGCTACCTGCCGTTTCCGGAAGTGACGGCGCTGCGCTTCATCACGCCGATCTTCATCGTGATCCTCGCCGCGATCCTGCTGGGCGAATCCGTGCGGCTGCTGCGGATCAGCGCGGTGACGGTGGGGCTGATCGGGGTGCTCATCATCATGTGGCCGCGGCTCACCTTCGAGGGCGGCGACCGCGAGTTGATCGGCACGATGATGATCCTGGCCTCGGCGCTGCTGGCCTCGATGGCGCAGATCTTCGTGAAGGCCATGGCGGGGACCGAGTCGACCGCGGCGATTGTCTTCTACTTCTCGGGCACGGCGACCCTGCTGTCGCTGCTGACCATTCCCTTCGGCTGGGTCTGGCCGACCTCCTTCGAGTGGGTGCTGCTGGTGGGTTCGGGGCTGCTGGGCGGAGCGGGGCAGATCCTGATTACCTCGGCCTACCGCTACAGCGACGCCTCGATGCTGGCCCCCTTCACCTACAGCGCGATGATCTGGTCGCTGCTGCTGGGCTGGCTTGTGTTCGAGGAATATCCGACGGCGCAGATGCTCACCGGCGCGGTGCTGGTGATCGCGGCCGGCGGCTTCATCGTGTGGCGCGAGCAGAGGCTGGGCAAGGACCGGGCCGCGCGCGCCAAGCTGAACGCCACGATGAAGTGACCCGGCGCGCGCTGCCGGGGGGTGGTTAGAGCAGGGTGCGCTCGACCACCCAGTAAGCGGCAACGGCGGCGATGGCGAGCGAGGCCGGAATGGCGATGGCCTTGCGATACCAGGGCTTGTTGCCGAACCAGTAGCCGACCGTGAGGAAGGCGATGGCGATCACCGTGAGCTGGCCGATCTCGACCCCGATGTTGAAGCCGATCAGCCCGGTCACGAAGCGCGAAGGTTCCAGCCCGACATCGCCGAGCACAAAGGCAAACCCCAGCCCGTGCAGCAGGCCGAAGCAGGTGACGACCACGATGCGCCACCACCCCAGCCGCCCGCCGAAGATGTTTTCGACCGCAACATAGACGATGGAGGCGGCAATCAGCGGCTCGACGATGGAGGCCGGGATGAAGACGATCTTCAGGCTGGCCAGCGCGAGGGTGATGGTGTGGGCGAGGGTGAAGGCGGTGATCTGCCAGAGCAGCGGGCCGACCCGCAGCGAAAAGAAGAACAGGCCGAGCACGAAGAGGATGTGATCGAGCCCCTTGGGGATGATGTGCTCGAAGCCGACCACGATGTAGCGGCCGAAGAGCGGCAGCCAGCCCTCGGTGACGATCTCGCCGGTGCGGGGCAGGGGCTGGCTCTGGGCGCCGGGGTTGAGGAAGTCGGAGTAGGCATCTTCGCCGCCGCCGGTCTGGCGCAGGACGAGCGGCCCGAAGCCGGCCTTCCAGCCCACGGTGACGGGCGCGTCGCCCTCGGGCAGATCGCCCAGCAGGGTGAGCCGGGTGTCGCGGGGCAGGCTGAGGGGCATTTCCTCGAGCACTTCGGCGTTGGAGATTTCGAGTTCGACGGGCACTTCGCCGGCGAGGACGTTGAAATCCTGCCGCAGCTCGGGCCATGCGTCGTAGAGGGCTTGCAGCATCTCCTCGGCGGGCATTTCGCGGTAGCGGGTGTAGGCATCGCCCTCGGGCAGGTCATCGGTGTCGATGTTCTGGGTGCGGTCGATCCCGGCGAGCATGGCCTCGGCGGTGAGGGTCACGACAAGCTGCACCTGCGCGGGTGACACGGTGACATCGGCCACGGCCGGGTTCAGCTCGTGGGCGCGGCTCGCGGAGGCGTGGGTTGACACGAGAAGGGCAAGTGCCAGTGTCCGAAGGGTCTGCCACAGGGTTACATTCATGCGTCTAGTCTCACTCGCTCTCTGCCTCATGGCCGCGCTTCCCGCGCAGGCGCATGAATTCTGGATTTCACCCGACACCTACCGGGTGCCGTCCGGGGGCACGCTACGGGCGGAGTTCAGGGTAGGGCAAGGCTTCAAGGGCGCCGGATACGTGTTTGTGCCCGGACGGTCGGAAAGATTTGAGCTGGTGACGCCGGAAGGCACCAGTGAGGTGACCCCGCGCGTGGGCGACCGGCCCGCGCTGAACCTGCCCAGCCCGGCGGAGGGGCTGAACGTGGTGGTGCATGAGACGGCGGATCTGGTGGTGAACTACAAGGACATGGACGCCTTCCGCCGGTTCCTCGAACACAAGGATTGGGCCGGGTTAGAGACGGTTCATGCCGAACGCGGGCTGCCGATGGAGACATTCTCCGAGAGCTACCGGCGCTATGCAAAGAGCCTGATGGCCGCCGGGGATGGCGCCGGCACCGACCGGGCGATGGGCCTGGAGATCGAGATCGTGGCGGTGAAGAACCCCTATACCGACGATCTGAGCGAGGGCATGGTGGTGGATGTGATCTACGATGGCGCGGCGCGGGCCGACGCGCAGGTGGAGATCTTCGACAAGCCGCCCGAGGGCGATGTGGTGGTGAGCCATGTGCGCACCGATGCGACCGGGCGGGCGGTGTTTCCGGTGCAGGCGGGGCATGAATACCTCGTGGATTCGGTGGTGATCCGGGCGACGGACAACGATGATGCCGCGGCCGGGCCGGTCTGGCACTCGCTCTGGGCCTCGCTCACCTTCGAGGTGCCGCAGTAGCTTGCGGGCGGGCCAAGGGCGCGGCAGGGTGGGGCCATGACAACAGCTCTTTTTACCCATGACGATTGCCTGAAGCACCTGACTCCGCCGGGCCACCCTGAGCGGGTGGCGCGGCTTGAGGCCATTCTGGAGGTGCTGGAAGGCCCGGATTTTGCCGACCTCGACTGGCATGATTGCCCCCTGGCCGAGCGCGCCGAGCTGCTGCGGGTGCATCCCGAGGCGCATGTGGCGGCGGTGGAGCGGGCGGTGGAGGCGGCGGGCGATGGCTGGGCCTCGATTGATGCCGATACCCACGTGATGGCCGGATCGCTGAACGCCGCGCTGCGCGGGGCGGGCGGCTGCGTGGCGGCGGTGGAGCGGGTGATGCGTGGCACGGCGCAGAACGCCTTCGTGGCCGCACGGCCGCCGGGACACCATGCCGAGACGGCAACGCCGATGGGCTTTTGCCTGTTCGGAAACGTCTCTATTGCAGCGAAAAACGCGCTTGATCTGCATGGGCTTTCGCGCGTGGCGGTGATGGATTTTGACGTGCACCACGGCAATGGCACGCAGGATCTGCTCTGGGATGAGACCCGCTGCCTGTTCATCTCCACCCACCAGTCGCCGCTTTACCCGGGCACCGGGGCGCAGCATGAGACCGGCGCCGACAACAACGTGATGAACGTGCCTCTGCCGCCCGAAACCGGGAGCCAGGGATTTCGGCGGGTGATGGAGAATGAGGTGCTGCCTGCGCTCGATGATTTTGCCCCCGAGCTGCTGCTGATCTCTGCCGGGTTCGACGCGCACCGCGCCGACCCGCTGGCGCAGTTGAACCTCGTGGAAGAGGATTTTGCCTGGGCGACCGAGCGGCTTTGCGACGTTGCGGATGCACACGCGGGGGGCCGGGTGGTCTCGACGCTGGAGGGCGGATATGATCTGGAGGCGCTGGCCGCGAGCACGGCGGCGCATGTGAAGGTTCTGATGAAGCGGGGCGAAAGATGAGCGACAAGCCGGTGGCAGAGATGAGCTTTGAGGAGGCGATCCGCGAGCTTGAGGCGGTGGTGGGCCGGTTGGAAGGCGGCGAGGTGCCGCTTGAGGATTCGATTGCCCTCTACCAGCGCGGCTCGGAGCTGCGGGCCAAGTGCGACGCCCTGCTGAAGGCCGCCGAGGAGAAGGTGGCCGCGATCACCACCGATGCCGACGGCAATGCCACGGGCACCCAGCCGCTGGATGTCGGTTAAGGCGGTTTTACCGTGAAACAGAGACTTTCCGAAGCGCGCGAGATGGCCTGCGCCGCGATTGCTGCGGCTTTGCCCCGGCAGGGTGCCGTGGCCGAGGCCATGGGCTATGCCTGCGAAGGCGGCAAGGGGCTTCGGGCGCTGCTGGTGGTCGAGTCGGCACGGCTACACGGGCTGGAGGCCAAGGCCGGGCCGGTGGCCGGGGCGATCGAGGCGTTGCATGCCTATTCGCTGGTTCACGACGATCTGCCCTGCATGGATGACGACGACCTGCGGCGCGGACGCCCGACGGTTCACCGGAAGTGGGACGAAGCGACGGCAGTGCTGGCGGGCGATGCGTTGCAGAGCCTCGCCTTCGGGCTGGTGGCCGGGGCCGATCTGCCCGCCGAGGCGCGGATTGCGCTGGTACAGAGCCTTTCGGAGGCCGCCGGTGTGGCCGGCATGGTGGGCGGGCAGGCGGCGGATATCGCCGCCGAAACCGCGCAGACGCCGCTGACCCTGCCCGAGATCGAAGCGCTTCAGGCCGGAAAGACCGGCGCGCTCATCACCTGGTCGGCGCTGGCGGGGCCGCGCATGGCAGGGCAGGAAAGTGCCGACCTGCGACACTATGGCGATGCGGTTGGCCGGGCATTTCAAATCTTTGATGACATATTGGATGTAGAGGGAAGCGCCGAAGCCGTCGGGAAAGCCGTTGGCAAGGATGCGGCGCGGGGCAAGGCCACCTTTGTCTCGCTCCTCGGGCTGGAGCCCGCCCGCGAAAGGGCCGAGGCACTTGTGGCCGAGGCAATCGCGGCGCTGGAGCCCTGGGGGCAGGAGGCCGAAACGTTGCGGGAGCTTGCGCGTTTCGTTATTGCCCGGCGCAGTTAGGAGGCCAGAATGAGCCAGAGCCCAGCAACGCCACTGCTTGACCGTGTGAACGAGCCTGCCGCGCTGCGTCAGATGAGCGATGCCGAGCTGCGGCAGGTGGCGGGAGAGCTGCGCGCCGAGACCATCAGCGCCGTGAGCCAGACCGGCGGCCACCTTGGCGCGGGCCTTGGCGTGGTGGAGCTGACGGTGGCGCTGCATTCGGTGTTCGATACGCCGCGCGACCGGCTGATCTGGGACGTGAGCCACCAGTGCTACCCCCACAAGATCCTGACCGGGCGGCGTGACCGGATGACGACCCTGCGCCAGAAGGATGGCCTCAGCGGTTTTACCAAGCGGAGCGAAAGCCCGTTTGACCCGTTCGGGGCCGCCCATAGCTCCACCTCGATCAGCGCCGCGCTGGGTTTTGCCGTGGCCCGCGACCTCGGCGCGCCCGCCGACCCGCCGCTGGGCGATGCGATTGCGGTGATCGGCGATGGCGCGATGAGCGCGGGCATGGCCTATGAGGCGATGAACAACGCCGGGCACCTTGGCAAGCGGCTGTTCGTGATCCTCAATGACAACGAGATGAGCATTGCCCCGCCGACCGGCGCGATGAGTGCCTATCTCAGCCGACTTTACGCCGGTGCGCCGTTTCAGGAGATCAAGGCGGCGGCCAAGGGGGCGGTTTCGCTGCTGCCAGAGCCGTTTCAGGAGGGCGCGCGGCGGGCGCGGGAGCTGCTGAAGAGCGCCACGGTGGGGGGCACGCTGTTTGAGCAGCTTGGCTTTTCTTACATCGGGCCCATCGATGGGCATGACCTTGAACAGCTTTTGCCGGTGTTGCGCACGGTGAAGGCGCGGGCTGACGGGCCGGTGCTGATCCATGTGATCACAAAGAAGGGCAAGGGCTATGCCCCGGCGGAAGAAGCCGCCGACAAGGGGCATGGGGTTTCGAAGTTCGACGTGGTGACGGGCGAGCAGAAGAAGGCCCCGAGCAATGCGCCGAGCTACACCAAGGTTTTTGCCGAGAGCCTGATTGCCGAGGCCGAGGCCGATCCGCGCATCACCGCCGTGACCGCCGCGATGCCCGATGGCACTGGGCTGGACCTTGTGGGCAAGCGCTTTCCGGGCCGGGTGTTTGACGTGGGCATTGCCGAGCAGCACGCAGTGACCTTCGCCGCCGGACAGGCGGCGGGTGGGCTGCGGCCGTTCTGCGCGATCTACTCCACCTTCCTGCAACGCGGCTACGACCAGGTTGTGCATGACGTGGCGATCCAGCGCCTTCCGGTGCGCTTTGCCATCGACCGCGCCGGGTTGGTGGGCGCCGACGGGGCGACGCATGCGGGCGCCTTCGACGTGGCCTTTCTTGCCAATCTGCCCGGATTCGTGGTGATGGCGGCGGCCGATGAGGCCGAGCTGCGCCATATGGTGGCCACCGCCGCAGCGCATGACGAGGGGCCGATTGCCTTTCGCTATCCGCGCGGCGAGGGCATGGGCGTGGACATGCCCGAGCGCGGCACGCCGCTCGAAATCGGCAAGGGCCGGATCATCCAGGAGGGCAAGCGGGTGGCGCTGCTGTCGTTCGGTGCGCGGCTCGCTGAGGTGCTTCAGGCCGCCGAGGCGCTGGCGGCGAAGGGGATCACCCCGACCATCGCGGATGCGCGCTTTGCCAAGCCGCTGGACCGCGCGCTTTGCCTGCGGCTGGCCGAGGAGCATGAGGCTGTGATCACGGTGGAAGAAGGCGCGGTGGGCGGCTTTGGCAGCCATGTTGCGCAGCTCTATGCCGAAGAGGGCGTGTTTGACCGGGGGCTGAAATATCGCTCGATGGTGCTGCCCGATACCTTCATCGACCAGGCCAGCCCGCGCGACATGTGGGCCGTGGCCGGGATGAATGCCCAGGATATCGAGGCGAAGGTTCTGAGCGTGCTGGACGTGGCGCAGATTGGCACGAAACGGGCCTGAACAGAGCCTGTTTCAGCTCATCAGCCAGTAGATGATCCCGCCTGCGATGGCGAGCCAGAGCCAGGCGAGCAGGGTATAGATCCCGTCGCGGGCGAGGAGGCCGATGGCGAAGAGGCTGATGGCGATGGCCAGCAGCGAGGTGACCATCGGCAGCAGTTCCAGTGCCGGGATCACGAGGCAGATCAGCGAAATCACCAGGGCCGTGACGATGTTGGCCGGGGCCGAGACGAGGGCGCTTAACCGGCGGCGGGAGTGTTTGTCGATCCAGCCGCAGGGGCGGCGCATCCAGTCGACCGCGCCGGAGAGGCGCTCGCCCGAAACGCTGCGGCGGGTGAGCCAGCCCGGCAGCCAGAGGTGCTTGCGGCCGAAGAGCTTTTGCACCGTGACCAGCAGCATCAGGATGGCGCCGACCGTTGGCAGGCCGGGAACACCCGAGATGGGCGTGACGAGGATGAGCGCGGGCACGAGAATGAGGGGGGCGAAGGCGCGAGTGCCGATCTCTTCCAGCAGATTCCCGAGCGAGACGGTGTTGCGCTCTGCGAGGCTGTCGAGCGCCGAGAGCACATCGGAGAGGGAGCGGATGCTAGGGTTCGAGGTGGCGGAGCGCGTCGAGCCCCTCCCGGTAGGTCGGGTAGAGGAGCTTGACGCCCAGGTCTCGTTTGATCCGGTCATTCCTCACCCGCTTGCTCTCTGCATAGAAACTGCGGGCCATGGGGGTTAGTTCCGCCTGCTCGAAAGGGATCGCGGGCGGAACCGGCAGGCCGAGCAGGGTGGCGGCGTGTTCGATCACGTCTTGCGGGGGGGCCGGGTCATCATCGCAGAGGTTGTAGATCGCGCCGGCCGACGGGGCCTGCATGGAGGCGAGGAGCACCTGTGCGATGTCTTCGACGTGGATGCGCGAGAACACCTGCCCCGGCTTGATGATCCGCCGCGCGGTGCCGGCGCGGACCTTGGCAAAGGGGCCGCGGCCCGGGCCGTAGATGCCGGCGAGGCGGAAGATGTGCAGCGGCAGGCCGTGGGCGGCGGCGAGAGATTGCCAGGCGGCCTCGGCCTCGGCCCGCAGCGCGCCGCGCCGGGTGGAGGGGGCGAGGGGGGTATCTTCATCGACCCAGCCGCCGTCATGGTCGCCGTAGACGCCGGTGGTGGAGAGATAACCGAGCCATTGGGGGCGGGTTTGGGCGAGGATAGAGCCTGTTTCTGCGAGAAAGGGGTCGCCCTCGGCGGTTGGACCCGCGTTGAGCAGCACGTGGGAGGCGCGGGCGGCGAGGGGGGCGAGATCGGTGCCGGGCCAGAGATGCATCTCGGTGCCCGGCGCGTCGAGCTTGTCGGCGCTGCGGGTGGTGCCGATCACGGTCCAGCCGAGCGGCAGGAGACGCGCGGCGAGGGCACGGGCGGAGTAGCCGTGGCCGAGGGAGAGCAGGGTCTTTTGGGGTTGGTCAGTCACTGTTCAGGGCTTTGATCGCGGCAAAGAAGGCCTCGTGATCGGGGGCGGGCTGCGCGGCGGCGAGCTCGTCGGGCAGAATGCGGAGCGCGTGGCCGGTGGCAAGCGCGCGGAGGTAGGTTTCGGTCGCCCGCTCGAAGCGATGCAGGAAGGAGAGGGCGGTGGCGAGGCCGGGTGCGAGGGTGAGCACGCCCTGGTTGCCGATCACCGCGGCGCGGGTGCCGGGGGCGGAGAGCAGGGCGGCGAGGCGGGGGCCTTCCTCTTCGGGCGGGCGGCCGCCGAAATCGGGGTCGACCATGTGAGCGTGGTGGAACAGGGCGCTGTCGGGGCAGATCGGCGGCAACATGCTTTCGGACAGGGCCGCGAGCGCCCGGCCATTGGATGGGCGGGCGAAGATGAGGCAGCGGGATTGCGGCAGGTCGGCCAAGGCGGCGGCGAAGGCCGCGCCGAGGCCGGGGGGCGTGCCGGTGCCGATGTCGTTCGGGCCGATGCCGGAGCCGTCGCACCAGAGCAGCGTCTCGTCGGCCGCGCGAAGCAGGGCGATGAAGTCGCCGCCCTCGCCCAGGCCGGCCCGCAAAGCCCAATGGCTCGCCGCCGAAAGATCGGTGCGATCGGGCCAGTTGCTGATGCTTGGCAGGCTGGAAAAGAGACCCTTTTGCATGAAACCACGAATAGACGGGTGGGCTGGCGGGTCAAGGCCCTGCTGCGGCGCAGAGCGGCCTGTTGCCTAGGGTTTCCACCGTGCGATCAGCCGAAGCAGGCGGCGCTCTGGCAGGCGCAGGCCGGCGTGCTCGGGCGCCTCGTCGGGCAGGGCCTCCGGCGCGTCGGCGAGGTCGATGACGGCGGGGTGGATGTAGCTGTTGCGGGCGATGGTGGGGGTGTTGCCGAGGCGCTTGGCGGCAGCTTCGGACATGGCCTTGATCGTCACTGTTTCGGCGGAACTTGCGGCCTCCAGCGCGGCGACGGAGCCGGACCAGGTACGGAAGGTCTTGGCGGTGATGCCGGGCGTGCCGCTCACCTCGGCGAGCCAGGCGTTCACCCGAGAGGAGCTGACGGTGCGGGTTTCGCCGGCGTCATCCACCCATGTCACCAGCTCGGCGCCGGGGAGGTCATCGAGCTTTTGCAGGGTCTGCTGCATCCGCTTGTTGCCGATCTTGCGGCGCACCTTCTTGCCGCCCTTGGAGGTGTAGCCGAGCAGCAGGTCGCCGTCCTTCAGACGGAGGTGGCGGGAGCGCAGGGTGGTGGCGCCGTAGGTGCCGTTTTCGGCGGCGTAGTCACTGTTTCCAACGCGGAGCGAGAGCCGGTCGATCATGGCTATGACGGCGGCGAGGGCGAAGGCCTCCTCCCCGGCATCAAGGTTCAGATCGCGGGCAACGCGGCGTCGGATGCGGGGCAGGACTTCGCCGAAGGCGGGAAGGTCGGCAAACTTGGTGGCGGCGCGAAAGGCTGTCCACTCCGGGTGATAGCGGTATTGCTTGCGCGCACGGGCGTCGAGGCCGGTGGCCTGAAGGTGGCCGTTGGTCTTGGGGCTGATCCAGACTTCCTCGTAGGCGGGCGGAACGGCGAGGGACTTGAGCCGCGCGCGCTCCTTGCGGTCGTCGATGGTGGTGCCATCGGGTGCGAGATAGGTGAAGCCCCGCCCGCAGCGGCGACGGGCGATGCCCGGGCGGCTGTCGGGGTAATAGACGAGGGAGGCGGGGGCGGCGTTCATGGGCTGAAAACGCCGGTGACGCCGGGGCGGTTCCGGCGGGGGTTGCGCCGGGGCGCGGCCCATGGACAATTGGGCCATGACGGCTGATTTCAAAACATGGGCGGAGGCGGCACCGGAACTGGTGGACGTCGCCGCAGGGCGCGCGGCGGCGGATCTGGTGATCCGCGGCGGCAGGTTGGTGAACGTGCAGAGCCGCGAGGTGCTGGACGGCTGGCAAGTTGCGGTAAAACAGGGCCGGTTTGCCTATGTCGGGCCGGATGCCTCGCATTGCATCGGGGATGGCACCGAGGTGGTGGAGGCCGAGGGGCGCTACCTGATCCCCGGGCTGTGCGATGGGCATATGCACATCGAGTCCGGGATGCTGACGCCGGCGGAATTTGCCCGCGCCGTCACCCCGCATGGGACCACGGTGATGTTTACCGACCCGCATGAGATTGCGAATGTGCTGGGGCTGGAAGGCGTGCGGCTGATGCACGATGAGGCTCTGATGCAGCCGGTTTCGATCTTTACCCAGATGCCAAGCTGCGCGCCCTCCGCGCCGGGGCTGGAGACGACGGGCTTTGAGATCAGCCCCGAGGATGTGGCCGAGGCGATGGAATGGCCGGGGATCATCGGGCTGGGGGAGATGATGAACTTTCCCGGTGTGTCTGCGGGCGATCCGAAGATGCTGGCCGAGATTGCCGCCACCCAGCGGGCGGGCAAGACGGTGGGCGGGCATTATGCCTCGCCCGACCTTGGCCCGGCCTTTCATGCCTATGTGGCGGGTGGCCCGGCGGATGACCATGAGGGCACCGGCGAGGCGGACGCCATAATGCGGGTGCGGCAGGGGATGCGCTCGATGATGCGGCTTGGGAGCGCCTGGTATGACGTGGAAAGCCAGATTACCGCGGTGACGGAGAAGGGGCTGGACCCGCGCAACTTCATCCTTTGCACGGATGATTGCCACTCGGGGACGCTGGTGAATGACGGGCATATGAACCGGGTGGTGCGCCATGCGATTGAGTGTGGCTGCGAGCCGTTGATTGCCTTGCAGATGGCAACGGTGAACACGGCGACGCATTTTGGGCTTGAGCGGGAGCTTGGCTCCATCGCGCCGGGGCGGCGGGCGGATGTGATCTTGACCTCCGATCTGAAGACGCTGCCGATCGAAAAGGTTTGGGCCAAGGGCGTGCTGGTGGCGGAAAATGGCAAGGTTAGTATCGATTTTCCGCATCTGGATTGGCCGGACGCTGCGCGGAACACGGTGAACCTGGGCAAGGAGCTTGGCGCGCCCGATTTCGTTATCGAAGCGCCGGAGGGGGCCAATACGGTGCGGGCGCGGGTGATTGGCGTGGTCGAGAACCAGGCGCCGACGAAGGCGCTCACCGAAGACCTGCCGGTGGTGGATGGTGTGGCCGAGGGGGCCGATGGCACCTGCCAGATTGCGCTGGTCGAGCGGCACCGGGGGACCGGGGGCGTGACCAACGGCTTTGTCAAAGGCTTTGGCTACGAGGGGCGCATGGCGATGGCCTCGACCGTGGCCCATGACAGCCACCACATGATCGTTGTCGGCACCGACCGGGAGTTGATGGCCCTGGCCGCCAACCGGCTGGGCGAGGTGGGCGGCGGCGTGACCGTCTGGAAGGACGGCGCGGAGCTGGCGTTGGTGGAGCTGCCGATTGCCGGGCTGATGAGCGACAGCCCTGCGCAGGAGGTTGCCGAGAAGGCGGCGCAGATGGTGCAGGCGATGGAAGCCTGCGGCTGCACGCTCAACAATGCCTACATGCAGCATTCTCTCCTCGCGCTGGTCGTGATACCCGAACTCAGGATTTCGGACCTCGGGCTTGTGGATGTTACCCGGTTCGAGCTGACCGAATTGTTTGAGGAGGGGGCGACGTGAACGCGAGCGAGCAGATCACGCCGATTGTGACACCGGAGGGCCAGAGGGCCGAGCTGTTTGACGAGCCGGGCAAGGCGGTGGCGCGGCTGGTGGAGCTTTACCAGCAGTCGACACGGTTTTTGTCGGAGCATTTCAGCGAGGCGGTGACGGGCGAGGCGCCGACGGTGCGCTACCGGGCGTTTTATCCCGAGATCCGCCTGACCACGACGAGCCATGCGAAGACCGACAGCCGGTTGAGTTTTGGCCATGTGGCGGGGCCGGGCACCTACAGCACCACGGTTACTCGGCCGGACCTGTTTTCGGCCTATCTCAAGCAGCAGATCGGCTTGTTGATCCGCAACCACGGCCAGCCGGTGCTGATTGGCCCCTCTTCCACGCCGATGCCGGTGCATTTTGCCGTGGCCGGGGACTCGCGGGTGGTGGTGCCGCAGGATGGGGCGCTGACCTATCCGTTGCGCGATGTCTTCGACGTGCCCGACCTGTCGACCACGAACGACGCGATTGTCGATGATTTCGGCTATCTGCACGAGGATGGCAGCCACGCGCTGGCGCCGTTCAGCGCCCAGCGGATCGACTATTCGCTCGCGCGGCTCAGCCATTACACCGCGACCGAGGCGGAGCATTTTCAGAACCACGTGCTGTTTACCAACTACCAGTTCTACGTGGAGGAGTTCGAAGCCTACGCGCGGCATGTGCTGGCCGATCCGAAGAGCGGATACACCAGCTTTGTAAGCACCGGGAACGTGGAGATCACCGACCCGGAGGCGCCGCTGCCGACGCCCGAGAAGATGCCGCAGATGCCGACCTATCACCTGAAGGCGGAGAACGGCTCGGGGATCACGCTGGTGAACATCGGGGTCGGCCCGTCGAACGCCAAGACGGCGACCGACCATATTGCGGTGCTCCGGCCCCATGCCTGGCTGATGGTGGGGCATTGCGCCGGACTGCGGAACAGCCAGAGCCTGGGTGATTTTGTGCTGGCCCATGCCTACCTGCGCGAAGATCACGTGCTGGATGACGACCTGCCGGTTTGGGTGCCGATCCCGCCGCTGGCGGAGATTCAGATTGCGCTGGAGAAGGCGGTGGCTGATGTGACCCGGCTCGAGGGGTTTGACCTGAAGCGGATCATGCGAACGGGCACGGTGGCGACCATCGACAACCGCAACTGGGAGCTGCGCGACCAGTCGGGCCCGGTGCAGCGGCTCAGCCAATCTCGCGCGATTGCGCTGGATATGGAGAGTGCGACGATTGCGGCCAACGGCTTTCGGTTTCGCGTCCCTTACGGCACCCTTCTGTGCGTCAGCGACAAGCCGCTGCATGGCGAGCTGAAGCTGCCCGGCATGGCCTCGGAGTTCTATAAATCACAGGTTGCGAACCATCTGTTGATCGGCATAAGGGCCATGGAACACCTGCGCACCATGCCTTTGGAGCGCCTTCACAGCCGAAAATTGCGCAGTTTCGACGAAACCGCCTTCCTGTAGGGTCGAAAACCTCAGAAAACGCCTTGATTTATTGGCTCGAAGCCCACTAAACGTTGTGGGACGCCGCAAGATGGCGTAGATTTGCCTAACATAAGACCCAACATGGGTCACTTACGAGGAGACAAGTACATGGCAACCAAACCGATGACCAAGACCGCTCTGGTCGCCGCGATTGCAGAAGAGCTGGACAGCGACAAGAAGTCCGCCGCTGCTGCGCTGGAAGCGATCACCGCGATCATCACCAAAGAAGTGTCTGCCGGCGGCGCCGTGACCCTTCCCGGTGTTGGCAAGATCTACTGCCGTGAGCGCCCCGAGCGGATGGTGCGTAACCCCGCCACCGGCGACCAGATCAAGAAAGAGGCCGACAAGGTGGTGAAGATGACCATCGCCAAGGCTCTGAAAGACAGCGTCAACGGCTAAGCCCTGACGCAAAAGCTGCCAAGGCTTTCGAGGCCGCCCCTGCCGGGCGGCCTTTTATTTTGGGTTGTTCCAACGAATGAACACCGGCGGTTTGGCGGCCTGGTCCAGAATTTTGAGGCGCCGGTTCTGCCAGTCGTGCGCAAACCCCGGTCCGAAGCCACCTGACCATCGGCGGAGGACACCGAGGTTGTGGAGTACGGTGTTGAAGCGTTCATGCTCGCTGTAAACCGACTCGACCTCTGCAAGGCGCCGGGAAGGCGGCTTTACCTCGGAGTTGCACACCTTGCCGGGGATGGCGATGAAGGTGCCGCTCACCGGTTGGGAGATGGTGAACAGGGGTGATCTGGCTCCGCTGCTGCCGGACCGCCCGTAGACCAGGTAGGGCCGGAAGTTCAGCCAGACGCCGACCACCACGCTGTAGAACTCGTTGTAGAGCTGTTCGAGCTTCTTGGTCGGCACGGCCATGTTGTGGCCACCGAGCGTGCTTGCCTGAACATCCCTGTCGATCTGGCTTGGCTCGAACAGGCCGCTGCGCTTGTAGAGGGCGGCGAGACGGTTCTTTGTGGTTTGGGTATCTATCCTGCCGGTCCCGGGTATCGGAACCCGCAAGCCGGTGTAGGACTCGACGCGGATTCTGGCGGGCAGGCCACTGTCATTTGGCCAGGACGAACAGTCCATGGTGTGCACAAGCCGCATCCGGTAGCCGAGAAGTCTGAGGTTTCGGCGGAAGTAGTAATGAAATTCGGGCGACAGGACGAGGGGATGCGCCTCGAGCTTCGCGGTTCCTATCTTGATATCGACCAATGGCTTTCTCCAAGTGTGAAGAGCAATGCCCGATCATGGCTGCCTGCCGGGCGGGCTGTCCAGAACTGCGGCAGGGGGCAGAGAGGGGCTGGACCCTCCCACGCGGGAGGCGTAGGGCGGTTTGACGGCAAAAAGGGACTGACATGGACATCCGCGCAATCTTCATGGGTCTGACCTTTGCCTTCATCTGGTCGTCGGCCTTTACCTCGGCGCGGATCATCGTGACGGCCGCGCCGCCGCTGGCGGTGTCTTCGGTGCGGTTCTTTCTGGCGGGCTGCATTGCGCTGCTGATCGCGCGGGCGCTCGGGCAGAGCTTTGCGCTCTCACGTGGGCAGTGGCGGGCGACGATCATCTTCGGGATCTGCCAGAATGCGCTTTATCTCGGCCTGAACTTCATCGCGATGCAATGGGTCGAGGCGGGGCTGGCCGCCATCATCGCCTCTTCGATGCCCCTTCTGGTCGGGCTCATCGGCTGGGTGGCGCTGGGCGACCGGCTGCCGCGGATCGGCGTGCTGGGGCTGGTGATGGGCTTTGGCGGCGTGCTGCTGATCATGGGGGCGCGGCTGGAGGCGGGCGTGAGCCTGCCCGGCGTGGCGCTTTGCGTGGTGGCCGCGACGGCGCTGGCGGTGGCCACTCTGGCGCTGCGGGGCGCGAGCGGCGGGGGCGGCAACCTGATGGTGGTGGTGGGCTACCAGATGCTGATCGGGGCGGTCTGCCTCGTGGTGCCTTCGCTGCTGTTCGAGACGTGGGAATACACCCCGAGCACGGCGCTGACGTTGGCCTTCCTTTACACCGTCTTCGTGCCCGGCCTGCTGGCCACGTGGATCTGGTTCAAGCTGGTGGGGCGGATCGGGGCGGTGAAGGCCGCCACCTTCCACTTTTTGAACCCGTTCTTCGGCGTGCTGGTGGCCTGGGTCTTTCTGGATGAGCACATCGGGCCGCTGGATATTGCCGGGGTCGCGGTGATTGCCGTGGGCATCCTGCTGGTGCAGCTCGCCAAGCAGAAGAAGGTGGCGGGCTAGGCCGGATTGTCGCGCGCGGCGATGGCCTGCACGGCGGGCCGGCTGTTGACCCGGTCGAACCAGGCTTCGATCGCAGGCGACTTGGGCAGCCAGTCGCGGTTCCACTGGTAGGGCGAGGCCATGATGAGGTCGGCGGCGGAGAAGCCGCTGGCGAGCAGGTAATCCTGCCCTTCGAGGGTGGATTCGAGCCTTGCGACCATGGCGGGCATGTCGCGGTAGGTGGTGATCCAGATCGGCTTGTCGGCCACCTCGCAGACCATGCCCATGATGAGCGGCTCAACCACGCCCGCGTAATAGGCCAGCCACATCAGGAACGGCCCGCGGTCGGCGTGGCCGGGCGGGATGGCGCTGGGGGCTTCGGGGTAGAGCTCGGAGAGCAGGGCGAGGATGGCGGCGCGCTCGGTGACGAGGGTGCCGTTCACCTCCAGCGCGGGCACCTTGCTTTCGGGATGGGGGTTGGCGGCATCGGGGCCGCCGGAGCCGTCTTGGCGCGGGATAGAGACGATCTTGGTCTCTATTTCAGTGGAAAGCCCCATTTCTTCGATGGCGATGGCCACGGTGGAACTGCGGGAATTTGGGGCGTGGTAGAAGGTGGGCATGAGTCTCTCCTGTTGATGAGGGCATCATAGCAAAGCGCCCCTGACAGGGTGGTGTCAGGAGCGCTGTCAGGGATCGTGTCAGGACGGCTGGCGCTAGGCCGTGCGCCCTCCGGTGGCCCAGTTGGCGGCCTTCTCGCCCATGGTCTTGAACTTCTTCGACACGCCTTCGAGCTTGGCGACCCACTCGGGGTTGGGCTGTTGCCCGGCGGTGACCTTGAAGTAGGCCTGAAGCAGGCAGGCGATGGCGAAGGGCTCGATGAGTGCGGCCTTCACTGCCCATGCGAAGATGATGGCGAAGATGAAGCCACCGGCCGACCAGCTTCCGGGGATCAGCCAGACCACGAGCGCCGCCGGGGCGAGCATGACGAGGAAGACCACGAAGGAGAGGATCCACGAGGCGAGCGCGATCCATGCGGCGTTCATCAGCATGGGCTTGGCGTTTTGCGCGTAGAGCACCAGCGCGTCGCGCCCGTCGGCCCACGGGTTTTGCGAGCGGGTGCGGATGAGATGGCCGAGGATCACCTCGTCGAGCAGGCCGACGGCGGTTTTGAGGAAGGCGCGGATCAGTTTTACCGCGCCGTCGAGGCCGGGGATGGGGAGGATGCTGGCGATGCCCTGGATGATGCCGACCACCACCTTGAGCACGCCCTTGATGAGCTGGTCCATGGCGAAAAGCGTGTTGGAGGTGCCGAAGCGCTCCTTGACCACGGCCTGTGCATGGGCGATCTGGCCGCGCCCCTCGGGCAGCTCCTTGCCCTCGAGATACTCGACCATCACTGCGATATGCCCGGCCTTGACCATGTAGAGGATGTATTCGCGCAGGAAGTAGAGCACCGCCGCCGTAGCCCCGAGGCCGATGGCGCCGCCCCAGGCCGTGCTGGAGGCCTGAAAGTCGTCGGTGCCGGCAAGGCCTACTGTCCAGCCGATGCCGGCGCCGGTGCCGGTGACGACGACATAGGCCACCGCGATGCCGAAGTAGACGATCATGCGGAAGATCACGAAGGGGGCGGTGCGGCGCATCAGGGTCATGGATGTGCCGAAGGAAAAGTCGGTCATGCTTAAAGTCCCATTTGGTTAATGGAACGCAGACTGCATGTTTTGTGGCCCTTGGGGAAGGGTTAGCCGATGCGGCCGGGAAGTCCTTCGCCCACCTGCCCGCGATGCAGCAGGATGTGGTCAAGAAGCACGCAGGCCATCATCGCCTCGCCCACCGGAACGGCGCGGATGCCGACGCAGGGATCGTGGCGGCCCTTGGTGATGATCTCGGTTTCCTCGCCCGACTTGGTGATGGTCTTGCGGGGCTTGAGGATGGAGGAGGTCGGCTTGACGGCGAAGCGTACCACCAGATCCTGCCCGGTGGAGATGCCGCCGAGGATGCCGCCCGCGTGGTTGGACGAATAGACCGGGCCGCCCTGGCTCATGGAGATTTCGTCGGCATTGGCCTCGCCGGTGAGGCGGGCGGCGGCGAAACCGTCGCCGATCTCGACGCCTTTCACGGCGTTGATGCTCATCATGGCGGCGGCAAGGTCGGTGTCGAGCTTGCCGTAGACCGGGGCGCCGAGGCCCGCGGGGGCGCCGGTGGCGACCACTTCGATGACGGCGCCCACCGAGTTGCCGGATTTGCGCAGCTCGTCGAGGTAGAGCGCCCAGTCTTCGGCGGCCTGGGCATCGGGGGTCCAGAAGGGGTTATTGTCGATCTCGGCCATGTCGTAGCGGGCCGGGTCGGCGCTGCGTTCGCCCATGCTCACCATGAAGCCCTTGATCGAGAGGCCCGGCACCAGCTTGGCCAGCGCGTTGCGGGCCAGCCCGCCTGCGGCCACACGGGCGGCGGTTTCGCGGGCGGAGGAGCGTCCGCCGCCGCGATAGTCTCTGATTCCGTACTTCTGCCAATAGGTGATGTCGGCATGGCCGGGGCGGAACTTTTCGGCGATGTCGCCATAGTCCTTGGACCGCTGGTCGGTGTTGCGGATCATCAGCTGCACCGGGGTGCCAGTGGTGACGCCTTCGAACACGCCCGAGAGGATCTCGACCTCATCGGCCTCGCGGCGTTGGGTGGTGTACTTGTTCTGACCGGGCTTGCGCTTGTCGAGCCAGACCTGGATCTGCTCTGCCGTGACCGGAATGCCCGGAGGGCAGCCATCGACGGTGCAGCCGAGGGCGGGGCCGTGGCTTTCGCCCCAGGTGGTGACGCGGAAGAGGTGACCGAAGGTGTTGAGGCTCATGCGCGGGCTCCTTTGGAGGCAAGGAGTTACCCAAGGCGCGGCCCGGTGCCAAGGAGAAACAAATCGGCAGGAACTCGAGACTATCGATGACGACAGTACCACCGCCCAGCTCTTTCAGAGGCCCCCGGTGGTACAAGGGGGGGTTCTCGAGCTCCTGCCGATTCAGTTCAGCAACGAGTCCCCGAAACGATGGGGGGTGCACGTAACCACACTGGTCTTGGCGAGGCGCTTGGAGCGCCTTCGTATGGCAGATGACATAGCACGGGCCCGCGGCGGATTATTGCCGAAATTGCACCGATCCATGCGCGGGGCACAGAATGTTGCAAAACGGTGACGTTACGTTAACGCGTTTCGGATTTGTCAGGGCATCGGGAGGTAATGGGTGACCCCGCGCCGCGAGGAGAACTCGGGGCGGCTGCCGGTGGTGGGTTTGAGCGGGATGCTGAAGCCGACGGAGACCCAGTTGTCACGTTCATTCAGCAGGTCGAAGTGGTGTTGACCGGCGGCGACGGAGAGCTTGACCGCGCGGTCGGTGCCGCTGCTGCCCGGTAGGTCGAGCCAGGTGCTGAAGCCGAGGGCAAGGCGGTAGAAGTCCTGGTCGCCGGCGGTGAGGTTGGCGGTGTCCTTGGAGAGTTCGCCGTAGCCGGAGAACTTGCCGCCCCGGTCGTAGCGCACGCGCAGGCCCTTGTTGGTGGCATAGGTGCCCTCGCCCAGCACGCCGCCGAAGGTTTCGCCGAACCAGAGTTCGCCGCCCCAGCCGGCGCCGGTCATCACCGCGGCCTCGACACCGAAGCCATAGGCCGCGGGCCCTTCGCCCTGGCTGCCGAGCCAGGCGTAGGGGCCGACGGCGAGCCAGTCGTAGGGCCGGGCGCTGACATGGACCAGCGCGCCAGCGGTGGTGAGGCTGTTGGAGCCGGCGTCGGCGGTGCCGAGGGTGAGATCGACGGTGACATCGCCCCAGCTCAGATCGTAGCCCGCGCGGGCCTCGGCCATCAGGCCATAGTAGGAGCCGGAGGGGTGGCCGCCGCCTTCGATCGAGAGACCGAAGGATTGCAGCCCGTCAGATTGCTGGGCGAGCGCGGGGAGGGGGAGGAGCAGGGCGAGGGAGAGGGCGAATGTGCGTAGCATGTTGGTTTCCTTGGGCGTTGCACAGAGACTAGGATGAGCCGGCAGAAAGGAAAGATCCCGCCCGCCGCAGCGCGGCATGTGTGACCTCCTTGCCAAGGCGAACTTGCCCTCTATGCTGCGCTTCACCTCGGGGTGCCTGCGCAAGTGGGCTGAGATGCGGCAGTGAGTGCCTGCGAACCCGTCGAACCTGAACCGGCTAGAACCGGCGGAGGGAAGGTTTCGAGACACCTCGATTGCCCGCTCCGCCCGCATGCAATGGAGGACCACCCATGAAAGCCCCCCTCATCGCCGCGGGATTTGCACTTGTCGCCAGCACGGCGGCTGCAGAGACCCTGACGGTATACGCCCCCGACTACTTCGCCAGCGAATGGGGCCCCGGCCCCGCGATCCAGGCCGCCTACGAGGCCGAATGCGGCTGCGAGCTGGAGTTCGTCACCGGCGACGTGCTGCCGCGCATCCTGCTGGAAGGCGAGCGCAGCGAGGCCGATGTGGCCATCGGCCTGAGCCAGGACGAGATTGCCCGCGCCGGAGCGAGCGGGCTGTTTGCGCCGCATGGGCAGGATGTTTCGTCTCTGACCATGCCGGTTTCGTGGGAAGACGATACCTTCCTGCCGTTCGATTGGAGCCATCTCGCCTTCATCTACGACGAGCGGACGGAAAACCCGCCGACCAGCTTCGAGGCGCTGCTGGCGCTGCCCGACGACACGCGGATCGTGATTCAGGACCCGCGCGCCTCGGCGGCCGGGCTGGCGCTGGTGATGTGGGTCGAGGCGCTTTATGGCGACAAGGCGGGCGAGGCCTGGGAACGGCTTGCGCCGAAGATCCTGACCGTCACCAAGGGCTGGAGCGAGGCCTACGGGCTGTTCACCGAGGGCGAGGCCGACATGGTGCTGAGCTACACCACCTCGCCCGCCTATCACATCATGGCCGAGGGCGATGAGAGCAAGAAGGCGGCGATCTTCGAGGAGGGGAACTACCTTTACGTGGAACTGGCGGCCAAGCTGGCCTCGAGTGACCAGCCGGAGCTGGCGCAGGGGTTCATGGATTTCATCCTCAGCGACGGGTTCCAGCAGGCGATTCCGGAGGGCAACTGGAGCTTTCCGGCCAAGCTGGACCCGGAAAAGCTGCCCGAGGTCTTCCGCAACCTGCCGGTGCCGGCGACCGCGGTTTACGTGAGCGCGGAGGAGGCCGAAGCGCTGAAAGCGGACGCGATCGAGACGTGGCGGCAAGGTCTGAGCCAGTAGCACGCAGCCTTGCAGCCCTCGCGGCGGCGCTGGTTCTGGCGCTGACGCTGGGGACGCTGGTGGCTGTTGCCTTGCGGGCCGAAGGGTTTGCCGGGGTGAGTGCGGCGGCGCGGGATGCGCTGTGGTTCACGCTCTGGCAGGCCGTTGTTTCGGCCACGCTGAGCGTTGTGCTGGCGATACCGGTCGCGCGGGCGCTTGCGCGACGGAGCTTTTACGGGCGGGGGGCGGTGATCACCTTGATGGGCGCCCCCTTCATCCTTCCGACCATCGTTGCCGTGCTGGGGCTTGTCGCCGTGTTCGGGCGCTCGGGCGCGATCAACGCCAGCCTGCGGGCGCTGGGGCTGCCGGAGGTGAGCCTCTACGGTGCGCAGGGGGTGATTCTGGCGCATGTGTTCTTCAACCTGCCGCTGGCGGTGCGGCTGGTGTTGCAGGGGTGGCTGGCGATCCCGGCCGAACGGTTTCGGCTCGCGGCCTCGCTCGGCATGGGGCCGGGCGCGGTGCAGCGCGGGCTTGAATGGCCGATGCTGCGGGGCGTGCTGCCGGGCGCGTGGCTGCTGATCTTTGCGCTCTGCCTGACGAGCTTTGCCGTGGCGCTGGCGCTGGGCGGCGGGCCGGGGGCGACGACGGTGGAGCTGGCGATCTATCAGGCGTTTCGATTCGAATACGACCTTGGCGCCGCCTCGGTGCTGGGGCTGGTGCAATTTGCCCTTGCGGGCACGGCGGCGGCGCTGGCCTGGGGGCTGGCGCGGCCTGCGGTGTTTGCGGGCGGGCTGGGCGGCACGGTACGGCGCTGGGATGGCGGCGGGTGGCTGCGGGTGCAGGACGCGCTCTGCGTGGCGCTGGCGGCGCTGTTCCTGCTGGCCCCGCTCTGCGCGGTTGCGCTGAAGGGGGTGGCGGGGCTGTTCGAGATGCCCGGCACGGTCTGGGCGGCGGCGGGGCGCTCGGTGGCGGTGGCGCTGGGCTCGGCGGCGCTGTGCCTTGCGCTGACCCTGCCGATGGCCCTAGCGGCGCGGCGGGGGCTTTGGGTGCAGCTCGTGGGGGTGCTGCCGCTGGCGGCTTCGCCGCTGGTGATCGGCACCGGGCTGTTCATCGTCAGCTACCGCTGGGTGCGGCCTGACGAGATTGCCCTGCTGGTAACGGCGGTGGTGAACGCGGTGCTGGCCCTGCCCTTTGCCCTCGCGGTGCTGGTGCCTGCGGCGGCGGAGATGCGGGCGGGCAAGGGGCGGCTGGCCGACAGCCTCGGCATGGGCGGGTTTGCCCGGTTGCGGCTGGTGACGCTGCCTGCCCTGCGCCGCCCGATCGGATTTTCGCTCGGGCTGGCGGCGGCGCTGTCGATGGGCGACCTCGGGGTGATCGCGATGTTTGCCGATGGCGACACGGCGACGCTGCCGTTGCAGCTCTACCGGCTGATGGCGTCCTACCGGATCGAGCAGGCTGCGGGGGCGGCGTTGCTCCTTCTGGCGCTGTCGCTGACGCTGTTCTGGGCATTTGACAGGGGAGGGCGGGCCGATGCTGGCGCTTGAGGGGCTGCTGCTGGAGCAGGGTGACTTTGCGTTGCGGGCCGACTGGCAGGTGGAGCCGGGCGCGCGGGTTGCGGTGATCGGGCCGTCGGGGGCGGGCAAGTCGACGCTGCTGATGGGGATTGCCGGGTTTGTGGAGGTCAGCGCCGGACGGATTGCCTGGGCGGGGCGTGACCTCGACGGGCTGGCGCCGGGCGCGCGGCCGGTGAGCGTGCTGTTTCAGGAGGAGAACCTGTTTGGCCACCTGAGCACCGAGCGAAACGTGGGCCTCGGGCTGCGGACGGATCTACGGCTCACGGCGGAGGACAGGGGGCAGGTCGAGGCGGCGCTGGAGCGGGTCGGGCTGGGTGGCATGGGCGGGCGGATGCCGCGCGAACTCAGCGGTGGGCAGCGCAGCCGGGTGGCGCTGGCGCGGGTGCTGCTGCGGCAGCGGCCGGTGCTGCTGCTGGACGAGCCCTTTGCGGCGCTCGGACCGGCGCTGAAGCGCGAGATGCTGGCGCTGGTCGCGGAGATCGCGGAGGAGAGCGGGGCCACGGTGCTGATGGTCACACACGACCCGGAAGATGCGCGGGCCTTCGCGGCGCAGGTGGTGGTGGTGGCAGGGGGCCGGGCGGAGGCCCCGGTGGCGACCGGGCCGCTGCTGGACGATCCGCCGGAGGCCTTGCGGGCCTATCTGGGGTAGGGGCGGCGGATTTTACCCACCCGACGGGAGCCTGGAGCCAACGAAAAAGGCGCGAACCGTGAGGTCCGCGCCTTTTGTTCTGTTACCAGGTGAGCCGGATCAGCTCTTGGCGTTCAGCTCCTTGGCCCGTGCCTTGTGCGGGGCCCAGAGGCGCTTGTTGGTGAGGTAGAGCAGCACCGACAGGAAGATCAGGAAGCCGACGATGAGGAAGCCGGTTTCCTTGCGCTGCATCATCTTGGGCTCTGCCGTCCACATCAGGAAGGCGGCGATGTCTTCGGCCTCGTGATGCAGGTCGTTGGCGTGGCCGTCATCGAACTCGACATCCTCGCCCGCGAGCGGGGGGGCCATGCTGATCCAGCCGCCGGGGAAGGCGGTGTTGCCGTAGAAGGTGGAGCCGTACTCGGTTTTCTCTTCGCCGGTGTAGCCGGTCATCAGAGAGGCGATGTACTCGGCGCCGCCCATGCCCTTGAAGAGCTGGTTCATGCCGGTGCCGTAGGGACCGTGGAAACCGGCGCGGGCCTTGGCCATCAGGCTGAGGTCGGGGGCATTTGCCGTCATGTTGGCCGGGAAGTTGTCGGACGGGAGCGGCGTGCGGAATTCGCCCAGCGCAGCGTCGTAGAACTGGCGGTTGTTGTCTTCGTCGAGGATCGGGAACTCGGAGGCGTAGGCGCGAACCTGGTCGTCGGAGTAGCCGAGCCCGCCGTCTTCGGCCATGGAGCGGAAGGAGACGTAGCGCAGACCGTGACAGGCGGAGCAGATCTCGGTGTAGATCTTCAACCCGCGCTGCAGCTGGTTCTGGTCGTACTTGCCGAAGGGGCCCTCGAAGGAGAAGGCGAAGTCTTCGGTGTGGCCGGTGGCGTGGGCCGCATCGGCGTGCTCTTCCTCGCCGTGTTCGGCCATGGCGTGATCTGCGTCCTCGGCCATTTCGGCTTCTTCGGGCGCCTCTTCACCGGTGGCTTCGGCGGCTTCTGCCGGAGTTTCTTCGGCAGCTTCCTCGGCGGGAGCTTCGGCTTCTTCGGCAGGAGCTTCCTCTGGTGCGGCCTCTTCAGCAGGGGCTTCTTCCGGGGTGGCTTCTTCCTCGGCGGGGGCCGCCTCTTCGGCAGCCTCCTCGGCAGGAGCTTCTTCCGTGGTTGCCTCCTCTGCCGGTGCCTCTTCCGGGGCGGCCTCCTCTGCGGGGGCCTCCTCGGTCGTGGTCTCGGCAGGGGCTTCGGCAGGCGCCTCGGTTTCGGTTTCTACAGCCAGGGGCTGCTCGTCTTCCGTGGTCTCTGCCTCCTGGGCGGCGAGCGGAAGGGTGGCGAGGCTGGCTGCCGCGAGGGCGATGGCGAACTTGCGCATTGGGTCTCTCCTCCTCATTCCGCCGGCGTGTGAGCGCCGCCGTAATGGGCGTTGAAGTCGTCTTCGATGGTCGCGGGTCGTGCGAGCGGCTTTTCGATCACCCCGAGGAGCGGCAGGATCACCAGGAAGTAGGCGAACCAATAGGCCGACGCGACCAGCGAGAAGCTGGAATAGGGCTCTTCGGCGGGCATGGCGCCCAGCCACATCAGAACCACGAAGTCGATGACCAGCAGCAGGAACCACCACTTGAACATCGGGCGGTAGCGGCCCGAGCGCACGGAGGAGGTATCGAGCCACGGGGTCAGCGCCATCACCGCGATTGCGCCGAACATCGCCAGCACGCCGAAGAACTTGGCGTCGATGATGCCGAAGCTGATCCAGTTGGCGAACATCACCACCCAGACGTCGGAGGTGAAGGCGCGCAGGATCGCGTAGAACGGCAGGAAGTACCATTCGGGCACGATGTGGGCCGGTGTCGAGAGCGGGTTGGCCTCGATGTAGTTGTCGGGGTGGCCGAGGTAGTTGGGCATGAAGGCCACGACCGCGAAGAACACCGCGAGGATCACCGCGAGTGCGAAGAGATCCTTGATGACGAAGTAGGGCCAGAACGGCAGCGTGTCTTTCTCGGCCTCTTCCTTGGAGGAGGTCCGCACGTCAACCCCGGTGGGGTTATTGTTGCCGGTGGTGTGGAAGGCCCAGATGTGGACCGCAACCAGCGCCGCGATGACCATGGGAAGCAGGTAGTGCAGCGAGAAGAAGCGGTTGAGCGTGGCGTTGTCGACCGCAGGTCCGCCGAGCAGCCAGGTCTGGATGTCGGGGCCGATGAAGGGGATCGCGCCGAACAGGCCGGTGATCACGGTGGCACCCCAGAACGACATCTGGCCCCAGGGCAGCACGTAGCCGAGGAAGCCGGTGCCCATCATGCAGAGGTAGATCAGCATGCCGACAATCCAGGTCACTTCGCGGGGCGCCTTGTAGGAGCCGTAGAACAGGCCGCGGAAGATGTGGATGTAGACGGCAAAGAAGAACAGCGAGGCGCCGTTCATGTGGGTATAGCGGATGAAGTAGCCGCCGTTCACGTTGCGCATGATGTGCTCGATCGAGGCGAAGGCCTTGTCGACATGCGGGGTGTAGTGCATCGCCAGGACGACGCCGGTGGCGATCATCAGGACGAGGCAGAAGGTCAGGACGATGCCCCAGATCCACCACCAGTTCAGGTTCTTGGGGGTGGGGATCATCAGGGTGTCATAGGCCAGCCCGACGATGGGCAGACGGGAGTGGAGCCATTTCTCGATGCCCGTCTTGGGCTCGTAATGGTCGTGCGGGATACCAGACATCTTCGCGCGTCTCCCTTAGCCGAGTTGAATTGTTGTGTCGTCGACGAAGACCGCGACCGGCACCGGAAGGTTCTCGGGTGCGGGGCCTTTGCGGATGCGACCGGACGTGTCGTAGTGCGAGCCGTGGCAGGGGCAGAACCAGCCGCCGAACTCGCCGGCGCCATCCCCTAGCGGCACGCAGCCGAGGTGGGTGCAGACGCCCATCATCACCAGCCACTCGCCATCCTCGCTCAGGGCGCGGTTGTCGTCGGTGGCGGGCAGGCCGGGCTTGTTGGCGTTGCGGTCGATCGGGTCAACCAGCTGGCTGACCTCGACGGCGCGGGCCTCTTCGATCTCTTCGGCGGTGCGGCGGCGGATGAACACCGGCTTGCCGAGCCATTTGACGGTCAGCTGGGTGCCCTGCTCGACGCCGGACACATCCACCCGAATCGAGCTGAGGGCCCGAACATCGGCGGAGGGGTTCATCTGGTTGACCAGACCCCAGCCGGCGCCGCCAGCGGCGACGATGCCCGCTCCTGCGGTAGCGTAATAGATGAAATCCCGGCGTGTACCTTCGGGCTCGTGAGTGTCCGACACGGGTTGTTCTCCTTCTCACCGGCCCGGCGCGTTGGCGGGCCATGACGCGGCATGACAAAGGCGTGAAGCCCAGCCATTTCGCGCGGTTATTAGCTGGCCCCATCGCGCCAGTCCAGCGGACATTCCGGCGCAGTTGCGGCCAAGTGACGCAAAATCGGGGTAACTGCCGGAAAAATGGCACAGAAGAGCGCGTTCGCATCCTGTTGAAGCGGGGTCTGCTGTAAATCCGTGGCCTGCGTGCTAGGTGAGGAGAAATATCCTGAAGACCTGTTGGAGCCGAGCTTTCCATGCGCATTCCCGCCATCGCCCGTTTCGCCACTGCCCTGGCCGTCACCCTTGCCGCCGCCCTGCCCGCACGGGCGGAGGTGGAGCTGAGTTTCTACACCGGCTACCAGACCTCGCCGCACAGTCGGTTTGAGGGCACGGATGCGGGCACGCCGTTTTCGTTTCTGGCCGAGTGGGAGGGGCGCAGCTTCGAGATGCCGCCCTACTATGGTGTCCGGGCGATGTGGTGGCGCAATGCGAACTGGGGCTTCGGCGCCGAATTCACTCATGCCAAGGTTTACGCCTCCGACGAGACGCTGGCCGACAACGGGCTGGAGACGCTGGAGATGACCGACGGGATCAACATTCTGACGGCCAACCTGATGTATCGCTGGCCCGGCCAGTGGGCGGGCGGGAAGATCACGCCCTATGTCGGCGGCGGCCTGGGTGTGGCGATTCCGCATATCGAGTTTCAGCAGACCGGCGGGGCGGAAACCTTCGAGTATCAGGTGAGCGGACCGGCCGCGCGCTGGATTGCCGGGGCCTCCTATGCGCTGAACGACAACTGGGCGCTGTTTGGCGAGTACAACGGCACCTACTCGTCGAACAAGGGCGACCTCGAGGGCGGCGGCGAATGGGAAAGCAACATTCTGACCAACGCGATCAACGTCGGCCTGAGCTACAACTTCTGACAGAGGCGCCGGGCTGACCCCGGCGGGCAGCGGGCCGGAGCGTTACGCCTCGGGCGGCTGGGTGGCCTGCATGGAGGGGCGCTCGCTGAAGCGGGCGAACCACTCTGCGAGGGCCTCGTTGCCGCTGCGCCAGTCACGTGCCGGGTGGCGGAAATCGGCATAGCCGAGGCCGCAGGCGAGCGCGATCTGCGCGGCGTCGATCGGGCCGGAGAGGTGGCTCATCCAGCGCGAGTTGGCCTGTGCCGCGGCGCGATGGGCCTTGCTCCACTGGGCTTCGACGATCTCTGCGCTCTGCTTTTCCTCGGGCCGCAGGCGGGCCTCGTAGGTCATGGCCAGAATCGCCTCGGTAAAGCCGTGGGCCATGGCCTCCAGCGTCAGCACCTCCCAGATGCGGCCCTCGGGATAGAGCTTGCCGCTGGCCTGGGAATCGAGGAAGCGGCAGATCACCCGGCTGTCGAACATTGCCGGGCCGTCGGGGCGCTCTAGGGTGGGAATCTTGCCCAGCGGGTTCTGCGCGACCGGCATGCTGCCCGGCTCGAGCGGGGTGCCGACGGAGGCGCTGCACTCGATCTCGTCGACCAGCCCGACCTCGTGGGCGACCACCATCACCATGCGGACGAAGGGCGAGGCGGGGCTGTGGTGGAGGATATAGGGCATGGTTTGCAACCGGCTGAGTTAACGGACAATTCACGTTGGCGGAAGTTTGTGCCGGTGGCAAGTTAACCTTGAGTCGGTCGATGTCACATCCCGTGCACAGGCCGTACACATCCCGTGCATACATTTTTTGACATGGGCGCCAGAGGTTAACGCCGCGGGCGCAGGCGATTGACGGTGCGTCGGCCGCTACCCGGCCCCGAGCATCAGCGCGGCCAGCAGCGCCGTCTCCTGACCGATGCCATAGGCGCGCACCTGCTGCGCCGCCGCCTCGCGGTTTTCGGCGGGCTTGTTCTGGCCGAGCTTCCAGGTGCTTTCGACCCGTTCGACCGAAAACCGGAACGGCACGATCATGCGCATGAGCCGGGCGAGCGTGTCGGCGGGCATCTTGTCGGCGGTCCAGGGCGGCTTGGGAAGGAGGCGCTGCTCGAACATGTCGGAGAGGTCGTCGAGCACGGCGCGCAGATCGGCGTCGGGCAGCGGGTGCAGGGTGCCGTCGAGCTGGACGGCGACGTAGTTCCAGGTCGGGACCTGGTGATCCATCCCGTACCAGTCGGGGGAGATGTAGCTGTCGGGGCCCGTGACCGAGAGGCGGGCGGGCATGGGGGCGGTGCAGGCGCGGGCCAGCGGATTGGACCGCATCAGGTGGAGCGTGGCGGTGCCGGTGGCCGGGGTGAGGGCGAAGGGGACGTGGGCGGTGAGCGGGAAGGTCTCGCCATTGGCCGAGAGGGTGCCGAAGCCGCGCTCGGCGGCGAAGTCGAGGCTCTGGGCGGTGGGGGCGTCGCGGTAGATCGGGTTGGGGTGCATGGGGCTGGTCCGGCGTGGTGGGGTGGGGGCTACCCTACAGGGGTGGGGGCGAGTTGGAAGGGTGGCGGCGGGCGCGTGGCGCAACGCCCACCCACCCACCCCGTTGCGCCACGCGCCCGGTCCGGGGCGGTTCGCTGGAGGCGCGGGTTGGAGTGGGGGCCAGCCCCCACACCCCCGGAGATATTTTCAGCAAGAAAATGGGCAGGGGGGGAGCTAGGCGGTGAGCTGTGCGCCTTGGGTGCCGGTGATGGTGGCGGTGACGAGGGCGCCTTCGGGCTGGTCGGCGCTGAAGGCGACTTCGGTGAATTGCTCGGTGCGGCCCATGCGGGGGGATTCGGTGAGCACGGTGTGGGTGCGGCCCTGTTGGGCGGCGAGGTGGCGGGCGACGGCCTGCGCGCCGGCGGAGCGGAGGCGGGCGGCGCGGGATTTGATGTCGGGACCGGGGACGGCGGGCATTTTGGCTGCCGGTGTGCCGGGGCGGGGGGAGTAGGGGAAGACGTGGAGCCAGGTGAGGTTGCAGTCTTCGACGAGGCGCAGGGAGTCTTCGAAGTGGGCTTCGGTTTCGGTGGGGAAGCCGGCGATGATGTCGGCGCCGAAGGTCATTTCGGGGCGGAGCTTGATGGCCTCTTCGGTGAAGCGGATCGCGTCGTCGCGCAGGTGGCGGCGTTTCATCCGCTTGAGGATGAGGTCTGCCCCGTGCTGGAGCGAGAGGTGGAGGTGGGGCATGAGGCGCGGCTCAGTGGCGATGGCCTGCATGAGGTTTTCATCCACCTCGATGGAATCGATCGAACTGATCCGCAGGCGGGGCAGGTCTGGCACCAGCTTGAGGATGCGCATGACGAGGTCGCCCAGTTTGGGCTGTGCGGGAAGGTCGGCGCCCCAGGAGGTGAGATCGACGCCGGTGAGGACGACTTCGTTGAAGCCCTTTTGCACGAGGCGCTTGATCTGCTCGACCACCACGCCAGCGGGGACGGAGCGCGAATTGCCGCGCCCGAAGGGGATGATGCAGAAGGTGCAGCGGTGGTCGCAGCCGTTTTGCACCTGGACGTAGGCGCGGTGACGGCCGAAGCCGTCGATCAGGTGGCCTGCGGTTTCGGTGACCGACATGATGTCGTTGACCTGCACGCGCTCGGTGTCGCCGATGAAGTTCGGCGCGAGGCTTTGCCAGGTTTGCGGCTGCATCTTTTCGGTGTTGCCGATGACGTGGTCGACCTCGGGCATTTCGGCGAAGGTTTCTGGCGCGGTCTGGGCGGCGCAGCCGGTGACAATGAGGCGGGCTTCGGGGTTTTCGCGACGCAGCTTGCGGATGTCTTGCCGGGCCTTGCGGACGGCTTCGGAGGTGACGGCGCAGGTGTTGACGATCACCGCGCCTTTGAGGCCTGCGCTTTCGGCGAGCTCGCGCATCGCCTCGCTCTCATAGGCGTTGAGGCGGCAGCCGTGGGTGGAGAAGATCGGGGCGCTCATAGGTGGAGCGTGCCGGAAAAGACGTGGGCGGTGGGGCCGGTCATCCAGACGCCATCTTCGCGCCAGTCGATGTGGATGGTGCCGCCGTCGAGGGTGATGGTGACCTTGCGGGAGGTCAGGCCGCGGCGGGCGGCGGCGGTGGCCACGGCGCAGGAGGAGGAGCCGGAGGCGAGGGTGATTCCGGTGCCGCGCTCCCAGACCCGCATCCGCAGGTGATCGGGGCCGATGACATGGGCGAATTGCACGTTGGTGCGCTCGGGGAAGAGCGGGTTGTGCTCGGTTTCGGGGCCGAGGCGGGCGAGGTCGATGGCCTCGGCGTCCTCCACGAAGAAGGTGCAGTGGGGGTTGCCCATGGAGGTGCCGACCGGGTCGCCCTCGAGCGGGAGGTGGAGGGTGTCGGCTTCGCGGGCCAACGGGATCTGCTGCCAGTCGGTCAGGGGGGCGCCCATGTTGACGGAAGTGAGGCCCTCGCCGGCGTCAATGCAGGGCAGGAGGCCGCGCTCGGTGAGGAGGGTGACGGCGGGTTTGCCGGTTTCCTCCATCAGGTGGCGGGCGATGCAGCGGGTGGCGTTGCCGCAGGCCGCCGAAAGCGAGCCGTCGGCGTTGTAGAATGTGAGGCGCGCATCGGCCCTGTCGCTCGGCTCGATCACGGCGAGCTGGTCGAAGCCGACGCCGCGGTGCCGGTCGGCCAGCATGGTGGCGAGCGCCGGAGTCACGGCCTGCCCGCCCTCGCGGTGGTCGAGCACCACGAAGTCATTGCCAAGCCCGTGCATTTTCATGAAGGGCAGGCCAGGGGGAGGGGTCTGGTCGCGCATGGGCGGGCATATACAGCGCGGCGGATGCGCTTTCTAGCCCGGGGTGAAAGATTCCCGCTTGACCCCCCTTGGGGGATTCCCTAGAGACCGGGCCTCAAGTGGGCCGTTAGCTCAGTTGGTAGAGCAACTGACTTTTAATCAGTGGGTCGCAGGTTCGAATCCTGCACGGCTCACCACTTGAACCGAGCAGTATCCGGATGCTGCCGATTTTGTCGGTAACCGGGGATCGTTGATCTGCCCCCCGTGGCGTCTGCGGGTTGGCGGATTTTTGCAGGCGGCCGGATGGGTCTCTTGCAGGAACAGCGCTCGAACTCCCATTGCCCTTTGCGGGAAGCCGCCATGTTCGACTCGGATCACCGCAGCCGAATTCTTGGTTTCGATCTGACGCCCTCCTCACAGCAAGGCTAGTTTTGCGGCGACGCCCGAGGCCCCTCGCGGGTGCTGCGCGTCGAAATCGCAGGAGGGAGGAACTGCAATGGAATCCACGATCTTGAAGAGCATGACGCTTGCCGGGGCGTTGGCGGTCATGTCGGCCATTTGCCCGCAGAGCGTAGTGGCGCAGGACAAGGAGGCGCCCTCGGTGGCGCTCAGCAATGCGTTTTTGGGCAACGCCTGGCGGCGCTCGATGATCACCGCCTTCGAGGAGGCTGCCACCAAGGCGGAGGCCGACGGGCTCATCAGTTCGTTTCAGATCTCGAACGCGCCGGGGGAGAACTCGGCCACGGAGCAGATCGCGCAGCTCAAGGCGCTTTTGCTCGACCAGCCGGACATTCTGCTGGTCAACCCGGCGTCGCCGACGGCGCTGAATCCGACGTTGCAGCAGGCCTGCGACCTTGGGGCCGTGGTGGTGGTGTTCGACAGCGCGACCGACCTCGAATGCGCCTATCTGGTGACCAACAGCTTTGGCGATTGGGCCCGGCTCTCGACGCAGGCGGTGATCGACGCCATCGGAGGGGCGGGCAATGTGGTGCTGTCGAGAGGGGTTCAGGGGTCGCCGCCTGAGCTGGAAATGTATGCGGTGCAGCAGGACATTCTGGCGAAGAACCCGGATGTGAAGGTGGTGGCGGAGATCGTCACCTTCTGTGACAGCGCCAAGGCGCAGGAGGCGCTGCTGGGCACCATCGCCAGCCTGCCCGAGATCAAGGGAGTCATCGGCTGCGGCGAGGGGCTGGGCGCGGTGCAGGCCTTCCAGACGGCGGGGCGTGAGGCGCCGGTGGTGGCCTTTGCGCCGAGTGGCCGGGCGCTGAAGTTCTGGGGCGAAGGCAACGGGGCGCCGGGTTCGGTGGCGGTGATGTCCGATCCGGGGCAGGGGGTGGCGGCGCTGTTTGCCGCGATCAAGATCTACCATGGCGAAGAGGTGCCGCGGGTCACGATCTTTCCGCCGGTCGTGGTGAGCGACGACGCGCGGGACGCATGGATTGCAGCGGTGGGCGACGACGAGATCGCCTCGTGGCAGTGGACCAAGGAGCTGGTCGACGCGCAGGTCAAGGCCAACATCGACGGCACCGTTGAAGAGGCGGCGCTGCCGCCGGTGCCGGTGCGCAACTGAGGGCCTATCCGGAGCAGCGGTCAGCGCCTTTCGGGGCGCTGGCCGATCCTCGACCATGGATCACGATCGGAACACCATGCTGCCAGATGAAGAGCTGCCGGACCAGGGCGGGCCGTTGGTGCGCGTTACCGACGCGCGCAAGACATATGGCCCGACCGTTGCCCTGAAAGGCGTGACGATGGAGGTTCGGTGCGGGGAGGTGCTTGGCATTGTCGGGCACAACGGCGCGGGCAAGAGCACGCTGATGCGGGCGTTGAGCGGGCTGGAGCGCCCGACCGCCGGCAGCATCGAGATCGACGGGCAGACGACGCCCGGTGCGCGGGGGTTTGCGGGCGTTCGGATGGCCTATCAGGAGGGCAGCCTCGCCGCGGAACTGACGGTCAGGGACAATATCGCCTTTTCGAGCGCCCCGTGGCTGCCGCGCTGGCGCTGGCACCGCACGGCGGCGCGGCGGGCGGGGGAGCGGTTGCAGGAGATCTTTCCCGGCAATGACATCCGCGCGGGGGACTTCATCGACGATTTGCAGCTTGCGAGCCGCCAGATGGTGGAGATTGCGCGGGCGACGTTGACCGACGATCTGCGCCTGCTGATCCTCGACGAGCCGACGGAGTCGCTCAGTGGCGGCGCGGTCGATGACCTTTACGACTACGTGCGCAAGCTGCGGGCCCGGGGGCTTGGGGTGATCCTCGTGTCGCACCGGTTGCGCGAGATCCTCGGGGTCTGCGACCGGGTGATCGTGCTGAAGGACGGTGCCGTTGCCTCGACTCATCGGGCCGGGGAGGTGACCGAGCGCGACCTGTTCATGGCGATGGGCGGGGAGGTGGTTGTGACCGAAACGGGGGCCGAGGCCACCGGCAGGGCGGCGGAGGACACAGGCCCCGTCACGGTCCGGGTTCCGATGAAGACGGTGGACCGGGCCCCGGCGGAGATCATGGCCCGGCGGGGTGAGGTGATTGGGCTGGCGGGGATTGCCGGGCAGGGGCAGGAGCAGGTGCTGGAGCGGTTGTGGCGCGGACGGGCCGGCGATGTGCAGGTCGAGAAGGCCCGCGCCTACCTGCCCGGAGATCGCCAGCGCTCGGGCATCTTTCCGCTCTGGAGCGTGGCGCGCAACCTGTCGATCACGGCGCTGGGCAGCCTTGCGCGCAACGGCATCCGCCAGCAGGAGGCCGAGCGCGCGCTGGTGGACAGGTGGGTGGATCACCTGAAGGTCAGGGGCGGTGCGAAGGCGGCGATCACCGGCCTTTCGGGGGGCAACCAGCAGAAGGTGATCGTGGCGCGGGCCTTTGCCTCGCAGGCTGATACCATCCTGCTCGACGACCCGTTCCGGGGGGTCGACATTCATACCAAGTCGGAGCTCTACCAGCTTATCCGCGAGGAGGCCGCCGGGGGGCGCACGATCATCTGGTACTCCAGCGAGAACTCCGAGATGCGCTATTGCGACCGGGCCTATGTGCTGCGGGCGGGCCAGATTGCCGGGGTGCTGCACGGGCGCGAGATCAGCGACGAACGCATCATTGCCCTGTCGTTTGCCGAAGCCTCGGAGGATGCCGCATGAGCGAAGTCATTGCCCCTGCCCCGACCTCGAAGAGCGCCATGACCGGCTGGCCCAAGGGGCTGGCGCGGCGGCTGATGCCGGGCTTGCTGACGCTGGCGGCCATGGTGGTGATCCTGCTGATTTGCGGGACGATCCAGCCGCGGATCTGGTCGCAGGGCGGCATGACGCTAATCCTGTCGCCCATCGTCGCGCTGGCCATCGCCGCCATGGCGCAGATGGTGATGATGAGCATCGGGGATATCGACCTGTCGATCGGGTTCTTCGTGGGGATGGTCACCACCCTTGCGGCAACGGTGCTGCGCGACAGCCCGGCGCTGGGCGTCATGTCGCTGGGGGGCTGCGTTTTGGCCTATGCCGCGCTGGGCGCGCTGGTGGAGCTGCGGGCCGTGCCCTCGCTCATTGCGACGCTGGGGGCCTCCTTCATCTGGCTGGGAGTCGGGCTATTCGTGCTGCCGGTGCCGGGGGGGCTCGGGCCCGACTGGCTGGTGAGCTACACGATGTGGCGTGCGCCGCTCGCCATCCCCACGCCGCTCGTCACCATGGTGGTCGCCGCCGCGCTCACGTGGTTCGTGATGCAGCGGACGCAGTTGGGCGTGCGCTTTCGGACGCTGGGCAGCAACCCGGTTGCGCTGGTTCGCGCGGGGGGCTCGCTGCTGCGGGTCCGGATGCTGGCCTATGGCACGGTGGGGGTGCTCGGGGTGGCGGCGGGCCTGACCCTGACCGCCGAGATCGGCGGTGGCGATGTGAACGCGGTGCCGGGCTATACGCTGACGACCATCGCTGCCGTGATCCTTGGGGGCGGCATGTTTACCGGGGGCCGCGCCGTGGCCTGGGGCACGCTTTGCGGGGCGATCACGCTGGGGCTGCTCACGGTGCTGCTGACGCTGCTGAAGCTGTCGTCGAACCTGCAACCGGCGGTTCAGGCGTTCATCGTCATTGCGGTTCTGGCCGGGCGGTTGGTGGTGGATCGAAAGGCGAGGCAGTGAAGGGCGAGCAGCTTCCTCCATGGACATGGTCGTTCGGCGCTGCGGCGATCGTTCTGGCCCTGACGATTGCGGTGTCGGGCGGTGGCGGGTTTCAGACGCTGACGCTGGCCTTCACCGTTGCGCCCTACCTGGTGCTGGTGGGGCTTGGCCAGATGCTGGTGATGAGCGCGGGGCCGGGCAACATCGACGTGTCGGTGGCCAAGGTCTTTTCGCTCGGGGGGCTGCTGTCGATTGCCGTCAGCGAGGCGACCGGGTCGTGGGTGCTGGGGCTTCTGGCGGCGGTCGGGGTGGGGCTGGCGATGGCGTCGATCAGCGTGCTGGCGATTCTGCTGGTGCGCATTCCGCCGATCGTGGCCACGCTGGCGACCAGCCTCTTTGCCTCCTCGATCTCGCTGACGCTGGCGAAGGGGTTTCAGGGCTCGGCGGCGCCCGCCTTGAAGAGCTTCCTTGGCTGGGCGCCGCTGGGCATTCCGGCCTTTGCGGTGCTGGTTGCGCTGTTCACCGTCGCCGTGTCCCTGCTGCTGCGCACCACCACATGGGGCGCGCGGCTGCTGGCCTTCGGGCAGGCGCGGCGGGCGGCGGAATATGCCGGGATCGACGGGCGGTGGGTTCTGGCGGCGGTCTATCTGGGGTGCGGGGCGCTGGCGGCACTGGCGGGGGCGCTTCGGGCGTCTTTTTCGGCCCCGAACGTGGAGCTGGGGAATGACTATCTGCTGGACTCCATTGCCGTTGTGGTGATTGGCGGCACGCTCATCACGGGCGGGCGCGCGGTGCCCGCCGGGGTTTGGGGCGGGGCGCTGTTTTTCATCCTGCTGGACGGGCTGCTCAACCTGATCGGGTGGAGCTATGCGGGGCAGAACGTGCTGAAGGGGTTCCTTGTGCTGGCGGTCCTGTTCCTTGCCAGCGGCGCGCCGATCCTTGCGCCGCGCCGGGTGGTGAAGAAAGGTGGCGCGGGGGAAACCGCCGGGGAGGACGGGACGTGAGGGAGACGATCGGAGATGCGGTGACGGGGCTGGCCGGGCTGATCGACCCAGCGCATCCGCTTGAGCGGGTGGTCGGCGGGTCGATCTGGAGCGAGGGGCCGCTGTGGATTCCGGCGCGGGGGTGCCTGCGGTGGAGCGACATTCCGAACAACAGGATCAGGGAATACTGCCCGGCCACCGGCGAGGTGACGGAGTATGCGGGCGATGTGGAGTTTACCAACGGGCGCACGCTCGACCGGGATGGCAGCGTGGTGCAGTGCTCTCACGGGCGGCGGCGCATGGAGCGGGACCGCGACGGCGAGGTGACGAACATCGTCGATGGCTGGCGGGGGGTGCGGCTCAATTCGCCCAATGACGTGGTGATCGCGCCTGACGGCGCGATCTGGTTCACCGATCCGGCCTACGGGATCACGGAGGCGCGCGAGGGCCACCCCGGCGAGCGGGAGTACGGCGACCACTACGTGTTTCGCCATGACCCGAGCACGGGCGAGACCCTGCCCGTGGTGATCGACGTGGAGGAGCCCAATGGCCTCGCCTTCTCGCCCGATGGATCGCTGTTCTACGTGGCCGACAGCTCGTCGGTCCGCAAGCCGCCGGGCGTGGGGAACAGCCACATCCGGGTTTATGATGTGCAGGGGGGCAGGCGGTGCAAGAACGGGCGGCTGTTTGCGCAGATCGAGGAGGGGGTTCCGGACGGTTTTGCGGTGGATGCGCTGGGCAACCTTTGGAGTTCGAGCGAGATCGGCGTGATCGTGTTTGACGCCGACGGGCGGGAGATTGGCCGGGTGCGGGTGCCGGAGCTGACGGGGAACCTGTGCTTTGGCGGTGAGGACGGGCGGGATCTTTACATTGCGGCCTCCACCAGCATCTACCGCATCCGTACCGAGACGACCGACGCCTGGGCCGCCCAACAGAGGTGAGGGCGTCCCGGGATCAGTTGCCCATCCAGACCTGAAGCTTGACCTCGGCGGCGGACATGCTCTCGAGGTTCAGCAGGCCGCGCGACAGGGCGATGGCCACGGCGCGTGAGCGGGAGTTGAAGGTCGAGCTGTCGTCATTGGGGGACATCTGGTCGATGCCGAGCTTTTCGTAGAGCTGCTTCAGCCGGCTCTGGACCGAGCGGGTGGAGACGCCGCGGCGGGCGGCTATGCCCTTGTCGGTCAGGCCCAGGGCGATGTCTGTCAGAACCTCGAATTCGGTGTTCGACAGCCCCTGGTGCAGGTCCATCGCGCGCTGCTGGACGCCCCGCACCTCGCGGTCGATGATGCATTGGTCTTCGAGGAAGATCCCCATCATCGCCAGCCCCAGACGATGGGCCGAAGCCGTCTTGAGCAGATACCCGTAGACCGCCTCCTTGGGCACGATGCGGGACACGCCGCGCACATAGGCCTCGTCGGAGTAGTTCGACCAGAACAGGATACGCATGTCGGGGCGGTTCTCCCAGATTCTGGAGGCGGCGGCGATTCCGGAGACCTCGGGCATCTGGAGGTCCATCACGACGCCGTCGATCTCGTTGGCGAGCGCAATGTCGATGGCGTCCTGCCCGCCGGTTGCCTCGAAGAGGGTTTCGCAGGTTGGCAGGGCCTCGCGCACGGCGCCTGCGAGGAAGGAGCGATGAAACGGGTCGTCTTCGGCGATGAGGATCTTCATGACGCGCTGTCCGCAAAGTGATGCAGGGAGGGGGGTGAGGTCTGGGCGGCAGGCTCGTTGGGGAGGCCCGGGCCTTGTGTGCCTGCGCGCACGATTTCGCAGGGAATGTTGAGGATGGTGCGGCTGCCCGAGCCGTTGGGATCACGCTCGAACTCGACGCGTGCGCCGATCAGGGCGGCGCGGATGCGGATGTTGTCGACCCCCCGGTTGGACCGCCGCCAGCCGACCAGCGGCACCCGCCCGTCGTTGGCGACGACGATGCCGAGGCTGTGGTCTTCGATCGACAGGCGGACGGTGATGGTGCTGCATTCGGAATGCTTGACCGCGTTCGTCACCGCCTCCTGCACGATGCGGAACACGGCCAGTTGCAGGCGGTATTCGGAGCGGTCGAGGAGGTTGTCGGTGTCGTCGATGACCTTTGTGGCGATCTTTCGGTCCTGCCCCTGGGTGGCGCGTTCGAGCTGGGCCTCGATGGCCTGGGTGACGCCGAAGAGGTCGAGCACGCCGGGCTTGGTGTTTTCGATGATGCCGCGCAGATCGGTGGTGCAGCGCGAGATGGCCTTGGCGATTTCCTGAAGTTCGGAGCTGTCGGGGCCGGGTTGCCCGGCGAGGCGGGAGACCCTGCGGAAGACCGAGGAGAGGTCGGCCAGGGTCTGGTCGTGGAGTTCCATGCCGAGGCGGAGGCGTTCTGCCTCCATCGCCTCAGTCAGGCGCTGCGCGCCGTGGCGCAGCGAGTGCTCGCGCCCGCGTGCCGCGCCTTCGGCCCGCGCGGAGGACTGCGCCTGATCCGACATGTTGAGGGCGTAGAAATAGGGGGCGATCAAGTCTGCCACGTTCTGGGCCTTGCGCACGTCGTCCTCGCCGTAGGCGTTGCGCTCGGGAGAGGAGAAGCTGAGGACGCCGATGACCTCGCCATGCACCGTCAGCGGCACATGGATGCGGCTGCGCAGGTTGGCCTCGAAGATCGGCGCGTCGTCTGCGCCGTCGAAGTGAAAGCGCGGGTCTGTCCAGGCATCGCCGGTGACGAGGTTGCCGATCTCGCCGCTCAGCACCTGACGCACGGGGGCGAGCGCGTTCGGGCGGCCCTCGCCATCGCGGTTCCAGACCGTTTCGATCCCGGTTTCCAGCGCAAAGTGCTTGGACTTGTCGCCGGGCGTGACGACCGCAACGTCGAGGTGGTGATACTCCAGCAGCTTGGATTTGACCGCACCGGCGATGCCGTTGAGAACATTCTGCAAATCCATCTCGCCGGCCACCGCCCGGGAGATCGCCAGGTAGTGATCGAGCTCGCTCTCCGCAGCCAGGTCCATTGTCTCCTCCTCCTCCCCTTGATCGGGAATGCTACGCGCTGGCGCGCCACCCGCCAAGGTGCAGGAATGCAGGCAATGACGCCGATGGTTGCGGGATCCCGCAGGGGGGGCTGCACTTTGCCGAAAGCAATTCGCCCTGAATCACCCTGACGGCCAACCGCGCGCCCGGTAGCGTGGCGAGGTGAGGAACAGGGCATTGGACAGCGGGATGGAGACGGGCGGCATTGCCGTGTCGGGATCGGGAGGAGATCCGACAGACCTGGTTGCGATCTTCGGCACGATGGAGCCGCCGGTGCCGTGGCGGGCCATGCAGGTTGGTGCGCTGTCGTTTCTGCTTTCGGAGCAGTCCATCCGCAGCATCAAGTGGCATGGCGTCGAGCTTGTGCGGGCGATCAGCTGGCCCGTTCGCGACGAGAACTGGGCGACCTATCCTTGCGTCACGCTCAACGATGCAACCGCGCGCTCGGATGGGCGAATCACCGGGCGGATCGAGCAGGAGGTGAGCGGCGGGCGGCTGGGGCTGGTGGTGGAGTTCTCGGCCAATGACGCCGGGTTGCTGACTGTTTCCGTGACCATGACGCCGGTGGGCGGCCCCTTTGCGACCAACCGGGCCGGGCTGACGGTGCTGCATCCGATCCTCGGCCTTTCGGGCGGTTCGGTGCGCGTGACCCATCCGGGGGGTGCGGAGGAGATCACCCGCTTTCCCGAGCAGATCATGCCGTCGCAGCCGATGAAGGAGATCACTGGCCTCGCCTATGCCATCGGTGCGGCCCATGTGGATGTGAGCTTTGAGGGCGAAGTTTTCGAGATGGAGGATCAGCGCAACTGGTCGGACGCCTCCTACAAGACCTACTGCGTGCCGCTGAAGGAGCCTTTTACCTACGAGATCGGCGCGCCGGTGACGCAGCGGGTCCGGCTCTCGCTGAGGGGGGATGCGCCGGTGGTGCGGCGGGCGGAACGGGCCCCGGCGCTCGGTGTGGAGCCTCTCGGGCAGGTTGCCCCGGCCATCGGGCTTGCGCTGGAGGAGGGCTGGGAAGGCGATGCGGCGGCGCGTGATCTGATCGCGGGGTGCGGGGCCTCGCATCTGCTGTTGCGGTTGCGGGCCTCGGTGGCGCCTGCGTTCCTTGATGAGGCGGGTTTGCTGGCCGGGAGGCTCGGGGCGGGGATCGACGTTGAGCTGCTGCTTGAGGATGCGGAGCCCTTTGCGGCGATCGATACACTGGCCGCGAAGCTGGCTGCGGCCGGGATTGCGCCGGAGCGGGTGCTCGCGCTGAACGAGGCCTATCTCAAGAGCTACCAGCCGAGCGCCACCTGGCCCGAGGGGCCGCAGCCGCACGAGCTGGTTGCGGCGGCGCGGCGGGTCTTTCGGGAGGCGCTGATCGGCGGCGGGATGCTGACCAACTTCACCGAGTTCAATCGCTGCCGGCCCGATCCTGCGGTTTGCGATTATGTCTTTCATGGCAACTCGGCCACCGTGCATGCCAGCGATGATCTCTCGGTGATGGAAACGCTGGAGGCGCTGCCGCAGGTGTTTTCCAGCGCCGAGGCGCTTTCCGGCGGGCTTGCCTATCGGCTCGGGCTTGTGTCCATCGGGATGCGGACCAATCCCTACGGCAGCTCGGTTTCGGAAAATACCGTGCAGTTGCGCGAGACCATGGCCCGGGCGGACCCGCGCCATCGGGGGCTGTTCGGGGCGGCCTGGGCGGTGGGTGTGCTGGCGAGCACGGCGGGCAGCCGGGTGGAGGCGCTGTGCCTCGGGGCGCCGACCGGCCCGTTCGGGCTGGCCTATATGCGCCAGCGCTTTCTTCAGCCCGGTTTCGACCGGGGGGAGGGCGTGGTTGTGCCGCTCTATCACGTGGTGCGGCTGGCCCGGGAGATGGCGGGGCATCCGCGGGTGGCGCTGAGCGGGCTGCCGGAGGGGGTTGCCGCCTATGGCGCGACGGTGAACGGGGCCACGCGGATCATGGTGGCGAACCTGACCCGGAGCCCGCAGAGCCTTGCGCTGCCGCGCGCGGCGGAGGTGACGATCCTCGATGGCGCGAGTGCATCGGCGGCGATGAAAGACCCGAATTGGCTCGACACGGCGCCGCGCAAACAGCAGAGCGACCTGCGCCTTGAGGGCTACGCGGTGGCAATGCTCGAGATGGAAGGCTGAGCGTGGAGAGGGTGCCCATCACGGCGGCGCGGATCGGGCTTGCGGGTTTCCGCAGGCGATGGTCGCGAACTCCGCTTCTGCCGGTTGCGCGGGCATTCTACGGTGCCTGCGCCTTGGACGCGGGGCGGGGGAGAACAGTCTTGGAGGGGACATGCTGAAAGGCGGTATCATTGGCACCGGATTCTTTGCCGGCAACCATCTGAACGGCTGGAAGGCGGTTGAGGGGGCAGAGATCGTTGCGCTCTGCGACCTCGACGCGGAGAAGGCGAAGGCCGCTGCGGGCGCCTTTGACATTGCCCATGTGCACGGGGATGCCGAGGAGATGCTGACACGCCATCAGCTCGACTTCGTCGATATCATCACCACCGCCCCGACCCATCGCCCGCTTGTGGAACTGGCGCTGCGCCATGGTGTCCACGTGATCTGCCAGAAGCCATTTGCCGAGAACATGGCCGACGCCCGCGCGATGGTGGAGGCCGCCGACAGGGCGGGCAAGACCTTGATGGTGCACGAGAACTTTCGGTGGCAATCGGCGGTGCGCCGGGTGATCGAGCTGGTGCGCGCGGGCCGGATCGGGACGCCGTTTTTCTGCCGTGGCTCGTTTCGCTCGGGCTATGACGTGTTTTCGGGCCAGCCATATCTGGCTGAAGGCAAACGCTTCATCATCGAAGACCTCGGCATTCATGTGCTCGACGTGGTGCGCGCGCTGATGGGCGATGTTGCCCGCGTGTCGGCGGTGACGACGCGGGTGAACCCGGCGATCAATGGGGAGGATGTGGCGACGATCCTGCTCACCCATGAAAGCGGCATGGCCAGCGTGGTCGATTGCTCCTATGCCAGCCGCCGCAGCCCCGAGACCTTTCCCGAGACGCTGATCGAGATCGACGGCCCGGAAGGCACCATTCGGCTTGATGCGGGCTATCGGCTGACGGTTCAGGCCGGGGGCGAGGAAGAGGTGATCGACGCCTCGCCGCCGCTGCTCGATTGGGCCGAGCGCCCCTGGCACAACATTCAGGAGAGCGTTGTGACCATTCAGCAGCATTTCATTCACTGCCTGTCGGAAGGCGCGGTGCCGGAGACCTCCGGCGCTGACAACCTGAAGACATTCGCGCTGGTGGAGGCCGCCTATGTTTCGGCGGCTGAAGGGAGGAGCGTGCCGACCGACAGCATTGGCTGAGGAGGGCGCACAATGGTTCCGGCGACCCGGTGAACAAGGGGGTCGGACAACACGGAGGAGAGAAAGACATGACGTTCAAGACTGTAATCCGGGCCGCGGCGACGGCGCTCTTGGCGCTGCCAGTGATGGCATCGGCAGACACCATCGCGATCATCACCCCGAGCCATGACAACCCGTTCTTCAAGGCGGAGGCCGATGGTGCCGAAGCCAAGGCGAAGGAGCTGGGCTACGAGACAATGGTGCTTGTGCACGATGACGACGCCAACAAGCAGTCGGAGCTGTTCGACACCGTCATCGCCGCGGGTGTTTCGGCGATCATTCTCGACAACGCCGGGGCCGATGCCTCGGTGGCGGCGGTGCAGAAGGCCAAGGACGCGGGCATTCCGTCGTTCCTGATCGACCGCGAGATCACCGAGACGGGCGTTGCCGTCAGCCAGATCGTTTCGAACAACTACCAGGGCGCGCAGCTTGGCGCCGAGGAGTTCGTGAAGCTGATGGGCGAAGAGGGCAAATATGCAGAACTGGTGGGCAAGGAGAGCGACACCAACGCCGGCATTCGCAGCCAAGGCTACCATGACGTGATCGACCAGTATCCCGAGCTGGAGATGGTGGCCCAGCAGACCGCGAACTGGTCGCAGACCGAAGCCTTCACGGTGATGGAGTCGATGCTTCAGGCCAACCCCGACATCAAGGGCGTGATCTCGGGCAACGACACCATGGCGATGGGCGCATGGGCCGCGCTGGAAGCCGCCGGCCGGACCGACGTGATCGTGGTGGGCTTCGACGGCTCCAACGACGTGCGCGACTCGATCAAGGCGGGCGGCATCAAGGCCACCGTGCTTCAGCCGGCCTATGCACAGGCGCAGATGGCGGTGGAGCAGGCCGACAAGTACCTGAAGACCGGCTCGACGGGCATGGACGAGAAGCAGCTCATGGACTGCGTTCTGGTGAATGGCGACAATGCTGCACAGCTCGAGACCTTCGCGCTGAAGTGATCGGCTTTTGCCTCAGCATGGGTCCGCGCGTGGCGTTCACGCGCGGACTTCGCGCAACGGGAACAAGGAAGAGCAGAAAGATGAACAGGGCATTCCTGCTCGCGCTGGCAGCCGCCATGTCTCTTGGCGTGGCGGGCTGCAAGATCGTCTATGACTCCGACAAGGACGAGACCGAAATTCCGGCAGGGCCGGAGGGTGATGACGCCCGCAACGCGGCGCGGCTGGAAGAGACCTTCGAGCCGCAACTGCTGCCCCATATCCGCGACAAGGCGCTCGACGTTGGGGAGCTGCGCCGCCAGATTGCCGCAGACCTCGAAGCCGCCGGGACTGCCCATGCCCAGCGGGGCGCCGGGGCGGGCGCGGCGTGGAACTTTCCGGTTCGGGGCACGGGTGTTGTTGTGGAGGCCAATCTCGAAAGCCGGGCCCGCACCCTGGGCCTCGACACCGACGATGACGCTGCTGCCGATGTGACGTTGCAGCTTGGCCCGGTCATCAAGGGCACAGCCCTGCGCGACGGCGTGCCGTTCTACAACTTCGACGATTTCCGCGACCAGATCGAATATGCCAAGCTCTCGCGGGCGCTGAACGACCGGATCACCGCCAGCATCGTGCTGCCGGAGGGCGACCCGCTGGGCCGCACCGTGACCTTCCTTGGCATCACGCCGCTTCGTGGCGCCGGTGACGAGGTGATCGTGACTCCTGCCGAGCTGAGTTTTCAGCCATGAGCGATAAGCATCCCATTGGCCTCAGCATTCGCGATGCGGTGAAGGTCTACCCCGGGACGCGGGCGCTCAAGGGCGTGGATTTCGATATCCGCATGGGTGCGGTCAACGTGCTGGTGGGCGAGAATGGCGCGGGCAAGTCGACGCTGATGAAGGTGATTTCCGGCGTCGAGCCGCTGACGGAGGGGCAGATCACCGTTGACGGGCAGCCGGTGCAGTTTCAGACCAAGGATGACGCGGTGCGGGCGGGCATCGGCATTGTGTTTCAGGAATTGAACCTGTTTCCCGACATGTCGGTGGCCGAAAACATCTTCATCGGTAACGAGCCGACCCGGGCGGGGTTTCATCTCGACACCCGAAGCCAGCGGGCGCGCAGCGCGGAGCTGCTCCGCAGGCTGGAACAGAAGATTGACCCCGATACGCCGCTCGGCTTCCTGAAGATCGGGCAGCAGCAGATCGTGGAGATTGCCAAGGCGCTGGCCGAGGATGCGCGCATCCTGATCCTCGACGAGCCGACCTCTGCGCTTTCGGCGGTTGAGGTGGAGGTGCTGTTCAAGCTGATCGACGAGCTGACGGCGCAGGGGGTGGGGATTGTCTATATTTCGCACCGGCTGGAGGAGCTGATCCGGATTGGCGACTACATCACGGTGCTGCGCGACGGCGAGATCACCGGTAGCCGCAGCATGGACGGCGTGGACCTGCGCTGGATCGTGGAGGCGATGATCGGCGGGGCGCAGAAGGATTTTGCAGCGTCGATCGGGCATGAGCCGGGCGACGAGGTGTTTCGGGCCGAGGATGTGGTGTTGCCCAAGATGGGCGGCGGCTACCACGTGGATCACGTTTCGCTCGATGTGAAGGCCGGCGAGATCGTGGGGATCTACGGGCTGATGGGGGCGGGGCGCACCGAGTTGATGGAATGCATCATCGGGCGGCATCCGGGCAGCTCGCTGGGGCGCTACTTCATCGACGGAAAGGCGCTACGGAGCACCGCCATTGCCGACCGGATCTCGCAGGGGATCGCGCTGGTGCCGGAAGATCGCAAGCGTGACGGGCTGGTGCAGATCATGGCGATCCGCGAGAATCTGACGCTGTCGTCGCTGGGCAGCCTCGCGCGCGGGTTTCACCTTGATCTCGGGAAAGAGGCGGCGCGGGCGATGGAGTTCATCAAGCGGCTGACGATCAAGGTTTCCAGCCAGGAAAATCCGGTTTCGTCGCTGTCGGGCGGCAACCAGCAGAAGGTGGTGATCGGCAAGGCGCTGATGACCGGGCCGAAGATTTTGCTGATGGACGAGCCGACCCGGGGCGTCGACGTTGGCGCCAAGGCCGAGATCTATCGCGTGATGCGCCAGCTCGCGGCCGAGGGGCTGGCGGTGCTGTTCTCGACCTCGGAGATCGAGGAATGCATGGCGTTGAGCGACCGGGTTCTGGTCATGGCCGACGGCAGGGTGACCGGCGAATTCAGCAACAGGTCGGAGGTGGCCGAAGTGCTTGCGGCAGCCTCTCCAATCACTTCAGTCAGGGAGAGCGCCGCATGAGCGTCACCGCCCAATCGCAACCGGCAGCACAGGTGAACTGGCTTTTGCTGCTGCTCAAGGCCCGCACCTTTGTGGCCCTGATCCTCGTGTTCGGCTACTTCGCCTTCGCCGCGCCGAACTTTCTGAGCGTGGCCAACGCGGTGCTGATCTCGAAGCATGTCGCGATCAACGCCTTTCTCGCGATCGGCATGACCTATGTGATCATCACTGGCGGCATCGACCTGTCGGTTGGTTCGGTAGTGGGGCTCACCTCGATGATTGCGGGCTATCTGCTGCTTAACGGCATAGACCTCGGCCTTGGCTGGTCTATCCAGTTCAACACGCTGGAGATCGTGCTGATGGTCTGCGTGGTGGGGGTGTTCGTGGGCTGGGTGAACGGGCTGCTGATCACGCGGCTCAACGTTGCGCCCTTCATCGCCACGCTTGGGATGCTCTACATCGCGCGGGGTGCGGCGCTGCTGATGTCGGGGGGGCGGACCTTTCCGAACCTCAACGGCAACCCGGATTATGGCTCGCACACCTTTCCGCTGATCGGGGCGGGCAACCTGTTTGGCATTCCGGTGATGATCTGGATCCTGATCGCGGTTGCGCTGCTGGCGACCTACATCGCCCAGCGCACGCCGCTGGGGCGGCATATCTATGCGACCGGCGGCAACGAGCGCGGCGCGGAGCTTTCGGGCGTGCGGGTGCGGCGGGTGAAGATGTTTGTCTACATGTTCTCTGGTCTGATGGCTGCTCTGGTGGGGCTTATCATTGCCTCACAACTCAAGGCCGCCCACCCGGCGACCGGCGAGTTCTTCGAGTTGAATGCCATTGCCGCGGCGGTGCTTGGCGGCACGTCTATGTCGGGCGGGCGCGGACGGATCTGGGGCACGATCGTGGGCGCCTTTGTCATCGGCATCCTGTCCGACGGGCTGGTGATGATGGGCGTGTCGTCCTTCTGGCAGATGGTCATCAAGGGCTTGGTCATCGTGGCCGCCGTCGTCATCGACCAGGCCCAGAGCCGGTTGCAGGCGCGGGTTGCGCTGGCGCAGGAGGCCGCGGGCTGAGGGCTTTCAGGGCGGTGCCGGGTGCGGGGGTCGGGCTGTTGCTCAAGTGACGTGGGGCAGGGCGGATCGCTCGGATTGGGGCGAGAAACGATGGACCGGCTTGCCGGCACGCGGTAACAGTCGCGGACGGAGTTCAGGGGCCATGGAAGGTCCGCGGAAAGGATCGTCCCGGGCAGTATGACCATCTCGAAGCTTGCGCGAAATCCCTATTCCCTCGCCATGGCGGTCAAGTTCCTTTGCGATGTCGAGCCGTTCAACCGGTTCACCGAGAGGGAGCCGTAGTGGGGCTTTAGGGTCGGGGCTTCAAAGGCAGGGGAGCGTGGCCTGTGGAGACGATCGAATGCGACGTGGTGGTGGTGGGCGCGGGCTCTTCGGGCTGCGTGGTGGCGGCGCGGCTGGCGGAGCGGGCCGGGCTGCGGGTGTGCGTGCTGGAGGCGGGCGGGGGCGATCTGAGCCCATGGGTGCGGATGCCGATCGGCTATGGCGGGGCGTTCTACCACCCGCGCCTCAACTGGCGCTACTACACCGAGCCGGAGCCGGGGCTGGGCGGGCGCGCGGCCTATTGGCCGCGGGGCAAGGTGATTGGCGGTTCGAGTTCGATCAACGCGATGGTCTTCATCCGGGGGCAGGCCGAGGACTACGACCGCTGGGCGGCGGCGGGCTGTGCCGGGTGGAGCTACGAAGAGGTGCTGCCCTATTTCAAGCGGCTGGAAGACAACGCGGCGGGGGCCGACGATTGGCGTGCCACGGGCGGGCCGATCGGGGTGAAGGAGGTGTCGGCGGAGGTGCATCCGCTGAGTCATGCCTTCGTCGCCGCCGGGCAGGCGGCGGGCCATGCGCGGAACGGGGATTTCAACGGGGCGCGCCAGGAGGGGGTCGGGTTTTACCAGATCACCACGCGGGGCGGCTTTCGCGCCTCGGCGGCGGCGGGCTACCTGCGGCCCGCGCTGCGGCGCCGGGCCCTGCGGCTGGAGACGGGCGCCCATGTAACCCGGCTGCTGTTCGAGGGGCGGCGGTGCAGCGGCGTGGAGTTTCAGCGCGGCGACCGGCTGGTGAAGGTGAAGGCGACGCGGCAGGTGGTGCTCGCGGCCGGGGCTATCGGCTCGCCGCAGATCCTCCAGCTTTCGGGGCTGGGCGACCCGGAAATGCTGAGTTCCCACGGGATAGAGACTGTTTGTGCCGCGCCGGGGGTGGGGCAGAACCTGCAGGATCACATCGGGTTTGACCTTGTTTACGAGGCCACCACCCCGACGCTGAATGCCACTTTGGGCTCGTGGCTGGGCCGGGCCGGGGCCGGGATGCGATATGTGATCACACGGGGCGGGCCGCTTTCGCTCTCGGTCAATCAGGCGGGCGGGTTCGTGCGCAGCGATGCGGGGCGGGAGCGGCCCAACCTGCAACTGTACTTCTCGCCTCTGTCCTACACCCGCGCCGTGCCGGGCAAGCGACGGCTGATGAAGCCCGATGCCTTTGCGGGCTTCATGATCGGGATCTCCAACTGCCACCCCAAGAGCCGGGGCGCGCTGCACATCCGCTCGGCGGACCCGATGGAGGCCCCGGCCATCCGGCCCAACTACCTGAGCGCGCCGGAAGACCTTGACGAGCTGCTGGCCTCGGTGCCGATCATGCGGGCCATTGCCGCCCAACCGGCGCTGGCCGAGGTGACCCGCGCGGAGCTGAAGCCCGGCCCGGCGGTGACGGAGCGGGCGGCGCTGGAAGACTACATTCGGGCCGTCACAGGCTCTGTCTTCCATCCCTGCGGCACCTGCGCGATGGGCGCGGAAGAGACGGCGGTGGTGACGCCGGACCTTCGGTTGCGGGGCGTGGAGGGGCTGACGGTGGCGGATGCCTCGGTGATCCCGGCGATCACCTCGGGCAACCTGAACGCCCCGGCGCTGATGATCGGGGAGAAGGCCGCCGACCTCGTGGCGGCGCGGCTCTGACGCTTTGCCCCTTGCCCGCGCCTCGCGCCCCGCGTTCTATCGGCCCCGAAAGAAGGAGCGCCGCCATGCAGATCCGCAAGATCGAAACCTTTGCCACGCCGGATGTCGGCTTTACCCGCGTGACCGACGAGGCGGGCAACGAGGGGTGGGGGCAGGTTTCGACCTATCAGAGCGATATCACGGCGCAGGTGCTGCACCGGCAGGTGGCGCCGCATGTGCTGGGGGTGGAGTTTGACCCGGAGACCGGCGCGGATGACCTGTTTGATCGGGCTTGGGAGAAGGAGCACAAGTTTCCGGGCTCCTACATGTGCCGGGCGATCGGCGGGGTGGAGACGGCGCTTTGGGATCTGCGCGGGAAGGTTGCGGGAAAGCCGGTGGCGGCGCTGCTGGGCGGGAGCGCCGGGCCGTTGCGGGCCTATGCCTCTTCGATGAAGCGGGACATCACGCCGGAGCAGGAGGCCGAGCGCTTTCGGCGGCTGCGGGGGGAGAAGGGGTTTGATGCCTTCAAGTTCCGGATCGGAGCCGAGTGCGGGCGCGGGCAGGATGAGTGGGAGGGGCGGACGGAAGAGATCATCCCCATCATCGCAAGGGCCGTGGGCGGCGCGGGGGTGGCGCTGCTGGCGGATGCGAACTCCTGCTACGGGCCGGAGAGGGCGATACATTACGGGAAGATGCTGCAGGACAATGGCATCGTGCATTACGAGGAGCCTTGCCCCTATTGGGAGCTGGAGCAGACCGCCGAGGTGACGGCGGCGCTGGAGATCGACGTGACGGGGGGCGAGCAGGATTGCTGGCTGCCGACGTGGAAGCGGATGTTCGAGCTGAAGGCGGTGAACGTGGCGCAGCCGGATGTGCTTTATGCCGGTGGCATCGGGCGCACGCTGCGGATTGCGAAGATGGCCGAGGCGGCGGGGTTGGTGGTGACGCCCCATGCGGCCAATCTGGGACTTGTAACACTATTTACAATGCACCTGCTGCGGGCCATCCCCAATGCCGGGCCCTACCTGGAGTTCTCCATCGAGGAGGCCGACTATTACCCCTGGCAATACGGGCTTTACCGGAACGACCCCTACCGCGTGGAGGGCGGCAGGGTGAGCGTGACAGAGGCGCCCGGCTGGGGCGTGGAGATTGCGCCGGAGTGGCTCGACAAGGCCGCCCATGCCGTGAGCGCGGCGGATTGAAACGAAACCGGCGACAGGGCAGGCTCTGCCGATGGAGCTGAAATCCACGCCCTATTGGTGGGACACCACCCCGCCTGCGCAGATCGAGCGTCCGCCGCTGCCGCAACGCGCCGACGCGGTGGTGATCGGCTCGGGCTACACCGGGCTGCATGCCGCGCTTCAGATTGCGCGGGGCGGGCGCAGCGTGGTGGTGCTGGAAAAGGGCCAGCCGGGGGAGGGGTGCAGCACACGCAATGGCGGGCAACTCAGCTATTCGATCAAGCCGAGCCTGCGGGCGTTGACGGCGAAGCACGGGGCCGAGACGGCGGCGGCGATTCGGGCCGAGGGGCCGGCTTCGCTGGCGTTTCTGGGAGATTTCATCGGCGCGGAGGGGATCGACTGCGACTATCGGCTCTGCGGGCGGTTCGACGGGGCGGCCACGGCGCGCGCCTACGTGGAGATGAGCCGGGAGGCGGATGGCGAGCATGTCATCGCGGTGCCGAAGGGCGCGCAGCGCGGGGAGATCGGGAGCGACTGGTATCACGGTGGGATCGTGCACCGGAATTACGGGTCGCTCGACCCGGGCCGCTACCATGCCGGGCTGCTGAACGCGGCGCTGGCCGCCGGGGTGACGGTGGTGCCCGACTGCCCGGCGGAGGCGATGGACGAGGGGCTGAACAGCGTGACCGTCAGCACGCCGCATGGCCGCATCGCCACCTCGGACGTGGTGATTGCGACCAATGGATACACGCCCAAGGCCGCGCCATGGCACCGCAAGCGGGTGATCCCGATTGGCAGTTACATCATAGCGACGGAGGAGCTGCCGAAGGCCGATGTTGCCCGGCTGTTTCCGCAGAACCGGGTGTATTGCGACAGTCGCCGGGTGATCTACTACTACCGCGCCTCGCCGGATGGAAAGCGGGTGCTGTTCGGCGGGCGCGCGGCGGCGGGCGAGGCGGGGGCGGGGATGGCGGCGAAGCGGCTCAGGGCCGAGATGGTGCGGCTCTTTCCCGAGCTGGAGAGCGTGGGGATCAGCCATAGCTGGATGGGGTTTGTGGCCTTCACCTTCGACAAGCTGGCCCATACCGGCGCGACGGGGCCGATCCACCACGCCATGGGCTATTGCGGATCGGGGATCGGTATGGCCTCCTATCTGGGAATGAAAGCGGGGCTCAGGGTGCTGGGGGACAAGGCCGGGGAGACCGCGATGATGCGGCCCGGCTTTCCGACGCGGCCTCTCTACAGCGGCGATCCGTGGTTTCTGCCGGCCGCGGTGGCGAGCTACCGGATGATGGACCGCTTCGGTTTGTAACGGCAGTGTATCGGTTAAGGCCCGCGCACGGAATTTTCCTTTCGATCCGTGCGGTTCTGGGCTTCACTCACCAAAGGCCCGCGTCAGACGGGCCGCTCCAACGTCAATGACCCAACCGGAGGACTTGAAATGAAACCCACTTTCCGCGCCCTGCTTGCCGGAACCGCGATGGTTCTGGCAGCCGGCACCGCCAGCGCCGAGACGCTGCGCCTGCTCACCTGGGGCGGCTATGCGCCCGAGGATGTGATTGCGAAGTTCGAAGAGGAATACCCCGACATCGACGTTGAGGTGACGCTGTCGAACAACGAGGAGATGATCGCCAAGCTCCGCGCCACCGGCGGCACCGGCTTTGACCTTGCCCAGCCGAGCCATGACCGGGTCTATGCCGCGCAGCTCGAGTACAACATCTACAAGCCGCTCGATCTGAGCAAGATCGACACCGACAAGATGACGCCGAACCTGCTCGAAGGCGTGAAGGCCAACACCACCATCGAGGGCGAGGTCTACTCGGTGCCGCACCAGTGGGGCACCAGCGGGATCATGGCGAACACCGCCGAAGCCCCGGATGTGACAGGCTGGAACGACCTGTGCGACGAAAAATACGCTGGCCGCACCTCGATGCGCCTGCGCCGCACGATCCTGCTGGGCACCGCCTTCGGCATGGGCAAAGACCCGTTTGCCCTCTACGCCGACCCGGAAGCCTACCAGCAGATGCTGGACGAGGTGACCGAGAAGCTCATCGCCTGCAAATCCGTGATCAAAACCTACTGGAGCGGCGGCGACGACCTGAGTGCGCTGATGCTCTCGGGCGAGGTCGTGGTGTCGGAGACATGGGACTCGACCGCCTTCAAGCTTTACGGCGAGAACCCCGACATCGTGTTCGTGCCGCCGGAAACCGGCGCGCTGGCCTGGATCGACACCTTCACCATCCCGCGCGGTGGCGAGGCGGACGATGCGGCCTACAAGTGGATCAACTTCGTGCTGCGGCCCGAGATCACCAAGATGATGTCGGCCTCGACCGGCGCCATTGCCGCCGTGCCGAACGGGATCGACCTGATGCCCGACGACAAGAAAGCGGCGATTTCGGCAGGGTTCGACCAGACTGACCTGGATAACCTGAAGTTCTTTGCCAACATCCCGCCGGGGATCGAAGACATGGAAGGCCTGGCGCTGGAGCGCATCAAGGCTGCCAATTGAGAGAACGGGCCGGGGCCTTGCGCTCCGGCCCTTTTTCATTGCGGGATGGCGGGACAAGTCCCGCCCTACGCCCGCCCGGAAGACAGAAAGACCGCCCCCATGTATGACCTGAGCTGCACCGATCTCACCAAGACGTTCGGCACCTTTACCGCCGTCTCCGATGTGTCGCTCGACATTCCTTCGGGGTCGTTCTTTTCGATCCTCGGGCCGTCGGGCTGCGGCAAGACCACGCTGATGCGGATGATCGCGGGCTTCGAGAGCCCGACTTCGGGGGATATTGCCATCAAGGGCGAGAGCGTGCTGCGGCTGCCGCCCAACAAGCGCAACGTGAAGATGGTGTTTCAGCACCTCGCGCTGTTTCCGATGATGAGCGTGGGCGAGAACATTGCCTATGGCCTGCGCTGCCGCGGCGAGCCGAAGAGCGAGATTGCCGGCAAGGTGGCCCGCGTGCTGGACCGGGTGGGGCTGCCGGGCAACGAGGACAAGAAGATCGAGCAGCTCTCGGGCGGCCAGAAGCAGCGGATCGCCATTGCGCGCTGCATGGTGCTGGAGCCGGATGTGCTGCTGCTGGACGAGCCGCTGGGCGCGCTGGACCTCAAGCTGCGCGAGCATATGAAGATCGAGCTGAAGCAGTTGCAGCATCAGTTCGAGACCACGTTTCTTTACATCACCCATGACCAGAGCGAGGCGCTGGTGATGAGCGACAACGTGGCGGTGATGAACGCCGGGCGCTTCGAGCAGATCGGCGCCCCGAAGGCGCTTTATGACGCGCCCGCCTCGGGCTTCGTGGCCGGGTTCGTGGGCGATGCCACGGTGCTTGGGGGCAAGCTGGGCGAGGTGCGCGGCAGCCAGGGCAAGGTGAAGCTGGAAGGCGGGCAGGAGGTGGTTGGCACCGTCTCCGATGGCAGCAAGAGCGGCGATGCGGTGGAGGTGTTTCTGCGGCCGGAGGCGCTGAAGCTGGGTGCGGGCGATGCCGGCTGCCAGCTTGGCGGCAAGGTCGAGAGCCTTCTGTTCAACGGCGCCTCGAGCCGGATTCTGGTGCAGACCGGACGGCACCTGATCGAGGTGGCCGACCCGGAGCAACGCGCCGGGGTGGAGCAGGGCAGCGCCGTGACGGTGAGCTGGAGCCCGGAGCGTGCCCGGATCTTTGCCCGGAGGCCCGGCGTATGAGCCGCGATGCGGGCAAGCTCTCGCTGATCCTGCTGTTCACGCCCTTTGCGCTGTGGATCGGGCTGCTGATCATCCTGCCGCAGTTCGGGATTGGCTATGTGTCGATCCGCGAGAAGGTGGGGATCAACCAGTATGAATACGGTCTGAAGAACTACATAGATTTCATCACCGAGCCGGTCTATCGCAACACGCTGCTGCGCACGGCCTGGATGAGCATTCTGGTCACGGCGCTGGCGCTGGTGATCGGCTTTCCGATTGCGTGGTACATTGCCAAGATCGCGCGGGAGCGGAGCCGGGCGGCGCTGTTCCTGATGTGCCTCATCCCGCTGTGGGTGAGTGACCTTGTGCGGGCGTACGGCTGGATCGTGCTGTTGCGCGAAACCGGGGTGATCTCGATGACGCTGGTGAAATGGGGGATCATAAACCAGCCGGTGGAGATGTTGTATAACGACATGACGGTGATCATCGGGCTGGTCTACACGGTGATCCTGTTCATGATCGTGCCGCTGGTGAGCACCCTGCAAGGCATGGACGACGCGCTGCTGGAGGCGGGTTACAACCTTGGTGGCTCGCGCGTCACCGTATTTCGGCGGATCATCGTGCCCTATGCGATGCCCGGCATCGTGGCGGGCTGCATCATCACCTTCATGCTCACGGCGGGCAGCTACCTCACGCCGATCCTGCTGGGGGGCAAGAATTCGAGCTGGTTCACCGAGCAGATCTACAACCAGTTCATCACCCGATACAACTGGGAGAGCGGCTCGGCCTTTGGCGTTTCGCTGCTTGTCTTCACCTCCTTCGTGGTCTGGGCCGGGCTCCGGCTGACCGGGCAGAGCCTGGCGACCACCGTGGCGAAGGAGTAGGGCGATGCAGGGTTCCGCCGGGCTGATGTGGATTTACCGGGGCTACGTGGTGGCCTTCTTTCTCTACCTCGTGGCACCGCTGGTGGCGGCCGGGGTGTTTGCCTTCAACGACAGCATGTTTCCGTCGCTGCCGTGGAACGGGTTCACCTGGGATTGGTTCTTTTCGCCCAACGAGCCGAAGCTGGGGCTGTTTCATGACGACCGGCTGCTGCAGGGGCTTGGCAACTCGCTCTATATCGGGGTGATCGTGGCGGCGCTTTCGGTGGCGGTGGGCACCTGCAACGCCTTCCTCTTCGTGCGCAAGGACTTCCGGTTCAAGAACGCGCTCTACGTGCTGATGGTGGTGCCGCTGGTGATTCCGGGGGTGATCCTTGGCATCTCGATCCTGGTGTTTGCCTCGACCCTCGCCAACCTGGCCGACCAGTGGTTTGGCCTCTTCCTCACATGGCTGCGGCCCGGCGTGCCGCTGGTGGTGCTGGGGCAGTTCTCGTTTCTGGTGACGATCACATCGCTGGTGATCGCCGCGCGGCTGCAGAAGTTCGACATTTCGCTGGAGGAGGCGGCGCTGAACCTCGGGGCCTCGCGGGTGCGCACGCTGGCGACGGTGACGCTGCCGTTTCTGGTGCCGGCGATGTTCTCGGCCTTCGTGGTCGCCTTCCTGGTGAGCTTCGAGAACTTCAACACCACGCTCTTCCTCGTCGGCTCCGACTCGCCGCTGACCATCACCATGTATGACCGCATGGTGAAGGCGGGCAGCACCCCCGTGCTGAACGCAACATCGGTGGTGCTGATGCTGGGCTCGGGGATGCTGGCGCTGATCTCGGTGCTGGCACAAAGGCCGAAGAAGCAGGCCTAGGGCCTATTCGAAGTAGGTGTAGCCGTTCATCGAGTTGCGGAAGGCCTCGATCAGTTCGCGGCCCTCGTTGGCGTCGATCCCGCCCTCGGAAATGGCGGCATCGACCCGCTTGCGGAAGCCGTCGGAGATGTTGCGCGGGGTGTATTCGACGTAGCTCAGAACCTCGCTGATCGTGTCGCCCTGAAGCTCCTCGACCAGATCGAAGCCGCCATCGTCGCGCAGGGTGATGGTGGCCACGTTGGTGTCGCCGAAGAGGTTGTGGAGGTCGCCGAGGGTTTCCTGGTAGGCGCCGACGAAAAAGGTGCCGAAGTGGTAGCGCTCGCCCTCCTCGACCGAGTGCACGGGGAGGGTGGAGGCGGTGCCGCCGTCGAGGATGAACCGGTCGATCTTGCCGTCGCTGTCGCAGGTGATGTCGGCAAGGATGGCGCGTCGGTCGGGGGCCTCGTTGAGCCGTTGGAGCGGCACGAGGGGGTGGAGTTGGTCGATCGCCCAGACGTCGGGGAGCGATTGGAACAGCGAGAAGTTGCAGTGCAGGATGTCTGCGGTGGTGTCGAGCTGGTCGAGAATTTCGGCGGGGCCGCCGGGGGCCTCGGCGATGTCGTGGATGCGCGACATGAGCCAGAGATAGATGCGCTCGCCGCGGGCCACCTCGCGCAGGCCGATGGCGCCGCGGCGGAACATGGCGCGCAGCTCGTTGCGGTAATAGCTGGCGTCGTTGATGCACTCCTGCAGGCGGTTCGGCTCGAGGTAGGCGGCGATGCCGGCGATGTCGGACACGAGGTGATGGTCGCCCGGCTCGGGCTCGGGGGCGCTTTCGACATCGTAGCGGGTGGTTTCGAGCACGTCGAAGACCAGCGCGGCCGAGAGCGCGACCACGCCGCGCCCGCTTTCGGTGACGAGGGTGGGGTGGGATGCCCCGGCCTCGTCCATCGCGTATTTCACGGTTTCGACGATGTTGGTGCAATACTCGGCCACCGAGTAGTTGACCGAGCTTTCGGAGGCGCGGGCTTCGCCGGTGTAGTCGATGCCCAGCCCGCCGCCGAGATCGAGGTGGGTGAGGGGCACGCCCTCGCCCAGCAGCTCGGTGAAGTAGCGGCAGGCCTCGGAGGCGGCGCGGCGCACGTCGTTGACGTCGGGGATTTGGGAGCCGAGGTGGCTGTGCTGGAGCGTGAGGCAGTGCAGCAGGCCGGCTTCCTTGAGCTTTTCGACTGCCGTAACGAGCTGTTCGGAATTGAGGCCGAAGGCGGAGCGGTCGCCCGAGCTGGCGGCCCATGCGCCGCCGATCTGGTTGGTGAGCTTGATGCGCACGCCGAGCAGCGGGTCGATGCCCAGATCCTTGGCGACGCGAATGGCGATATCGACCTCGTTCAGCGATTCCAGCACGATATAGGTGTTGAACCCGGCCTTGCGCGACAGGGTGGCGAGGCGGACGAACTCCTCGTCCTTGGTGCCGTTGCAGATGATCAGCGCCTCGCGGGCAAGAGGCTGGCCGAGGGCGATGACCAGCTCGGGCTTGGAGCCGGCCTCGAGGCCGTAGCCCATGGGTGCGCCGTACTCCACAATACGGCGAACCACCTGCTCCTGCTGGTTCACCTTGATCGGAAACACGCCGCGATAGCTGCCTTTGTACCCGGCGCGGGCGATGGCGTCGGAGAAGCTGCCGGTGACGCGGCCGAGCCCGTATTCGAGAAACTGGGTGATGCGCAGCAGCACCGGGGTCTGGATGCCGCGTTGGGAGAGCGCGTTGACGATGCCGGGCAGGCTGACGGGCTGCGCACCGGGGGAGAGCGGGTTGACCAGCCCGATCTCGCCGTTGTCCATCACTTCGACGAGGCCGCGGCCCCAGCGATCGACTCCGTAGATGGCGTGGGGGGCGGCTGGCTCTTGAGGGTTGGTCACCTATTGCTCCTGCAGGCTGGGGCGTTTGTTGCCCCGGATGGTAGAGCATCGGCGCCGGGCTGCAACGGGTCAGCCGGTGCGGGCGAGTTTTGCGGTGCTGCGCGGCAGGGTGACGTGGATGGAGGTGCCCTCGGTGGTGGCTTCGTCGCACCAGATGCGCCCGCCGTGACGGTCGACCACCTTGCGGCAGGTGGCCAGCCCGAGGCCGGTGCCGGGGATGGCGGCGGCGACGGGCAGGCGCTTGAAGGGCTCGAAGATGGTCTGGCGATACTGGGGCGCGACGCCGATGCCCTTGTCGGCGATCTCGAAATGCACCGTGTCGGCGGCCTCGGTGCAGCGGATGGTGATGCGGGGCGGGCCATTGCCAGCGTACTTGATGGCATTGCCGATGAGGTTTTGCAGCAGTTGCACGATCTGCGGGGCGTGGCAGATGAGGCTGCCGGTGGCCTCGACCGAAAGTTCGGCCCCGCTGCGCTCGATCTCGGCCAGAAGCGACAGGCGGGCCTCTTCGACCAGCTCGGCGGCGGTGACATGCTCGGCCAGGGTTTCGCGGTCGAAGTGGACATGGCTGGCGAGGCTCGTGACCAGCGCGTGGAGCCGGTCGGCGGATTTGCCGATGAGCTGCACATCGCGGCTGACATCGGTTTGGCGCTGTTCGGCGAGGTCTTCGTTCAGCTTGTCGACCAGAAAGCGCATGGAGCGGATCGGGGCCTTGAGGTCGTGGACGAGCACCTCGGAGAACATCGACAGGTCTTCGCGCTGCTCGTCGAGCTGCCAGCGCATCCGGGCGAGCTTGCAGCCGGTCTCGATCACCCGGTCGAGGGCGGAGGCGCAGATGTTGCGCTTGGGCAGGTAATCGACGGCGCCGCGCTGGATGGATTCCTTGGCGATCTCCTCATCGCCCTGGCCGGTCATGACGCAGATGGCGGCGCGGGGCCAGCGGGTGGAGAGGGGGGCGATGAGATCGACGCCCTTCGTGTCGGGGAGCATGTAATCGAGGAAGATCACATCGGGGTCGGGCAGGTCGGCGGTTGCGGCCTCGGCGCCGCTGGCGGCTTCGCTCAGCTCGGCGGTTTCGCTGCGCTGGGTTATGAGCCTGCGCAGGAGCTTTCGGTCGCCCGCGTCATCATCGACCACCAGAACCTTGAGCACCATGTCTAGCCTCCCCGTGGCACGCCGGGTTTCGACATGTCCGGCAGGATCACGAGGCGCCAGAAGTGCTCGACGGTGTCGATCAGGCGCAGAAAGTCGAGGCCCGCGTTGCCCTTGAGGATGTAGCCGGCAACGTTGTTGTCATAGGCGCGGGCGATGTCGGTTTCGTCCTCGGAGGTGGAGAGCATGAAGACCACCGCGCGGTTGAGGCGCGCGTCCTTGCGCAGTTCGGCCATGAACTCGTGGCCGTTCATCCGGGGCATGTTGATGTCGAGCAGGATGAGGAAGTGCTCAGGCGGGGCGGTTTCTGCCTCGCCGCGCAGGAAGCCGAGGGCCTCGATCCCGTCGCGCAGCCGATGGATCGGGTTGGCGATGCGGGATTTGGCGAGGGCGCGGCGGACGGCCTTGGCATCGCCATCGTCATCCTCGATCAGGATGATGTTGAGGAGGTCCTTTGCAACGGGGGGCGGGACGCGCAGGGGCTGGTTCATGCGGCGATTTCCTGTGGGGGCGTGGCGGCGGGGCGGGGCCAGGTGAGGCGGAAGGTGGTGCCGCGGGTGCCGTCGGAGTGAAGCTCGATCCGGCCGCCGGCGACCTCGACATGCTTGCGCACCATCGCTAGCCCCATGCCGGAACCTTCGATCTCGTCGCGGGGGCGCAGGGTCTGGAAGATCTGGAACACCCGTTCGTGGAACTCCGGGGCGATGCCGGGGCCGTCATCCTCGACGGTGAAGAGCCAGGCGGCGGGGGTTTCGGTGAAGCCGAGGCGCACCCGGCCCTCGGGGCGGTCATGGTGCTTGAAGGCGTTGGAGACGAGGTTGAGCAGCACGACCTGCAGCGGCATGAGCGGCAGGGTGGCGGTGGCGAAGGGCCCCTCGGTTTCGAAGCGCATGCCGGGGGGCACGTTCAGCAGGCCCTTGAGATTGTCGAGAAATTCCGCGCCACCGACCTGCTCGACGGAGTGCTCGCGGCGGCCGATGCGGGAGTGTTCGAGCAGGTCGTTGAGGAGGTGCTCCATCCGGGTGGCGCGGCTTTGCAGGAGGTCGAGGCTCTCGCGGGTGTCGTCATCGAGGTAGGGGGCGAGATCGTCGGCCAGCCAGCCGGCGGCGTTCTGGATCACGCGGAGGGGGGCCTTGAGGTCGTGGCTGGCGACATAGGCGAACTGGTCGAGCTCCTCGTTGGAGCGCCGCAGCTGGCCGACGAGCTCCGCCATCCGGTTTTCGGCGGCGTGGCGCTCGGTGATGTCGCGGACCATGCCGATGAACTTGACCTCGCCGTGGAGTTCGGCCCGCGTGACCGAGATTTCGAGCGGCACCTTGAGGCCGGACTTGTGGCGCCCGAAGATCTCGCGGTTGCCGGCCATGCGGATGCTTTGCGCCCCGATGCCGGAGGCCGCGACGCGGGCGGGGTGCTCGGTGGCGTCCTGGTCGAACATCAGGCGGGTGAGGGGCTGCCCGGCGAGCTCGGCGGCCGAATAGCCGAACATGTCTTCGGCGGCGGGATTGATTTCTTCGATGCGGCCATCGCCGGAAATGGTGATGAGCCCGTCGGCCACGTTGCGCAGGGTCCAGCCCAAGCGGGCATGGCTGCGGTCGACCTCGTGGGTGAGACGCTCGAACCGCGTGGCCATTTCGGAGGCGAGGAGGTGGGTCACCACGCCTGCGAAACCGACCAGCAGGATGGTGAGGAGGAGATGGCGGACCAGCACTCCGGCGATGTTGGCGTCGAGCAGGTCGCGGGTGCCGAAGGTGAGCACCCCGAATTGCGCCGGGATCTGCCGGGAGGGATCAATCGGCACGGTGGAGAGGTAGATGAGGTCGTCATCGAGGTGGGCGAAGGTCTGGGTGCCGAGCTGGCTGCCGAGCGCCTCGACCTCGGGCAGCGGGCGATAGTCGGCATCGGTGTGGTGATGGAGGCGGGAGGTTTTGCCGTCGGGCTCGAAGAGCAGATAGTCGCCCGCGCTGTTCACCACGGCGACGGTCTGGTTCTTGAGGACTTCGGGGCGGGCGGCCTGGAGCAGTTGCTCGTAGTCGGCATTGAACACCAGCACGGCGTAGAGCTGGCCGGCCACATCGCGGACCGGCTGGATGTAGCGGATCGTGACCGGCCCCCCGTCGCGCTTGCCGTGCTCGCGGTTGTAGGTGATGGCGGAGAAATAGGGGGCGGTGGCCGGGTCGGTGCGGGCGCGGGTGAGATAAGGCTCGGCGCCCTTGCGCTGGAGTTCGGACTCGGAGACGCGGACCGGCTTGCCGCCGAGCTGATCGACGCGGACGATCTCGTGCCAGCCGTCATCGGCGAGGATCAGGCGGATCTGGGTGAAATGCGGCTGCACCTCGATGGTGTTGGCCATGATGACGGCGAGGCGGCTCTTCCAGTGGTCGAGGGTGGAGCCATCGAGCGGGTCGATGCCGGTGGGGAGCGCCCGCGCGATGCCGGCGATCGGGGGGTGGCGGGACACCGTGGCGCTCTGGTCTTCGACCGAGCGGAAGACCGCAGAGATCTGGCCCGCGTAGAAGCTGGCGCGCTGTTGCAGATCGGACTCCGCGGCCCGGAGCGCCGCCGACCGCGTGGTGAGCACGTGGTAGGAGCCGTAGAGCAGGCTCACCGTGAGAACCATGCCCACGGCGATGAGCGTGATCCGCCCGGCGAGTGCATGCGCCGCCCCGCTTCCGTCAGGTGACGCGCGTTTCACGGTGCCCCCCGCCCGCGCCCTAATGAGAGCCGCCTACGAGCTTGATGTTGCGGGCGGTTTCACGTTTGCCCTGCTCGACGATGGTCATCAGTTCATCGAGGAAGACCACGAGATCCTTGCAGCCGCGTTCCAGCATGGTGACATGCTCATCGACGGTCATGGTGCTTGCGTCCACCCGCATCTTGCGGATCTGGCCGAGGGTGGTTGAGAGGATTTCGCGCATTTCCGGCCCGCAGGAGGTGAGGAACTGCGAGATCGTGCGCTTCATCTTTTCCTGAAACGAGCGCGCGTCGGAAATGGAGGCAAAGAACATCCGCCGCTCGAAGGCGGAGACCATGGATTTGCGCAGGCTGTCGACCGATAGCTCCTCTTTCACCAGGTAGTCGGCACAGCCCTGGCGCATGGCCTCGACCGCGATGGTGCGGCGGGTGACGGAAGTGAGCATGATCGGGATGACCTGGGTCTGCTCCTCGTGGCCGAGGAGCACCTTGAGCGCATCGAGCCCGGTTTCCATGCCGAGGTTATGGTCGATGAACGCCACATCGAAGGGCGTTTCGAGCTTTTGGCGCATTTCTGCGATGGTGTAGGCCTCGGTGATGTCGAGATCGAGCCCGGCCCGCTCGCAGATGCGTTGCAGGCGGAGCTGGTCGATATCGTCATCGTCGAGGACGAGTGCCCGCAGCCGCGTGGATACGGCTGTGGCAGTGGCGGTGGCAACCGCGGGGAAGGGAATTGGCTGGTTCGGCATCTGGGCCTCCTGCGTCTTGTTGGCAAGCTGATGGCGGCAACCATAGGATTGGCGCTGTTAACATTTGGTTTCGTGCCGCAGGGCCCGGGGCTTCCCTTTCGTTAAATCTCGCAACAGGTTGTGCGGATCTGTCATGGCCCTGTTGCAGGGGTGCGGGAGGGTGAGGCCGATGGAAGAGTTCCGCCGATATGCGATCTACTACGCCCCGCCGGAGGGCCCGCTGGCCGATTTTGGCGCGGCTTGGCTGGGCTGGGATGCGGCAGGCGGTCAGGAGGTGGCGCAGCCGGAGGTGCCGGGCCTCGACATGGCGGCGATTGCCGAGGCGCCGCGGAAATACGGGTTTCATGGCACGATCAAGCCGCCGTTCCGGCTGTCGGCAGGGCATGACCGGGCCGGGCTGGAGGCAGCGCTGGAGGATCTGGCGCGGGGGCTGGAGCCGGTGGAGATGGCGGGGCTTCGGCTGGCGCGGATCGGGCGGTTCATGGCGCTTGTGCCGGTGGGTGACAGCGCGGCTCTCGAGCATCTTGCGGCGCGCGTGGTGGAGGGGCTCGATGGCTTCAGGGCAGTGCCCGAGGCGGCCGAGCTGGCACGGCGGCGGGCGGCGGGGCTGACTGAGCGGCAGGATGCGCTGCTGCTGCGCTGGGGCTACCCCTATGTGATGGAGGAGTTCCGGTTTCACCTGACCCTCACCGGCAGGCTGGAGGGCGCGGAAGCGGACCGGGTGGAGGCGGCGCTTGCGGAGCGGCTGGAGGGGTTGCTTCCGGCGCCGTTCCGGATTGGGTCTCTTTGCCTGTTCGGCGAGGGTAACGACGGGCGGTTTCGGCTGCTGCGCCGGGAGCCGCTGGGCGGGGGCGCTGCCGGCTGACGCCGGGCGGCTTGACGCTGCCCCGCGCAGGCGGGAGGTTGGGGCCGAGGAGAATTTTCAATGCAGCTTCCCAGCCTGATGGTGGCCCCGAACGGCGCCAGCAAGACACATGATGACCACCCGCGCCTGCCGCTGACCCTCGGGGAAGTGGTGCGCTGCGCCAGAGACTGCGCGGCGGCGGGCGCCGACGGGCTGCACCTGCATCTGCGCGACGGCGAGGGCGGGCATCTGCTCGACTCGGGGGCCTACCGCGAGGCGCTGGCGGAGCTGGCGCGGGCGCTGCCCGGCCTCGCGGTGCAGGTGACCACGGAGTCGGGCGGGCGGTATGGCCCGGGGCATCAGGCCCATGTGGCGCTGCATTCGGGGGCGGATATGGTCTCTGTCTCGGTGCGGGAGATCTGCCGGGAGGGCGAGGGGCTGGCGGCGCGGCTCTATGACGAGGCCGCGGCGCGGGGGATTGCGATACAGCACATCCTGTATGACCGGGAGGATGCGGTGCATCTGGAGCGGGTGCTGCCGGGCGGGGTGCAGGCGGAGACGCAACTGATTTTCGTGCTCGGGCGCTATGTGGCCGGGCAGGCCTCGGACCCGGCGATGCTGGAGCCGTTCATGGATTGGCTCGGCGGACGGCCGGCCGATTGGGCGGTGTGCGCCTTCGGGCGGGGAGAGACGGCGTGCCTGCGCGCGGCGGTGGAGGCCGGGGGCAAGATGCGGGTGGGGTTTGAGAACTCGCTGCTGCACGCGGATGGCACGGTGGCGGAGGACAATGCCGCGCGGGTGCGGGCGGTGGCGGGGTTTCGGTGAGATCCACGGCCATGGCCCCGTTGCGGTGCCGCCTGGGCTGAGCGGGCTCAGTCCAGCGTGCGGCGGAAGCGGGCGAGGGTGAGCAGGGTCAGCAGGCCGGTGAAGAGGGCCAGCGCGGTGAGGGGGGCCGTCACATCGGGCAGGTCAGCGCCCTTGAGCATCACGCCGCGGACGATGCGCAGAAAATGGGTGAGGGGAAAGATCTCGCCCAGGTATTGCGCCCAGAGCGGCATGCCCCGGAAGGGGAACATGAAGCCGGAAAGCATGATCGAGGGCAGGAAGAAGAAGAAGGTCATCTGCATGGCCTGCATCTGCGAGCGGGCCACGGTGGAGATCAGGTAGCCGAGGATCACCAGCGCCAGCACGAAGACGAAGACGCCGAAGAGCAGCAGCGAGAGCGAGCCGACGAAGGGGATGTGGAACATCGCCCGCGCGGCGATGAGCACCACGGCCACCTGCACCGCGCCGACCACGAGGTAGGGGATGACCTTGCCAAGCATGATCTCGAAGGGGGTGGCGGGCATGGAGAGCAGGTTTTCCATCGTGCCGCGCTCGGTTTCGCGGGTGAGCGCCATGGAGGTCATCATCACCATGGTGAGCTGAAGGATCACCCCGAGGAGACCGGGCACGATGTTGTATTGGGTGATGCCCTCGGGGTTGTAGCGGCGGTGCACGACGACCTGAAGCCGGGAGGCGGCCTGCGCGGCGGCCTCGGCCTCCTGCCCGGTTTCGCGCAGCAGCGCGTCGGCGGCGACCTGCGAGAGGGTGGAGACGGCGCCGGAGGCGACGGAGGGGTCGGAGGCATCGGCCTCGATCAGGATCGTGGGCGCATCGCCGCGCTCGACCTTGCGGCCGAAGTCGGAGGGGACCGTGACCACGAAGGCGACCTCGCCGCGGGCGATCATCCGCTCGGCCTCTGCGGCAGAGGCATGGGGCGCGATGAAGCGGTAGTAGTCGGTCAGCTCGAGGGCCGTCACCATGGCCCGCGTGTAGCGGTCCTGCGTGGGGGCGACGAGGGCGGCGGGCAGTTCCTTGGGGTCGGTGTTGATGGCAAAGCCGAAGAGGCAGAGTTGCAGCAGGGGCACGCCGAGCATCATGGCGAAGGTGAGCCGGTCGCGGCGCATCTGGATGCCTTCCTTGGCGATCAGGGTGCCGAGGCGGGCGAAGGAGAGGAGGCGGGAGAGGCTCATGCCATGTTGTCCGTGCTTTCGCTCATCAGGCGGATGAACACGTCTTCCAGCGAGGTTTCGGACTCGGTCAGGGTGCAGCCGGACTGTTGGGCGGCCGCCTCGGCGGAGGCGCGCAGCGCCGTGGCATCACGGCCGACCACGTGGAGATCGGCCCCGAAGTGGGCGACCTGCTCGACGCCGGCGGCGCCCTTGAGCGCGGCTGCGGCACTGGCGGTCTGGTCGGCGGTGCCGGAGAGGAGCAGGGTTGTGAGCGCGGCCTCCTCGACCACCTCCTCCACGGTGCCCCGGGCGACAAGCGCGCCATAGGCAATGTAGTTGATGCGGTGGCAGCGCTCGGCCTCGTCCATGTAGTGGGTGGAGACCAGCACGGTCAGGCCCTTGGCGGCCAGCGCGTGGATCTCGTCCCAGAACTCGCGGCGCGCCTTCGGGTCCACCCCCGCTGTCGGTTCGTCGAGCAGCAGGAGGTCGGGCTTGTGCATGATGCAGGCGGCCAGCGCGAGGCGTTGCTTCCATCCGCCGGAGAGAGACCCGGCGAGCTGCTTGCGGCGGGAGTGCAGGCCAAGGTCTTTCAGCGTGTCTTCCACCACCTGCCGCTTGCGGGGCAGGCGGTAGAGGCCGGCGACGAAGCGGAGGTTCTCTTCGATCGTGAGGTCTTCGTAGAAGCTGAACTTCTGGGTCATGTAACCGACCTTCAGCTTGATCGCGCGGCCCTCGGTGAGAATGTCGTGGCCCAGCACGCGGCCCTCGCCCGCATCGGGGGTGAGCAACCCGCACATCAGGCGGATGGTGGTGGTTTTGCCCGAGCCGTTGGGGCCGAGGAAGCCCGCGATCTCGCCGCGCTCGACGGTGAGGGAGACGTTGTTGACCACCCTCTTGTCGCCGAAGGACTTGGTGAGGCCCTTCACCGATATGGCGGGTTCGGCGCTCATTGTCCGGTCGTGCCCGGCAGGTCGACATCGACGATCTGGCCGGGCTTGAGGGAGGCCGCCCCGCCATCGGGGCGGGCCTCGACGAGGTAGACGAGCTTCTGGCGGTTCTCGAGCGAGTAGATCACCGGCGGGGTGAACTCGGGGCCTTCGGCAACGTAGTTGACGGTTGCGGTGAGCCCGGAGGCGCAGCCGTCGCAATTGACGGTGAGGCGGGCGCCGGGCGCGACCCGGGACACGGAGGTTTCGGGCACGTAGAGGCGGAGCTTCAAGGCGCTCTCGCCGAGGAGAGAGAGGACGGGGGCGGAGGGCCCGGCGTTTTCGCCGGCGATCCGGATGATATCGGTGATCTGGCCGGCGACCGGGGCGGTAAGGCGGCGTTGGGAGAGCGCCCATTCGGCCTGATCGCGGGCCGCGCTTGCCCCGTCGACCTGAGCCTGGGCGGCGGCGATCTGCTGGGCGCGGGCGGGCAGGCGGGCAACGGCAAGCCGGGCCTCGGCCTCGGCCACGGCGGCGCGGGCGACCTCTGCCGCCGTCTGGGCATCGTCGCGCTGGGCTGCCGTGGCCGCCCCGCGCTCTGCGAGTTGGGCCATGCGGGCGGCTTCGCGCTCGGCTTCGGCCTCGCGGGCGCGGGTTGAGGCGAGGGTGGCCTCGAGCACGCGCATCTCTTCGGGGCGCTGGCCCTCTGTCAGGTTTGCCAGCTCGTTCTGGGCCTGGGCCAGTGCGGCCTCGGCCTGGGCCAGGGCGATCTCGGCGTCGCGGCTTTCCATCTCGACCAGCAGGTCGCCAGGCACCACGCTGTCGCCCCGGCTGACGGCCACAGAGCGCACCTGCGCCGAGGCGATGGGGGCGACCAGCGTATACTCGCCCTCGACGTAGCCGGTGGCGAAGGGCAGCGGCGGGGCGCAGCCGGCGAAGAGGGCGGACAAGATGGGGATGGCGCAGAGGATGCTCATGAGCGGCTCCTTTCAAGGGCGGCATGGAGCTGTTCGGCGAGGGTGTCGGCAATGGCCTCGGCCTCGGAGGGGCCGGCGGTGTTCCAGCCCATGCGGCGCAGGACGAAGCCGCGGTTGATCCGGAAATAGACGAGCTGGCCGACGAAGCCGAAGACCGCGAGGCGGATGCTTTCGCTTTCGGGGGGGCGATTGGTGGCGGTGCCCCAGAGCACGCAGAGCAGCCTGTGGCGCGGCTCGAACAGGCGGTTGTAGAGCGTTTCGGAGGCCTCCCCTGCCTCGGTCAGCACGCGCAGGACGAAGGGCACGACCTCGCCCGCCTCGTCGGCGGTGAAGAGGTAGGCGATGGCGCGGCGCAGCAGGGCCTCGAGCGCATCGGCGGCGGTTTGTGGAGAGGCGTTGGCGGCGATGGGAAGCTCGGACACGAGGGTCATCCGGCGGGCCACCTCGGTGACGCAGGCCTCGTAGAGACCGGCCTTGCCGCCGAAGTGGTAGGCGATGGAGGCAACGTTGGTGCCGGCCTGCGCCGCGATGGCGCGGGTGGAGGCCCCGGCAAAGCCGCTTTCGCCAAACAGCCGGAGGCCGGCGTGGAGGAGGGCGTCTCGGGTGGGGTGGATGTCCATGAGACGCGGTTTAATCAAACGATTGATTGAGGGCAAGAGAATCTTGTGGCCGGGCGGCGGCGGGCATAGAGCGGAGGCAAAGAAGGAGGCGCATATGCTGGGCAAGACATCGGAGCTGATCGAAGACGTGCGGGCGAGGTTTGCCCATGTGGAGAGCTGCCCGTTCACGGGCGAGCGGATCTTCTTCGAGAACGCGGGCGGGGCGCTGACGCTGAAGGCGGTTGCCGAGACGTCGGCGAAGTTTGCCGCGATCCCCGACAACCAGGGGCGCGACAACCCGGCCTCGGCCCACCTGATGGCGGTGATCGCGAAGGGCAAGGACGACGCGCGCACCTTCTTCAACGCGCAGGGTGGCGAGGTGATCGTGGGCGAGACCGGCACCGAGCTGCTGTTTCGGCTGACCCGCGCTGCCTGTGCGGCCCATGCCACGGATGGCGGCAAGGTCATCAGCTCGACGCTCGAGCACCCCGCGAGCCGGGTGGCGGCGGCGCGGGCGGCGGAGGCTTCGGGGCTGGAGCACATCCTCGTGGCGCATGACGATGCCAGCGGCACCGTTGGACCGGAGGCCTATGCCGCGGCGATGACGCCGGATGTGCGGGTGGCCACGATCGTGCATGCCTCGCCGGTGACGGGCATGGGCATGGATGTGGCGGCGATTGCCGGGGCGATCCGGGCGGTTGCGCCGGAGTGCACGATCATCGTCGACGGGATACAGCACGCGGCGCATGGGCATGTGGACGTTACGGCTGCCGGTGTGGATGGCTACGTGGTCTCTCCCTACAAGATGTTCTCGCGGCACGGCTTCGGGCTGGCCTGGCTTTCGGACCGGCTCGCCGCCGCGCCCCATGACGCGCTCAAGGAGGGCGGGCCCTGGGAGCTGGGCACGCGGGACACCGGGGCCTATGCGGTATTTTCGGATGTGGTCGACTACTTTGCGTGGCTCGGCGAGACGCTGGGCGAGACCGGCGACAGGCGCGCCCGGATCGAGGCGGCTGCGGCGGCGATCCATGCCCATGAGGCCGACCTGACCGAGGCGATGCTGAAGGGCACCGGCAACCAGAAGGGCCTGGCCGAGCTGAGCGGTGTGACCATTCTGGGAGGCGTCGAGAACCCGGCGCGGGAAGGGCTGGTTTCGTTGACGCTGGAGGGCATGAGCGCGGGAGAGCTGGTGGCCGCGCTGCGGGAGCGGGGCATTCGGACCCATGCCCGGGCGGCGGACCACTACTCGGGCAACGTGCTCGCCCCGCTGGGCCTCGACGGGTGCCTGCGGGTGTCGATGTGCCACTACAACACCGAGGGCGAGGTGGCGGCGTTTCTGGCGGCGATGAAAGAGCTGACGGGCGACTAGGCAGATTTCGCTCCCGGTGCTAGGCTTCACCTGCCCCTCGGCCAATTTTGGGCCGATTCCAAGGGGCGTGATGAAGATGACCAATGCATTTGTGGAGCGACCCCTATGGGAAAATATCAGATAGACGTTGTTCGTGGTGATGGTGTCGGCAAGCTGTCGTTCACCTCTTCCAGCCTGTCCGTGACCACGGACTGCTGGTGGGATCCGAAGATGGTGATCGTGGCCGGTGACTACTCGGTGGCGAAGGTGCACCGGGCCGACAAGGACCGGGTCTCAAAGGGGCTGCCCCAGCGCGAGGCCTTCTGGTTCGGGCCGCGGACGTCCTACAACGACGGCGCGAACGTGGGTGGCGGCGCGATGATCCATGCCGGCACGAGCGCCGGGTGGTCGAAGGGCTGCATCGTGATCAAGAACGATATCCTGCTCCAGATCTGGACCACGGTATCGCCCAAGGACCAGTTCATCGTGGATGTGTCGATTTCCGACAAGAAGGCGGAAACGGGCTGGAAGCGGCCGGCGGACCACGATTGCAACCCGCGGTTCATGTCGGGAATGATGACGGGCTTCTACGGGTGAGTCTGCGGCGCTGCGCCCTGCCGCTGGCCTTTGCGCTGGCGGCATTTCCGGCGCAGGCCGAACTGGCACCGGAAGACGCGGTGGAACTGGCGCAGATCATGGCCGGGCTTCCGGTGACGCGTCATGACGGCGTGATTGCCGCCATGCACGGGCGCGATGCGCTGTTTGCGCGGCTCAAGGATGGCGCCGAGGCCGGAGACAGCGAGAGCTATGCGGCGTTTCTGCTCTATGGGCAGGTGGCGCTGCTGAGCTTCGACGGGGCGACGGAAGAGAGCTTCACCGCCGCGATGAAGCCGCTCTATGACGCAGGGCCGGAGCGGATGCTTGCGGCGCTGGAGGCGGCGCCCTGGATGATTGCGGGCACCTGCTACCTGATCGGCGGCTGGTTCGGGTTTGAAGACCGGAACGCGGATGGGCGCGAGGGGTTTCTGGACTCCGAGCGGGCGCGGATCGGGGCGGCATTGCCCGGCCCGATGGCCGAGCGCTGCACGGCACAGATAGAAGCCCCGACGCGACCTTACTGACTTATTGACCTTGCATTGAGCGCGCCTTCAGCAGCGCCGCGCCCGCCATGGCGAGGGCGAGGCCGGTGAAGGCTGTGCGGGTCTGGTTCCAGACCTGCCAGGGGGCGGAGTAGGTGGCCCAGATGGCGGCGGCGTCTGCCTCGATCTCTGCATCGCTCACCCGTGCGAGGGCCTCGTTCATCGGGACGTTGACGGCCATGGTCAGGACGGTGCCGCCGAGCAGGACGGTGAGGCCCGCGAGGGTGAGCAGCATGGTGACTTGCCTGGGCTGGGCGCTTTTCCACGCGAGCAGTGCGGCCAGGAGCAGGGCCGGGCCGGTGAGGAAGAAGGCGGGGAAGAAGAGGGCGTTGCGGACGGAGGCGTTCATCGCCTGCATGGCGCGGATGGCGACCTCGGGTGCGGCTGCATCGAGGCCCCACATGGTGGAGCAGACCCAAGCGTAGAAGAAGCCGAAGAGCGCGCCGCAGAGCAGGAGCGCGGCGAGGGCGGCGATGCGGAAGGCGAGGGGCATGGCAATATCCGTATATGCTATTACGCTTGTTGCTAGTCCGTAACGTGATATACGGAAGCGTGTCAACAGGGAGCCGTGACATGCGCGAGGAAAACCGGACCAAGCGGGAAGAGCAGATCATGGCGGCGGCCTATGGGCTGCTGGAGGCGAGAGGCGCGGCGGGCATGTCGATGCTGGCGGTGGCCAAGGCGGCGAAGGCCAGCAACGAGACGCTCTACAACTGGTACGGCGACAAGCTCGGCCTGTTCCGGGCGATGGCGCTGCGCAACGGCGAGGCCATCGCGAGCCGCCTTGAGGCGGCGCTTGTGGCGGAGGCCTCGCCGCTGGAAACCCTCGATGCCCTCGGCCCGGTGCTGCTCGAGCTGCTGACCGGCCCGCGGGCGGTGGCCCTGGCGCGGGCGGCGGCGGGTGATGCCACGGGCGCGCTGGGCGCGGTGCTCTCAGAGGTCGGGCGGGCGCGTATCGCGCCGATGATCGAGGCGCTCTGCCAGCGGGCGCTGGACGAGCGCGCCCTGAGGGGCGGCGATGCCGGAGCCATCTGCGAAACCTACCTTGGCCTGCTGCTGGGCGACCTTCAGATCCGCCGGGTGATCCATGCCGCACCCCCGCTGCCGGCGGCCGAGATCCGCAGCCGCGCCGACAGGGCGCTGATGGCGACATGGCGGCTTTATGCCCGCGAGGAGTCTGGCAGACAGTTGCACAAAAACTAGGCAGCCCCCGGGCAAGACCCCGCATCCTACCGCAAAAACGGGAAAAAACCGTTGCCCAGCCCGGTCCGGCCTTCAACTATGAAGGACATCGGGGGAGCGCGCGCAACGACGCGGACTGGCCAGAGGGCCGACAGAAGACCTCCCCTAGGCGCGATCGAGTAACGCGAAGACTGGTGCGAACAGCGCTGGAAAAGACAAAAACTGGGAGGACTTCCATGACCTATGTGACCCTTAAACGCGGGCTTCTGGCCGCGACTGCGCTGACTCTCGGCACGGCGATGGCCGATGCCCAGTCGATCCGCTTCTGGACCACCGAAGAGCAGCCCGAGCGGCTGGCGAAACAGCAGGAGATGGCGAAGGCCTTCGAGGCTGAAACCGGCACCGCTGTCGAGGTGATTCCCGTCACCGAGACCGATCTTGGCACCCGCGCCACCGCCGCCTTTGCCGCCGGAGACCTGCCGGATGTGATCTATCACACCATTCAATACACCCTGCCCTGGGCCGAGGCGGGCATTCTGGATGCCGAGGCGGCGACCGAGGTGTTGGAAGAGCTGGGCACCGATACCTTTGCCCCCGGCCCGCTCGCCATGGCCGCCTTCGAGGATGGCACCGCAGCCGTGCCGGTGGATGGCTGGACGCAGATGATCGTCTATCGCAAGGATCTGTTCGAGGAGAACGGGCTGGAGCCGCCGAACTCTTACGCCAATGTGCTTGCCGCCATCGAGACCCTGCACAACCCGCCGGAGATGTATGGCTTTGTGGCCGCGACGAAGGTGGATGAGAACTTCATGTCTCAGGTGCTGGAGCATGTCTTCCTCGCCAACGGCGTGTCGCCGGTGAACGAGGAGGGCTTTGCGCCGCTCGATGAGGCGGCCACCACCGAGGTGCTCGATTTCTACAAGGCCATCGCAGAGGCCTCGCCGCCGGGTGAGCTGTTCTGGAAGCAGAGCCGCGAGCTGTATTTTGCCGGGCAGGCGGCGATGATCATCTGGTCGCCCTTCATCCTCGACGAGCTGGCAGGGCTGCGCGATGACGCCCCCCCGACCCTGACCGACGATCCGACCAGCGCCGAGCTGGCGGGCAAGACCGGGATCGTCACCACCTTCTCCGGCCCCTCCAACCCAGAGGGCGCGGCCTGGGGTGACATGCGCTACTTCGGGATCACCTCGGATGCCGATACCGATGCCGCCGAGGAGTTTGTGAAGTTCTCGATGGGCGAGGGCTACATGGACACGCTCTCGATCGCGCCCGAGGGCAAGTTCCCGACCCGGCGCGGCACGGCTGAGGAGCCGGATAAGTTCAAGACCGAGTGGTCGATGCTCGACGTGGGCGTGGACCGGAAGGCGGCGCTTTCGGACCTCTATGCGCCGGAGATGATCGACGAGATCGTCAGCGGGCTGGACGTGGCGCAGCGTTGGGGCGTTGAGGAGGGGCAGCTTTCGCTGGCCTCCAAGATGATCAACAGCCAGGTCATCAACCGGCTGGTGCGGGAATACATCGACGGTGCCCGCGATGCGGCGGCGACGGTTGCGATGATGAACGAGGAGCTGGCGAAGGTTCAGTGAACCTTTGCCTTCGGGCGGCGGGGGTGCCTCGCCGCCCGGCCTTGAAATGACCGAAACACCAATCCCCCCCAAGGGCCGCGGCCCGCTTGCCAGGCGCGAGGCCCGGCTGGCGTGGGGCCTGCTGGCGCCAACGATCATCAGCGTGTCGCTGGTGGTGATCCTGCCGTTGCTGGCGATCTTCTGGATCAGCTTCAAGCCGATCGGGCTGGCCGACCTGCGCCCGCCGTCGCTGAGCGTGAACGAGCAGCTGCGCGATGCCGATGAGGCGGAGCCCTACATCCGGTACCGGGTGCGCAACACCAGCCAGGACATCGCGCTTAGTTCGGCCCGCTTTTCGGACAGCTTCCCCGAGGGGGTCGAGCCGGGTGCGGTGCCGGAGGGTTGCACCTATGCGGCCCGCACCCTGACCTGCGATCTGGGCGAGGTGGAGGCCGGGGGGCGCAGCGAGATCCGGGTGCCGATCCTTGCCGACGACCCGGAGGCGATGGAAGACCCGCTGGAAGACAGCGAGCCGGAAGTGGTGGTGAAGGCGCCGAATATCCTCACCAACTTCGAGTTCTCGCTGGAGAACTTCGCCCGTGTCTTCGATGGCGGCGAGTTCTGGTCGGTGCTCTGGGTGACGCTGGTTTACACGGTCTTCGGCACCATCGGGGCGCTGGTGATGGGGCTGTTTGCCGCCATGCTGCTGAACAAGAGCTTTCGGGGGCAGGGGATTTTGCGGGGGCTCTACCTGTTTCCCTATGTCGCGCCGGTGATCGCGGTGGCTTTCACATGGGTGACGCTGTTCGACCCGTTCAGCGGAAGCGCCAATGCGCTGCTGATCCAGATGGGGGTGACGGAGGAGGCGATCAACTTTTTCGGGCAGCGACCGCTGGCGCTGATCATGGTGATCATCTTCGAGATCTGGCGGTATTTTCCGCTGAGCTTTCTGTTCATCCTCGCGCGGATGCAGAGCATCGACACGGATATGTATGAGGCGGCGGACATGGACGGGGCCAGCCCGTTTCAGAAGTTCTGGTATTTGAGCCTGCCGCAGCTTCTGGGCATTCTGAGCGTGCTGTTCCTGCTGCGCTTTATCTGGACTTTCAACAAGTTCGACGACATCTTTCTGCTGACCGGGGGCAATGCGGGGACGCGCACGCTGACGGTGAACGTTTATGAGCAGGCTTTCGCGATCAGCAATATCGGCGCGGGGGCGGCGGTGGCGGTGGTGATCTTCGGCTGCCTGATTGCCTTTTCGGTGGTGTTCTTCAAGTGGATCAGCCGGGAGGAAGGGCTTTGAGCGTGGTGCCTTTTGCGGTCGGTGCGCCGTGGGGGCCAGCCCCCACACCCCCGGAGATATTTGCAGCAAGAAAATGGGGGCGGGTGTGAGCCTTTTGTGGCGCGGATACCTGACGGCCCCGGTGCTCGGGGCGCTGTGGATGCTGGTGGTGGCGACCACGGTGGCGGTGGGCTTTTCCTTTGCGACGGGCGAGGCGTTTCGGCCCTCGGTGGGGCTGTGCTTGCTCTGGGGCGTGGTGGTTGGGCTGAGCGCGGTGATGCGGCTTGGCTCGGTGTCGATGCTGGGCGCGGTGATCGGACTGGCGGGGGTGACGCTGGCGGGTGTGGGGCCGATGGTGATTGGCGCGGACGTGGGCGGGCTGGCGGAATGGCTTTCGGCGCTGGTGCTGGGCGCGAGCTTTGCGGTGAGCTTCTGGGGGATCGTGGCGGGGCTGAAGCCGGGGGTGCTGACGCGGCACGAGTTCGAGGAGGCGGTGATCCGGTTTCTGACCGGGTTCGGCTACATCTTCTTTACCGCCATCGTGGTGATCCCGTTTTACGTGATGGTGATGACCTCCCTGAAGAACCAGCAGGCGCTGTTGCAGAATCCGCTCGACTTTTCGATCGAACTGTCACGCGGCTGGGACCTGCTGCGCAGCTATGTGGAGCTGTTCGGGCAGTATGACTTTGGCCGCTATCTGTGGACGAGCTTTTACATCTCTTGCCTGACGGTGTTTATCACCCTGCTGTTCTCGGTGCCCGGCGCCTATGCGGTGGCGCGGCTGAGGTTTGTGGGGCGGGCGGCGTTTTCGCGCTCGATCCTGCTGATCTACATGGTGCCGATGATCGTGCTGGCGCTGCCGATCTACATTGCCTTTAGCCAGATGGGGTTGAGGAACACGGTGTTTGGCATCGTGCTGATCTATCCGGTCACGACGATCCCGGTGGCGCTCTACATGTTGCAGGGCTACTTCCGCGGGCTGCCGGCGGAGGTGGAGGAGGCCGGGTTGATGGATGGGTTGAGCCGGCTGGCGGTGATCTGGAAGATCACCCTGCCGCTGGCGCTGCCGGCGCTGGCGAGCGTGTCGCTCTATGTGTTCATGATCGCGTGGAACGAATTCCTGCTGGCCTTCATGCTGCTGGATGACCCCTCGAAATTTACCCTGACGCGGGCGGTGACGAGCCTGAACAGCTCGGAGGTGCCGCGACAGCACCTGATGGCGGGGGCGGTGATTGCGACGGTGCCGATCATGGTGCTGTTTCTCGGATTGGAGAAGTTCATGACCAAGGGCCTCACGGCGGGATCGGTGAAGGGATGACGCGGGATGAGGAGGCGCGGGCCATTCTGAAGGGGAACGACCGGGGCGGGTATACGGTGCCGACGGCGGGCTTGTATCCGTATCAGTGGAACTGGGATTCGGTCTTTGCCGCGCTGGGGTTTGCCGAGCATGACATGGCGCGCGCCTGGGACGAGTTGGACACGCTCTTTGCCGGGCAATGGAACAACGGGATGGTGCCGCATATCCTGTTTCACAAAGTTGATCCGGGGTATTTTCCGGGGCCGGACGTGTGGCGCGGGGTGGGGCTGATCCCGTCGAGCGGGATCAGCCAGCCGCCGATTGCGGGAACCTTCGTGCGCTGGCTGCTGGAGATGGACGAGAGCTTTGCGGCGCGCGCCGAGGCGCTGGTGCCGAAGCTGGTCGACTGGCACCGCTGGTTCATGACGTGGCGCTGCGAGGGCGGGGCGATTGTGGTGACCCACCCATGGGAGACGGGGCGCGACAATTGCCCGGATTGGGACGGGCCGTTTGCGGCGATCGAGCCGGTCGGGATCGAGAGCTACCGGCGGCGGGATACGACCCATGTGGTCGAGGAAGAGCGGCCCTTGCAGGCGCAGTATGACCGGTTTCTCTACCTGGTGAAGCTGGGGGCGGAGAGCGGCTGGGACGAGGCCCATCTGCGCGAGGCGAACCCGTTTCGGGTGGCCGATCCGACGATGACCTTCACGCTACTGCGGAGCACGCGGGACCTGCTGGTGCTGGCGGAGCGGTTTGGTGGCCCGCGCGACGAGATCGCGGGGTGGATTGCCACAATGGAAGAGGGGGCGGAGCGGCTGTGGAATGCCGAGGCGCAGACCTATGACACCTTCGATGAGCGGGCAGGCAGGCACTCGGGCGTGGTGAGCAATGCGAGCTTTCTGAGCTGGTATGCGGGGGTGGGGGGTGACCGGATGTTGCCGCAGCTCGAGCGGGTAATGGGGCTGGAAACCTATGGCATCCCCTCTACCGATCCGGCGCATCCGGCCTATGAGCCGAAGCGTTACTGGCGCGGGCCGGTCTGGGCGATGATGAACCTGCTGATCGCCAAGGGGCTGGCCGAGCAGGGCCATGGCGAATGGGCGGGCAAGATCACCGAGAACACGCGCGCGATGATCGCGGAAAACGGTTTTGCCGAGTATTTCGATCCGCGAGACGGCGCGCCTGCGGGCGGGCGCAACTTTACATGGACGGCGGCGGTGTGGCTGGCATGGGCCTCGCCCACCGCAGGGAGGAACGCATGGGCAGCATAGAGCTGAAGGCGGTCGAGAAGTGGTATGGCGAGGTGCAGGTCATCAAGGGGGTGGACCTGAAGATTGATGACGGCGAGTTCATCATCTTCGTCGGCCCTTCGGGCTGCGGAAAGTCGACCCTTTTGCGGATGATCGGCGGGCTGGAGGAGACCTCGCGCGGGCAGATCCTGATCGACGGCGCCGACATGACCGCCGCGCCGCCCTCCAAGCGGGGGCTGAGCATGGTGTTTCAAAGCTATGCGCTCTATCCGCACATGAGCGTGGCCGAGAACATGGGGTTCAGCCTCAAGACGGCGGGCGCGCCGAAGGCGGAGATCGACGCCAAGGTGGGCGAGGCGGCGCGGGTGCTGAAGCTGGAGCCCTACCTGGAGCGGCGGCCCAAGGATCTCAGCGGCGGGCAGCGGCAGCGGGTGGCGATCGGGCGGAGCATCGTGCGCGACCCGACGGCGTTTTTGTTCGACGAGCCGCTCTCCAACCTCGATGCCTCTCTGCGCGTCGAGATGCGCTACGAGATCGCCAAGCTGCACCAGAGCCTTGCCACGACGATGATCTACGTGACCCACGACCAGGTGGAGGCGATGACGCTGGCCGACCGGATCGTGGTGCTGGAGTTCGGCAAGATCGCGCAGGTGGGCACGCCACGGGAGCTTTACGAACGCCCGGCGAACCTGTTCGTGGCGCAGTTCATCGGCTCGCCCAAGATGAACGTGATGCCGATTGATGCGGGGCTGACCCTGCCGGCAACGCCGGAGGGCGTGGCGCAGGTGGGGATTCGGCCAGAGCATATCGAAGTGGTCGAGAGTGGCGGGGCCTGCACGGGCAGGATCGACGTGATCGAGTATCTGGGGGCCGATACCTATGTGATCGTCGATGCGGGCGAGGCCGGGCAGATCACGGTGCGGGCGCCGGGGAATACCGAGCTGAAGGAGGGCGCGCCGATTGCCCTGGGCTTCCCGCAGGAGGCGCTGCATTACTTTGACGGGAGCGGGCTGGCAATTAGCGGGTGAACGCGGCGAAACGGGGCGTCACCCGGCCTTGTTCCTGCATCTGCGCACACTTACATGAGGGGTCATGCGCCTGCGTCTCCCCTTCACCAACCGCCCGCCGCTCGTTTCGGTCATTCGCCTTCAGGGCGCGATCGGCGTGGGCTCGCGCGGGATGAGCGATGCCGGGATGGCCGCGCCGATCGAGCGGGCCTTTCGCAAGGGCAAGCCGGTGGCGGTGGCGCTGCAAATCAACTCTCCCGGTGGCTCTCCGACGCAGAGCGCGCTGATTGCCGCGCGCATCAGGCGGCTTTCGGCAGAGAAAGAGGTGCCTGTTTTTGCCTTTGTCGAGGACGTGGCGGCTTCGGGTGGCTACTGGCTGGCGACGGCGGGCGATGAGATTTTTGTCGATGACAATTCGATTGCCGGCTCGATCGGGGTGATCTCGGCCAGCTTCGGGCTGCATGAGTTCATCGGCAAGCACGGGATCGAGCGGCGGGTGCATACCGCCGGGCAGAGCAAGAGCTTCATGGACCCGTTCCGCCCCGAGAAGCCCGAGGATGTTGAGCGCCTGAAGGCGTTGCAGGAGGTGATACACGGCAACTTCATCCGTCAGGTGAAGGCGCGGCGGGGCAGCAAGCTGGACGATGGCACCGAGCTGTTCACCGGCGATATCTGGGTTGGGCAGCAGGCAGTGGACGTGGGGCTTGCCGATGGGGTTGGCCACCTGATCCCGACGATGAAGGCCCGCTTTGGCGACAAGACCCGCTTTGCCGTGCACGGGCCGCGCCGTGGGCTGTTGAAGCGGCTGGGTGCAGAGGCCATGAACGGCGCCGTGGGCGCGGTGGAAGACCGTGCGATGTGGGCGAGGTTCGGGCTTTAGATGCTGCTCAAGGCTGTCATTCTCTTTCTGGCCGCGATGGGCCTGCTTGCGATCTTCGGAAAGCGGAAGGTGAGCAAGAAGAAGCCCCCCGCGAAGCCGGTAGAGAAGGCCAGGAAATGCCCCGAATGCGGAAGTTACCGGATCGGAGCGGGCAAGTGCGCCTGCGGGAAGGGCTGATGCATGGCCTATGATCTGATGATCGCAGGGCTGGGCCTTGTGATCCTGCTGCTGGCTGGCGATGCACTGGTGCGCGGGGCGGTGAACATCGCGCTGCGGCTCGGCATTCCGGCGCTGATCGTGTCGCTGACCATCGTGGCCTTCGGCACCTCGGCGCCCGAGCTGCTGATTTCGGTCAACGCGGTGCGCGACAATGCGGGCGGGCTGGCGCTGGGCAACGTAGTGGGCTCCAACATTGCCAACGTCCTGCTGGTGCTGGGCGTGCCCGCGTTGATGCGGGTGCTGGCCACGAAAGACCACGACACCCGCAGAAGCTTCATGTTCATGATCGCGGCTTCGCTGCTGTTCATCGCCTGCTGCTACCTCGGCCCGATCCGGTGGTGGCACGGGCTGGTGCTGATGGCGGCGCTTTCGGGTGTGCTCTGGGATGCGATCCACAGCGCCCGCAACCACCGCCGGGCCACGGCGACGCAGGACTACGGCGCGGATGAGGACGAAGACCTCGAGGGCGCCGACCCGTCGATGCCCTGGTGGAAGATCGGGGTATTCACCGTGCTCGGCCTTGCGGGCCTGCCGCTGGGGGCAGATCTGCTCGTCGACAGCTCGGTGCGGATTGCCACGGTTCTTGGTGTTTCGGACACGGTGATCGGGCTGACTCTGGTGGCGATCGGCACCTCGCTGCCCGAGCTGGCCACCACGGTAATGGCCGCGCTGCGCAACCAGGCAGATGTGGCGCTGGGCAATGTGATTGGCTCCAACATGTTCAACCTGTTGGCCATTATCGGCATCGCCAGCTTTGTCGGGCCGGTTCCGGTGGACCCGGAGATCCTGAGTTTCGACCTCTGGGTGATGCTCGCGGCCTCGCTGGCGCTGGTGCCTTTTGTGTTCCTGAAGCAGAACATGGGCCGCAGAATCGGTGCGCTTTTCAGTCTGTTGTACGTGGCATATTTAGTGGTCGTCGTCGTCTGACGGCTTCGGCTCCGAGGTTGCCGCGACGTCCGCTTTGCTCCTGACAGGAGGGGCAGGAGTACAATGGCATACCGAGTTATCCATCGGGCCGCGAAACGTTACAAAACGTTAACAAATTCTTTAATGATTTCATTAATTTAGAGATCGGAATAAAATATTCCATGTGATTTCAATGACTTGGAATATCGCCCAAAAAGTGGGCAAAGCACGGAATCTGCCGGAAAATAAGGGTATTTCAGGGACGGCCGGGAGTTCTCCAGAGAGTTATCCACAGAAACCGTGGAGAGCTTTCCTATTGCTCCAGCCCCACTACCATTGCAGCCATGACGGGGAATCAGGATCAAGATCAAGTAGGTGCCATGAAGACCGGCCATGAGGTAATTCGCGACCAGTTGCGGCATCTGGACGGCTCCCCGGGGGTTTACCGGATGCTCGATGGCGAGAGCCGGGTGCTTTACGTCGGCAAGGCGCGCAACCTGAAGGCGCGGGTGTCGAGCTATGCCCGGCCCACGGGGCACAGCCCGCGGATTGCGCGGATGATCTCGGAAACCGCGTCGATGATGTTTCTGACCACATCGACCGAGACCGAGGCGCTGCTGCTGGAGCAGAACCTGATCAAGCAGCTGAAGCCCAAGTTCAACGTGCTGCTGCGCGACGACAAGAGCTTTCCGAATATCCTGGTGGCCAAGGATCACGCCTTTCCGCAGATCAAGAAGCACCGGGGCGCGAAGAAGGAGAAGGGCGCCTATTACGGCCCCTTTGCCAGCGCGGGGGCGGTGAACCGGACGCTGAACCAGTTGCAGAAGGTCTTTTTGCTGCGCAATTGCACGGATGCCACCTTCGAGACCCGCTCCCGGCCCTGCCTGCTCTATCAGATCAAGCGCTGCTCCGCGCCCTGCGTCGGCCATATCAGCGAGGCGGAGTACGGGGCGCTGGTGGGCGATGCGGAGCGGTTTCTGCAGGGGCGATCGACCAAGGTGCAGGAGCAGCTGGCCGAGCAGATGCAGGAAGCCTCCGAGGCGATGGAGTTCGAGCGGGCCGCCGCGCTGCGCGACCGGATCAGGGCGATGACGGCGGTGCAGACGACGCAGGGGATCAACCCGCGCTCCACCCCCGAGGCGGATGTGATCGCGCTGCACATGGAGGGGGGACAGGCCTGCGTGCAGGTGTTCTTCATCCGGGCCGGGCAGAACTGGGGCAACCGGGACTACTACCCACGTCTTGGCGGGGCGGAGAGCCCGGCGGAGGTGTTGCAGGCCTTTGTCGGCCAGTTCTACTCCACCAAGGAGCCGCCGCGGCTGGTGCTGCTCAGTGACGACATCGAGGACCGGGAGGTGATGGAGGCGCTGCTGAGCGAGGCGGCGGGCCGCAAGGTGGAGGTGAACGTGCCGCAGCGGGGCGAGAAGGCCGAGCTGGTGGCGGGGGCGCTGAGGAATGCGCGGGAGAGCCTGGCGCGGAAGATGAGCGAGAGCGCGGCGCAGTCCAAGCTGTTGAAAGGATTGGCGGAAGCCTTTGATCTCGCCGCGCCGCCGAGGCGGATCGAGATTTATGACAACAGCCATATTCAGGGCACCAATGCCGTTGGCGGCATGGTGGTGATGGGGCCGGATGGCTGGATGAAGAGCCAGTATCGGAAATATAACATCAAGGGCGAGGAGCTGGTGCCGGGAGATGACTTCGGCATGATGAAAGAGGTGCTTTCGCGGCGCTTCAAGCGGCTGCTGAAGGAAGATCCGGACCGGCAGAGCGAGACCTGGCCCGACCTGCTGCTGATCGACGGCGGCGCCGGGCAGGTGAGCGCAGTGGGCGAGATCATGGCTGAGTTGGGGGTGGAGGATGTGCCCTTCATCGGCGTGGCCAAGGGGGTGGACCGCGACCACGGCAAGGAAGAATTTCACCGCCCTGGCCAAAGGGTTATGGCGCTGCGCCACAACGATCCGGTGCTCTATTTCGTGCAGCGGATGCGCGACGAGGCGCATCGGTTTGCCATTGGCACCCATCGCGCCAAGCGGGCGAAGTCGATGGTGGCCAACCCGCTCGACGAGGTTGCCGGTGTGGGCGCGACGCGCAAGCGGGCGCTGCTGGCGCATTTCGGCTCGGCCAAGGCGGTGAGCCGGGCGGCGCTGGCGGATCTGAAGGCGGTGGAGGGGGTCAGCGAGGGGCTGGCGCAGAAGATCTATGACTTCTTCCATGAGAAGGGGTGAGCACGGGGCACCGCCGGACCTTGTGTTAACCCATAGGGATTAACCGCGAAAAGCACAGGGGCACATCCGGTACACAAGCGGTACACACCCTGTGCATACGTCATCCGACATAGCGGACGTTAATCAATGCAGCGTGCGCTGGCCATTGCCGCCAAAGAGGCGCGGCGAACGGCTCTTCCAGACGCCACGGCAACGCGATACACCGGTGGCGATGGTCTGGACGCTGCCCAATATCCTCACGGTTCTGCGCCTGCTCGCCGCCCCCGGCGTGGCGGTGATGTTCCTCTATTTCTCCCGCCCCTGGGCCGACTGGTTTGCGCTGGTGCTCTTTGTCACGGCGGCGGTGACGGATTTTTTCGACGGCTGGCTGGCGCGGAAGTGGAAGCAGGAAACCAAGATCGGCGCGATGCTGGACCCGATTGCCGACAAGGCGATGGTGGTGATCGCGCTGCTGGTCATCACCGGGTTTTCCGGCATGAACCCGTGGATCCTGCTGCCGGCGACGCTGATCATGTTCCGCGAGGTCTTCGTCAGCGGCTTGCGGGAGTTTCTCGGTGACACCGCGGGCACGCTGAAGGTGACGAACCTCGCCAAGTGGAAGACGACGGCGCAGATGACGGCCATTGCCATTCTCTTCCTCGGCACGGGGCTCGACTGGCTGACCCACCGTGGCGACAGCCCCGGCGGCCTTGCGCGCTTTCGCGATGGCCCGGCGGGCTGGGCGACGGTGGCGGGCATCTGGGTGCTCTGGATCGCGGGGGCGCTCACGCTCATCACGGGCTGGGACTATTTCCGCAAGGCGCTGCCCTTCCTGAAGGGGCCGAAATGACGGTGGATGTGCTTTACTTTGCCTGGGTCCGCGAGCGGATCGGGCTGCCGCGCGAGGCGGTGGAGACCGAGGCCGCGACGGTGGCCGCGCTGGTTGACGAGTTGCGGGCGCGGGAGCCGCGCTATGCGGCGGCCTTCGAGGATGTGAGCGCGCTGCGGGTGGCGCTGGATCAGGAACTTGCCGATTTTGACGCGCCGCTTGCGGGCGTGCGCGAGGTGGCCTTCTTTCCGCCGATGACGGGGGGATGATGGCCGAGGTTCGGGTGCAGGCCGAGGGCTTTGACGCGGGCGCGGAGCTGAACCGGTTTTCGGCGGCGCAGGCCGGGGCCGGGGCGGTGGTGAGCTTTACCGGCGTGGTTCGCGACGTGGCGGGCGGGCTGGAGGCGATGGAGATCGAGCATTACCCGGGGATGACCGAGAAGGCGATTGCCGGGATCGTGCAGCAGGCCGAGGGGCGCTGGCCGCTCACCGGGGCGCTGGTGATTCATCGCCACGGGCGGCTCGAGCCGGGGGCGCAGATCATGATGGTGGCGACGGCCTCGGCGCATCGGGTGGCGGCCTTCGAGGCGGCGGAGTTCCTGATGGATTACCTCAAGAGCCGGGCGCCGTTCTGGAAGAAGGAAGTGACCCGGGACGGGGATGGCTGGGTTGAGGCCGTGGAGGCCGATGAGGATGCGCTGAAGCGCTGGTGAGCGCGGGTTTCGGGCCGTGCTTCGTTGTGCGGGGCTTGGAGTGGGGGCCAGCCCCCACACCCCCGGAGATATTTGCAGCAAGAAAATGAACGGGGCGCGGTCAGACCAGCGGGCGGAAGTGCTCTGGCGGGTCGTGGGCGAGGGCGGCCGAGGTGGCGGTGGGGTGTTCGGCGAAGTAGCGGGCGACGAGCTGGGTGGCGGCGGCGTAGCCGAGCCATAGCGGGTAGACGCCGGTGCCGAAGAACCATTCGTTGTGGTCATAGCCGGGATCGGACCAGAGGGTGCGGATGGTTTCGCGGTGGCTTTGAAGCGCGTCCGGCACGGCGTTTTCCCAAGGCTCCAGCGGCGGGCCGAAGAGATCCTGCGCGAAGTGGCAGGCGAGGCCTTCGGAAACGAGGGTGGCGCCGAGGGTGGTGCCGTAGCCCGGCCCGTCCCACCGGGCGGCGTGGTGCAGCTCGTGGGCGACCATGCGCTCGAAGCTCTCGTTGGTGTTTTGGGCGAGGGCCGGGTTTTGCGGATCGACCGTGAGGATCAGCGTGCCGGGGCCGGGGGCGAGGCCGACGTGGCCCTTCTCGGGAATGACCTGGGTGCCGGCGCGCAACACGATGTCGAGCGGGCCGAGGGGAAGGCGGGCGGCGGCGCGGGCGTGGGTGGTGTGGATGGCCTGGGTGAGCCAGGGGGCGAGGCCATCGAGGGCGCCGCGGGCGTTGCAGAGGTGCAGAGCGAGGGAGGCCGCGCTCATCCGGCCTGCTGGTGGCGCTCGATGTAGCTGCGCAGCTCTTCGGCCTCGCGGCGGGCGTCGCGCAGGCCGTCCATGGCGGCCGAGAGTTCGGCTTCGGTCTGGGAGAGCTGGTTGGTCAGCTCGGCCTCGCGCTGCTGGAGGTAGGCGATGGCCTGGTCGCGGGTTTCTTCGGCTTCGTGGAGCGATTGGGCCATCTTGTCGAGTTCGCCTATCTCGGACTGGGTCACCCGGCTGAGGCGGTGGATGAGCCAGTTGGCGAACCATCCGAGCATGAAGGCGACAAAGAGGATGATTGCCGTGACGATGATGAACTCTGATCTACTCACCCGGGGTCTCCGCCTCGCCTTCTTCTTCTGCGCCGTCGGTGGCAGCCTCGGTGGCAACTGCGTCATCTGACGGGTTCTCACCTTCTGCCCCATCAGCCCCGGCAGCGCCAGCCTCTTCGGCACCCGCGGCAGAGACGAGCTTGAACTCGATGCGGCGGTTGGCCTCGCGGCCCTCTTCGGTTTCGTTGTCCGCGATCGGGATTGCCTCGCCGTAGCCGATGGAGGTGATCCGGCCGGTGAGCACGCGGCGGTCCATCAGGGCCTGAAGCACGGCGTCGGCGCGCTGCTGGGAGAGCTGCTGGTTCATCTGTTCGCGGCCTTGGCTGTCGGTGTGGCCGCCGATCTGGAAGGCGAAGTCGATTTCGGAGCACTTGCCCTTCAGCACCTCGGCGATGCGGTCCATCACGCCGACGGCGGGGCCGGTGATTTCGGTCGAGCCGGGTTCGAAGGTGATCTTCGTGGCCTGGTTGATGGCGACGATCTTGGCGAGGCACTGCTCGGGGGTGGGCAGGTCGGCCAGCGGGTCGAGCTCGGCCTGGTAGGTGACGGCGAGTTCGAAATGCGCGCCTTCGCCCAACTTTTCGGCGAGGTGGCGGGCGATCTCGGCCTTGGCATCGGGGTTGCCGGTGATGCCGCGCACCTCGATGTAGGCGGGCTGCACGACGACGGTGCCGTTGTTCAACTGTCCGAGGGCGGTGAGCCCGGCGAGCACGCGGATCGGCCAGCCATCGGGGAGGTCGGGATCGAGGCGGGTGGCGAGGTAGACCGCTTCGGAGCCGAAGCTGGCCTGGGCGAAGCTGCGCACCGCCTCGCGGACCTGCTCGTTGGTCACCCGGCCGCGCAGGGCCACGCGGCCCTCGGGGGAGCGGGTGGCGACGAATTCGGGCGGCCCCTGATCGGCCTCGCCGGTGCCATCGACGCTGACCTTCTCGGGGAGATTGGAGGCGAGCGAGAAGACCTCGGGGAGGTTGCTTTCGAGATCGCCGACGACGCGGTCGAAGTCATTCTGCGCGGTGCCGGCAAGCGCGATGAGGGAGATGTCGGCATCGGAGAAGGTGACGGCGCCGCCGCCCAGCTCGCCCACGGCGGCGATGGCCTGTTCGGCGGCGGTGGCCCAGTCGGGGGTGGGCACGCCGAGGCCGAGCACGCAATCGGCCTGGCCTTCGAGCCCGACGGAGCGGGCGGCGGAGAGGATGCGGCGGCGGGTTTCCTCGGTGTCGGCGGAGCAGGCATCGAAGCGGGCGGTGCCGTTCTCGTCGATCAGGAAGCGCAGGGTGAAGGGGGTGATGACGGGCCGGGGCGCGGTGATGTCGACCACGAGTTTGACCCCGTCGGGGGCCTCGCGGGCGAGCATGGTTTCGAGCCTGCGCTTCTCGGCGCCGGAGGAGGAGATGGCGGTGACGGCCACGCGGTTGGCGGCGATGGAGACCTTGGAGCGCGGCAGGGCCTTGAGCGCGTAGAGGCCGAACTTGACGGCGCGGTCCCAGCCTTCGGGCAGGGGGTAGTCGGCGGTTTCGAGCAGGTCGGTGATGGCCACGTCGCTGCCCACGGCGCCGGTGATGCGCTCGGCGAACTCGTCGCGGTCGACCTGCGCGGGGATGAGGCCGATCATCGAGATTCCGTCGTCGTTGCGCAGGATCTCGATGGAGAACTTGGGGGCGGTGATGGGCTTGGCGGGCTCGACCTCGATCTGGTCGATGACGCGGGTGGCATCGACCACGGCGCCGGTGGCGGAGAGCGCCCGGAAGCGGGCTGCCTCGGAGGGGGCGGTGCCGGCGAGGCGCACTTGCAGGCCGTCTGTCTGCACCGTGGCCCAGTCGTGTCCGCCTTCGATCAGCGCCGTCTTCACCGCGGAGTGAGACCCGCGTTCGATGAGCCCTGCGGCGGCGGTGGCGCTGAAGTAGCAGAGCACGGCGGCGACGATGAGCGCGGCGAGGGTGACGAACTTGGGGCTGAGGCGCATGAACACTCCGGCACGGCTGCGGGTTGATCCTTGCTTTAGAGCGCCCCGCCGCCGGGTGCAATCATGCTGCGATCACAGAAGGATGACGGCGGCGAGAAACAGCACAGGGATGAGCCCGGCGTCGCGGTTGGAGCGGAACAGGCGCAGGCAGGTGGCGGGGTTTTCGATGTCGAGCTGACCGAGCTGCCAGGCGAGGTGCCAGCCCATGGCCCAGGCCCCGCCGGCTGCGAGGGCCAGTTGCAGGGGGGAGGCGGGCTCGATCAGGGCGGCGATCATGGCGACGGTCAGCAGGGTGATGGTGAGGGCGAGGAAGAGGCGGAGGATGGAGGGGGAGCTTTCGCCGAAGAGGCGGGCGGTGGATTTGACGCCGATGAGGGCGTCGTCCTCGATGTCCTGGTGGGCATAGATGGTGTCGTAGAACACCGTCCAGGCGATGCCGGCGAGGTAGAGGAAGGCGGGCGCGAGGGAGAGCGCGTTGGTATGGGCGGCCCAGGCGAGGAGGGCGCCCCAGTTGAAGGCCAGCCCGAGGAAGATCTGCGGCCACCATGTGAAGCGCTTGGCGAAGGGGTAGATGCAGACGAGGCCGAGGGAGGCCACGCCGAGCCAGATGGCCATGGGCGGGAAGGTGAGCAGGATGGCGAAGGCCACCAGCGCTTGGGCTGCCATCCATGCCGCCGCCTGCCGCACGGTGACCGCGCCCGAGGGGATGGGCCGCGAGCGGGTGCGGGCCACCGAGCCGTCGATATGGCGGTCGGTGATGTCGTTCCAGGTGCAGCCCGCGCCGCGCATCAGAACGGCGCCGATGCCGCAGCCGAGGATGATCCAGAGGTCGAACCAGCGCCAGCCGGTCGAGGCTGCCGCCAGCAGCACGCCCCACCAGCAGGGCAGCAGAAGGAGCCATGTGCCGATGGGCCGGTCGGCGCGGGAGAGGCGGAGGTAGGGGCGGGTGGCGGGGGGCGCCCAGCGGTCGACCCAGTTGCCCGAGACGGCATCCGCGACTTGCCCGGCATCTGGCCTTTCGGTCTCGGCGTGCATATCTCTGGCCCCATGAAAGCAAAAATCCGCCTCCATGTAGACCACCCGCTGGCCGCGGGGCAAACCGTTGGATTGTCGCGGGAGCAGGCGCATTACCTGTTTGCGGTGATGCGGCTGGGGGCGGGCGACCAGGTTTTGCTGTTCAACGGCGCGGCGGGCGAGTGGCGGACCGAGGTGCTTGTAGCCAACAAGCGCAACCCGGTTCTGGAGTGTCGCGAGCAGACCGGGCCGCAGGTGTCGCCGCCCGATCTGTGGCTGTGCTTCGCGCCGATCAAGAAGGCGCGGACGGATTTCATTGTGGAGAAGGCCACCGAGATGGGCGCGCGGCGGATCGTGCCGGTGCTCACCGAGTTCACCAATGCCGAGCGGGTCCGGGTGGACCGGCTTCAGGCCCATGCGGTGGAGGCGGCGGAGCAATGCGGCGGGACCTTTGTGCCCGAGGTCTGCGAGCCGGTGAAGCTCTCGGCGCTGCTCGAGAGCTGGCCGCAGGAGCGCAGGCTGATGTTCTGCAACGAGGCGCTGGTGGGTGAAGACCGGCGGCTTGGTGGCGAGGCCGGGCCTTGGGCGGTGCTGATCGGGCCGGAGGGCGGGTTTTCGCAAGGCGAGCGGGACCGGCTGGCGGCGATGGAGCAGGCCCATGCGGTGAGCCTCGGGCCGCGCATTCTGCGGGCAGACACGGCGGCGGTGGCGGCACTGACGCTGTGGCAGACCACCCATGGAGACTGGCAATGATCCGGCAGGCGCAGCCCGGCGAGGAGGCGCGGATGGAGGCGTTTCTGGCGCAGCATCCGAACAGCTCGATGTTTCTGCGCGGCAATCTGGAGACCCATGGCCTTGTGCCGGGCGACCATCCGCATTCCAGCACCTTCTGGATGGCGGAGACCGAAAGGGGCGAGATCCGTGCGGTGGTGGGCTGCAACAATGACGGGTTTCTGATGGCGCAGGTGCCCGAGCCGCTGCCGGGGCTGTGGCCCGCGGTGGCCGGGGCGCTGGCGGGGCGGCGGATTGCCGGGATGACAGGCGAGGACGGGCAGGTGCAGGCGGCGATGGAGGGGCTCGGGCTGGCGGATGCGGGATTTACGCTGAACCATGCCGAACCGCTCTATCGGCTGGACCTGGCGCGGCTCACCGACCCGGAGGCCGAGATCCGGCCTTCCCGCCCGGAGGACGAGGACATGCTGCGGCGCTGGTTTGCCGAGCATTTTCTCGACACGCAATTTTCGCGCAGCAAGAACCAGGCCGTGGCGGATGCCCGGCGGCGGGCGGCGCGGGTGGTGACGGAGGACAACCTGCGGCTTCTGGTGGAAGATGGCGCGCCGGTCGGCATGGCCGGGGTCAACGCCCGTGCCGGCGACATGGTGCAGCTTGGCTCGGTGCATGTGCCGCGCGATCTGCGTCGCGTCGGGCGGGGCCGGAGGGTGACGGCGGCGTTGCTGGCGGAGGAGCGGGCGCGGGGCGTGGCGACGGCGGTGCTGTTTGCCAACAACCCGGAGGCGGCGCGGGTTTACGAGGCGATCGGCTTCGAGCGGGTGGGCAGTTACCGGATTGCGCTGCTCGAGAGGCCCCAGCCCGTGCGGGTGATGGCATGAGCCTGATCCGCCCCGAGGCGCGGGCACATCTGCACCGCTGGCGCGAATGCATTGCCGCCGGGTTCGTTGTTGCGGTGGGCGTCTGGCTGGGGCTTCAGGGTTCGGGGCTGGTCTGGTGGCTGGCGGTGGCGATGATCTCGTTCGGGCTGTTCGGCTTTTATGCCGGGCTGCAACGTGCCCGCATTCGCCCGCGCAGTGGCGGGCGCGGGGTGATCGAGCTGGACGAGGGCGCGCTGCGCTACCTCACCGGCGAGGGCGGCATGGTGGTGTCGCTTCCGGAGGTGATGCGGATCGAGATAGAGACCACCGGCGACGGGCCGATGGAGGATGATCTGTTCTGGCTCTGGGTCACGCCGGAGGGCACGGCGCGCATTCCTGCCTCGGCGGCAGGGTCGGAGAAGATGGTGGATGCGCTTGCCGGTTTTGCCGGTGCCCGTTACGAGCAGGTCATCGCGGCCTCGGGAAGCACCGAACCGCGGCTCTTTATCGTGTGGCAGAAGGATAGACTTCTGGTGCATTGACTTCATAACCAATGCCGCCAAGTCTGATTGTTCAGTCGGCAAGAACCCCGGAGCCAGAATATGTCTATCCCCCAGTCCGGCGGCGGGCCGATCGAGCGGCACGCGCAACTTGCCGAATACCTGGAAGCCGGGTGCAAGCCCCGCGAGGATTGGCGGATCGGCACCGAGCACGAGAAGTTCGGCTATTGCAAGGACACGCTGAAGCCGCTGCCCTACGAGGGGGAGCGCTCCATTCAGGCGGTTCTGACCGGGCTGCGTGACCGCTTCGGCTGGGCGCCGGTAGAGGAGAACGGCTACCTCATCGGGCTGGAGAAGGATGGCGCGAACGTCAGCCTCGAGCCGGGGGGCGCGCTGGAACTCAGCGGGGCGACGCTGGAGACCATCCACCAGACCTGCGACGAGGTGAACGAGCACCTGCGCGAGGTGAAGGAGGTTTCGGACGAGATCGGCGTGGGCTTCATCGGGCTGGGCGCTGCGCCGGAATGGATGCATGACGAGATGCCGCTCATGCCCAAGGGCCGCTACAAGCTGATGAACGACTACATGGGCCGCGTCGGCACCACCGGCACCACCATGATGCGGCGCACCTGCACGGTGCAGGTGAACCTCGACTTCGGCTCCGAGGCGGACATGGTGCAGAAGATGCGGGTGGCGCTGGCGCTGCAACCGATTGCCACGGCGCTCTTTGCGAATTCGCCCTTCTTCGAGGGCAAGCCGAACGGGATGCGCAGCTATCGCAGCTACGTCTGGCGCAACATGGATGCCGCCCGCACCGGGATGCTGCCCTTCGTGTTCGAGGAGGGCTTCGGCTTTGAGGCCTATGTGCAATACGCGCTGGATGTGCCGATGTACTTTGTCTACCGCGACGGCAAATACATCAATGCGCTGGGCCAGTCGTTCCGCGACTTCCTGAAGGGCGAGCTGCCCGCGCTGCCGGGCGAGACCCCGACCCTCAGCGACTGGGCCGACCACCTGACAACGGCCTTCCCCGAGGCGCGGCTGAAGAAGTTCATCGAGATGCGCGGCGCCGACGGCGGCCCGTGGCGGCGGCTCTGTGCGCTGCCCGCCTTCTGGGTCGGGCTGACCTATGACCAGGGCGCGCTGGACGCGGCATGGGACATGGTGAAGGGCTGGGACGCCGAAACCCGCGAGGCGCTGCGCGTCTCGGCCGGGGAGCAGGGGCTTGCGGGTGAGGTCGGGGGCATGAAAGTGCTCGATCTGGCGCGGGAAGCCGTGTCGATCGCCCATGACGGGCTCAAGGCGCGGGCCCGTCCCGGCGCGGGGGGCATGGTGCCGGATGAAACCCACTTTCTGAATGCGCTTCAGGACAGTGTGACCAGCGGCAAGACCCCGGCGGACGAGCTGCTGGAGCATTATGCGACGGATTGGAACGGCGATCTCAGCCGGATCTACCCTGCCTACAGCTACTGACCGTTGGGGCAACGTGAGGTTTACGTGAAAACTTCCGTCACATTGCGGGCGCAGCACACGGAAATGTTAACACTCCTTGACCCAACGGTAAAAAGTGCTCAATCTCCGGGCACAAGGCATTGAACACGAAGAGGGAAGTCATTCCATGCGCAATACAATTATCAAGATTTTCGAAGTACTGATCTGGGTGATCGGTGCGATCTACGCCATCGGTGGCGTGGTTGGCGGCATCGTGGTGCTGGCCCAGGGCGAGGTCGTTGGCCTCGGCATCATCATCGGTGGTCTGCTGGGCGCGGTGGTGATCATGGCGATGTTCTTCATCCAGATCGGCACCTACAACAACACCCGCCGCACTGCCGAAGCGGTGGAAAAGCTGGCCGGTCGGTAAGACCCGCGGACAGTTGGGACGACAGGAAACCGGGCCTCAGGGCCCGGTTTTCTTTTTCTCGCCGATGCGGGTTTCGGTGCCGGCCTTGAGGCGGCGGATGTTCTCGACGTGGCGCAGGTAGATGAGCACCGTCAGCGCGATGCCGAGAAAGAAGCCGTTGCCGTAGCCCAGCGTGAACATCCAGAAGGTCGAGGTGGCGGCGGAGATCAGCGCGGCGAGCGAACTCAGCCGGGTGGCCAGGGCGACGATCAGCCATGTGCCGCAGGCGGCAAGCCCGGTGAGCGGGTGCAGCGCCAGCAGCGTGCCGAGGAAGGTTGCCACGCCCTTGCCGCCGTGAAACTTGAGCCAGACCGGAAAGAGGTGGCCGAGGAAGGCAAAGAGCCCCGCGATCTGCGCCGCATCTTCTCCCAGCAGGAAACGGGCGAGCAGCACGGCGATGCCGCCCTTGCCGGCATCGAGCACCAGAGTCAGGAAGGCGGCCAGCTTGTTGCCGGTGCGCAGCACGTTGGTGGCCCCGATGTTGCCCGACCCGATGGCCCGCAGATCTCCCAGCCCGAACAGCCGCGCCATGACCATGCCGAAGGGCACCGAGCCCAGCAGGTAGGCCAGCAGCGCCGTGAGCGCGAGCAGGGGGAGGGCGGTGGTGATTTCGGGCATCGAAGATCCTTTTGCCCTGATCTATGCGATAGGTGGCCGTTTGTCGGCAAGGGTTAACGCTTCGGCGCGTGGCGGGTGTGGCAAAATGAAAAGGGCGGCCCGTGATGGTGCCGCCCTGCTGTTTGTGCTGGCGGGGTGCCTCAGATGAGCAGCACCTGCGCACCGACGCCGACGAGGCCGAACAGCTCCGCGATGTGCTCGTTGTAGAGCCCGATGCAGCCGTTGGACGACTTGCGGCCGATCTTGCGCGTGTCGTGGGTGCCGTGGATGCGGTAGTAGGTCCAGCCGAGGTAGAGCGCATGGGTGCCGAGCGGATTGTCGGGCCCGGCGGGCACGAAATCGGGCCATTCGGGGTTGCGCCGCTTCATGGCCGGGGTGGGCGACCAAGTGGGGCCCTCGACCTTGCGGGCCACGGAGGTGCGGCCGCGGCGGGTGAGATCCTCGGTGATCGGGACCGAGGTGGGGTAGAGCTTGTAGACCGACTGGTCGGACGACCAGTAGTGCAGCGCCCGCGAGGTGAGATCGACAAGGATGGCCCCGCCCCGGGTGGTGCTGAAATAGGGGCGCCAGTCGAGCGAGCGGAAGCTGGAGATGTTGCGCGCGACCTCGGCCTGCGGCCCGAGCGCGGAGGGATCGACGGTTTCGGCGCGAAGGGTGGCAGGCAGGACGGCGGCGGCGGCGGTGGCGCCGAGAAAGGCGCGGCGGTTGATCCTGGAAATGGATTGATCTGACATACTGGCCTCGAACGGTTGTGACGGGTGGCAGGCCCCGACAAGGCGAAACTATATTGCGGGAAAGCCGCAGTCGCAAATCAAACACCCCGGAAAACGGCAAACGTGAACGCAGTGCAATTGCAGAAGGCGGGACATGTGTTTATGGCTTTCCTCCGATACTGAACATGGGGGCTGCCTTTCATCATGTTGCGGATGATTACGTTGATTGCCGTGAGCGCGCTGGCGCTGGCGGGCTGTTCTCCGGCTGTTACGACCGGAACGGATGGCGGGGTGCGGGTGTACAACATCACCGCGCGGGACGCCAACCAGATCCCCTACCGGGTGCTCGACACCGTGAACGAGCTGCGTGCGGCGCGGGGCGTGAGCCCTGTGGCCCTCAGCTCGGAGCTGAACGCCGCCGCCGCGACGCATTCGCGCGATATGGCGGTGCAGAACCGGCCCTGGCACTTTGGCTCGGACGGCTCCAGCCCGCTCGACCGGGTGCGGCGCACGGGCTACGCCGGGCAGTTCGTGGGCGAGAACATCAGCGAGACCTTCGAATCCGAGATCGAGACCGTTTCGGCCTGGATGGAGCAGAGCGACACGCGTGACGTGATCCTTTCGCCCGCCGCCCGCAATCTGGGGATTGCCTGGCATCAGGAGCAGAACGGCAAGATCTGGTGGACGCTGATCACCGGCAGCTGACACGGCGATTGGCTGCAAGCGCGCCGACCGAAAAACACAACGCCCGGCCAGAGAGCCGGGCGTTTTGCGTTTGGGGCCTGTGCGCGGGCGTCAGGGGTGGATGTCGATCGGGGTGCCGTCGCGGACCATGGCGTAGATGTTCTCGATCTCGCGGTTCTTCACCCAGATGCAGCCGGCCGTCCAATCCGAGCCCTTGCGGTCGCGTTTGCTCTCGCGGGCGCCGTGGATGAAGATGTCGCCCCCCGGCTTCTTGCCCTGCTCGGCGGCATAGGCCCGGTCGCGCTCGTTGGGATAGGAAATGCCGATCGAGAGGTGGAAGCTGGAGTTGGGGTTGCGCCGGTCGATGGTGTAGCGGCCCTCGGGGGTCTTGCCGTCGCCCTCGAACTGCTTGTGCCCGCGCGGCGCGAAGCCGAGGCCGATCTTGTACTCCTTGAGCACGTCTTGGTGGTGCAGGAGATACATGCGCCGACGGTCCTTGTAGACGACGATGCGCGTGACCTCCGGGCCGTTGTAGGTTTTGAACTTGCTCGAACATCCCGCCAGAGCGAGGGCCGTGGCGCCGAAGAGCGCGGCGCGGCGCGTAAGCTTTTTCACCGTTGAATCCCCAGCATTTTGCCTGTGTCTTGTTTTGCCAGCACTATACGGATTTTGGCCCATCGTGGAAGCCGCTGCGGCGCCGACTCACGCCTGCGTGAACTGTGCCGCCAGCTCGACATGGGAGGACCAGCGGAACTGGTCGACGGGCTGAACCCAGTCGAGCCGGTAGCCGCCTTCGGTGAGAATGCGGGCATCGCGGGCGAAGGTGACGGGGTTGCAGGACACGGCGGCGATGCGGGGCACGGAAGAGGTGGCGAGGGCGCGGTGCTGGGCCTCGGCGCCGGCGCGGGGCGGGTCGATGACCACGGCGCCGTAGCGGGCCAGCTCGTCGGGCAGGAGCGGCTGGCGGAAGAGATCGCGGGTGTGGGCCGTGGTGCGGCGCAGGGTGCCGCCGGTGCTGCGCCAGCCGGCATCGAGGGCGGCGGTAAGGGCGGCGTCGCCCTCGTAGGCCTCCACCTCGACATCGCGGGCCAGCGGCAGCGAGAAGGTGCCGCAGCCGGCGAAAAGGTCGGCGACAAGGCTCTGTTCCGGCCCGATGGCCTCTTGCACCGCGGCGAGCAGCGTGGCCTCGCCGTGGGCGGTGGCCTGAAGGAATGCGCCCGGCGGGGGCACCACGCGGGCCGGGCCGAAGCGCTGGGCAGGTGGCTCGCGGGTGGCAATGGGTTCGTCGCCGTAGGTGAGGCGGGCCAGCCCGTGCTGCCCGGCAAGCTGCGCCAGTTCGGCCAGCAGGCCCCGGTCGGCGGCGCGACCGCCGGTGATGCGGAGATCGAGCCCTGCTTCGGAGACCGTGACGGCAAGATCCACTCCGGCGGTGCGGGTGGCCGTGAGGCGGGTGAAGGCCTCGAGCGCGGAGGTTGCGGCGAGGATTGCGGGGTGGAGCACCTGGCAGTCGGGCACGTCGACCAGCACGTCGGAGGCGCGGGCCATGAAGCCGACCATGGCCCCCTTCTTGGTGCGCCGCCCGTGCAGCGTGGCGCGGCGGCGCGAGGCGGGGGGCGAGGTGAGGATGGGACGGATCCGGGTGGTCAGCCCCTGCGCGGACAGGCCTTGCGCGATGACAGAGGTTTTCCAGTCGGCCACGAAACTGTCGGAGGCGTGCTGCATGGCGCAGGCCCCGCAGGCCTTGTAGTGGCGGCAGGGCGGCGAGACGCGATGCTCGGACGGCGTGAGGATTTGCAGCTTTTCGGGTGAAACAGAGACTTCCTCGCCCGGGAGCACGCGCGGAATGGGCGGCAGGCCCTCGGCCACGCCTTCGCCGCGCAAGTTCAACCGTTCGATCACCGCATCTGTCATGGAACCGGCGTTACTCGGCGGCTTCGGTCACGTCAAGGAAACCACCGGACTGGCGGTGCCAGAAGCCCGCGTAGCGCCCGCCCAGTGCCACAAGCTCCTCGTGGGTGCCCTCTTCGACGATCTGCCCGGCATCGAGCACGAGGATCCTGTCCATTCGGGCGATGGTGGAGAGGCGGTGGGCGATGGCGAGCACGGTCTTGCCCTCCATCACCTCGTCGAGCGCGGTCTGGATCTGGGCCTCGACCTCGGAATCGAGCGCCGAGGTGGCCTCGTCCAGCACCAGGATGGGTGCGTTCTTCAGGATCGCGCGGGCGAGGGCGACGCGCTGGCGCTGGCCGCCGGAAAGGCGCACCCCGCGCTCGCCGAGGTGGGCATCGTAGCCGGTGCGGCTGTTGAAATCTTCCAGGCCGGTGACGAACTCATGGGCCTCGGCGCGTCGGGCGGCCTCTTCCATTTCCTCATCCTGGGCATCGGGGAAGCCGTACTTGAGGTTGTCGCGGGCGGAGCGATTGAACATGGCGGTGTCCTGCGTGACCATCGAAATAGCCCGGCGGAGGCTCTCCTGCGTGACGGTCGAGATGTCTTGCCCGTCGATCAGGATCTTGCCCTCTTCGGTGTCGTAGAGACGCAGGAGCAGGGCGACGAGGGTGGATTTGCCGGCGCCGGACGCGCCGACGATGCCGAGGCGCTCGCCGGGGGTGACGCGCAGGTTCACGCCGCGCAGGCCTTCTTTTTCACGGCCGTAGGTGAAGGTGACATCGCGAAACTCGATCTCGCCGGTGGGCACGTCGAGCGAGGTTGCATCGGGGGCATCGGTGACGGAGTGGCGCGGGGTGAGCGTGCGCATGCCGTCTTCGATTTCGCCGATGCTGGCATAGATGCCCAGCAGCGTGTGGCTGACCCAGCCCGTCATCTGGGCGATGCGGATGGCGATGGTGCCGGCGGCCGCGATGTCGCCCGCCGTGGCCGTGCCGCCGCGCCAGAGCAGAAGGGTGCCGCCGATCAGCATGGCGGGCAGGAAGCCGGCCAGCAGCATGAGCACACCGCGGAACCCGGCGGCGAGGGTGCCGACGTGAATGACGGCCTCGCGGAACTTGCCCATGGCCCCCAGAGCGGCGCGATCTTCGTGTTCGGCATGGGCGAAGAGCTTGACCGTCTTTATGTTGGTGATCGTGTCCACCACCTGGCCCGTCACCATCGCGCGTGCCGAGGCGCGGGCCTTGGAGCGCACCCGGATGCGGGGCATGTACCAGCCGATGAGGGAGAGGTAGGCCACCAGCCAGACGGCGAGGGTGAGGGCGATGCGCCAGTCGATCCCGATGAGCAGAAGCACCGCGCCGATGAGGGAGGCGAGGGCGAAGCAGACGGTGTTGGCCATCTCGGAGACGACATCGGTGATGGCCCGCGCGGTCTGCATCTGCTTCTGGGCGATACGCCCGGCAAAGTCGTTGTCGAAGAACTGCACCGCCTGTCCCATGGTCCAGCGGTGCAGGCGCGAGAGCACCAGCGGCATGACGTTGGGCTGGATCACCAGCGTGTTGGCCGCCGCGGAGGCCAGAAAGCAGGCCGGGCGGATCAGGACGAAGAAGGCGATGGTGCCGAGGATCAGCCAGAGGTGGGTGGAGAAGAAGGCATCGGGGCCGGAGGACAGGGCGGCGTCGATGATGTCGCCGAGCAGGAGCGCGGTGATGACCTCGAGCGTGCCGGTGAGCACGAAGAGGAGGCCTGCGCCGACCAGTGGCACCTCGGCCCCGCGTACGGCCCAGCGCATGAAGGGCAGGAGCGTTGCGGGGGGCGGGCCCTCCGCGGGGCGGAAGGCGTCGATCAGGTTGGGAATGCGGCGGGCGAGGCGTTGCATGGGTGGTCCTTCGGCGTCCGGGAGCAACTTAGCCCAACCGGCAGGGAAAGAAACTAGGGGGCCAGCAACTCTTCCCGGCCGAGGGTGAAGCCGGAGGCGATCCAGCGGGACTCCAGCTCTTTCAGGCGGGCGCCGAGGGCTGGCCCGGAGAGTTGCGGCATGAGGTCTGCTGCGGCGACGGGGAAGGTTTGGGCGGCGCCGTGGCGTGCCTCCGAAGCGGCGTTTTCAGGTGGAACAGTCTCTGTTTGCGCGGCGCGGAGCCGGATTGCGGCCAGCGCATCGGCTTCGCCGTGGTGGTAGGCGAGAGCCGCAGGCGGGGCGAGGGAAGCGGCGGCTGTCAGCAGGGTTTCGACCCGGCGATCCTCGGCGCGGGAGAGGCGCAGCCCGTCGCGGCTGCCGCCCAGCGCGGCGAGGCGGGCGGTGGCATCGGGGCTGGGAGCGAAGTGGATGAAGCGGGTGAGCGTGGGCGCATCGGCGCCGGGCAGGACGTGGTGCAGCACGCCGGAGGCGGCCATCGCGGCCACGGCGGGGGCCGGGCCCGGGGCGGCGAGGAGCTTGAGCAGCTCGGCGGTGATGCGCTCGGCGGAGACATGGGAGAGCCCGTCGGCCCCATCGGCGCAGGCGGCGAGGCCCTCGGCGTCGATCCCGTGGTCGGGATTGCCGTACCAGGCGGTGAAGCGGAAGAAGCGCAGGATGCGCAGGTAGTCTTCTGCGATCCGGGCGGAGGCGCTGCCGATGAAGCGCAGCCGACCCGCCTTGAGATCGGGGAGGCCATCGAGCGGATCGACCAGGGTGCCGCGCGCATCGCAATAGAGCGCATTCATGGTGAAGTCGCGGCGGGCGGCATCCTGGGCTACATCATCGGCGAAGGCGACGGTGGCGTGGCGGCCATCGGTGGCCACATCCTGCCGGAAGGTGGTGACTTCGATGGGCTCCTCACCGGCGAGCACGGTGACGGTGCCGTGGTCGATGCCGGTGGGGATGGTGCGAAAACCGGCGTTTCCGGCAATGTCTGTGACGTTTTGCGGGAGGGCATCGGTGGCGAGGTCGAGGTCGGAGACCGGGGCGTCGAGCAGGGTGTTGCGGACGCAGCCGCCGACGAAGAGCGCCTGATGACCGGCCGCCTCGAGCGCCGCGCAGAGAGCCTGCGGGCCGGGGGCAGAGAGCCAGGGGGCGGTGAGGCGGGTCATTGCGGCATCCGGTCGGCCAGGGCGCGCAGCATCCGGGCGGTCGCGCCCCAGATGTAATAGGGGCCGTAGGGCACGGTGAAATAGCGGCGATGGTAGCCCTGCCAGAAGCGGCTCTGCACCGAGTAGCGGGCAGGGTCGAGCACATGGGCGAGGGGCACGGTGAAGACCTCCGTGACCTCACCGGCCTCGGGCACCGGGGTGAAGGCGGCGTCGATCACACCGATGACGGGGGTGATCGTGAAGCCGGTGACGGTTTCATGCGAGGGCAGCGTGCCGAGCACCCGGGTTGCGGCCACCGGCAGGCCGATTTCCTCATCGGCCTCGCGGAGTGCGGCGGCGACGGCATCGGCATCGCCCGGATCGACCTTGCCGCCGGCAAAGGCGATCTGGCCGGGGTGGTGCTTGAGCCTGGAGCTGCGCTTGGTGAGGAACAGCAGCGGCTCGGGCCCGGCGAGCGAGATTGCCACCAGCACCCCGGCGGCGCGCGTCTTGACCTTGACCGCCGGGTGACTCGCGTTGAGGTCGTAGTCCGACGAGGGGCGGCCGGGGGCGGCGATGGCCGCGAGAAGCCGCGACTCGATATCAGTCATCGCCATCCTTGGCCTCGAATCCCAGCGTTGCCGGGTCGAGATCGTAATGCGCGCCGCAGAACTGGCAATCTGCGGTGACCCGGCCCTCGTCGGTGGTCATGGTGGCGATGTCCTTTGCCGAGTAGATCGAGAGCGACTGGCGCACCCGCTCCTCGGAGCAGGTGCAGCCGAACTTGATGGCCTGCGGATCGAAGACGCGCGGGCGCTCTTCATGGAAGAGGCGGACCAGCAGGTCGGTCGGCTGGATGGTGGGGCCGACAAGCTCAAGCTCCTCGACGGTGTCGAGCAGGATGTTGGCGCGGTTCCAGTGCTCTTCGTTCTCGTCGTCCAGCATGTCGGTGGGCTGGAGCAGGCGGGGCTCTTCGCCCTCGACGGGTTTCAGCAGGGGCGAGGCCTCGGGCATGAGCTGAAGCATCATGCCGCCCGCTCGCCATGTGCCGGCGGTGCCATCGGCATCGAGCGAGCGGCCGTAGCGGAGGTGGAACCGGGTGGGAAGCTGCTCGGACTGGGCGAAATAGGTCTCTGCGCAGGCCGAAAGCGAGCCGCCGTCGATGGGGGTGATGCCCTGGTAGGGGGTGGTGCCCTCGCCCTGGTCGATCAGGATGGCGAAGTAGCCGGAGCCGATGAGATCGAAGGGCTTGTCGGTGAGGGGGCGCTCGTTGTCATAGCTGGCGTAGGCACGGATGCGGGCCGGGGCGCCCTCGCTCTCCGGCGCGTAGTAGTCGGTTGCGATGAGCCGGGCCGGGCCATCGCCGCGCAGTTGCAGCGAAAGCTTCCAGCGGAGCTTCATGGTGTGGCCGATCATGGCGGTCAGCAGGGCCATTTCGGCCACGAGCTGTTCGATCGGGTCGGGATAGTCGTGCTGGTCGAGAATCTCGTCGAGAACCCCGTCAAGCCGGGCCACCCGACCGCGGATGTCGGAGCGGTCGAGTTGAAAGGGCAGGACGGTGTCATCCCAGGCGATCTTTGCACCGAGGGTCATTTGCTTTCCTTGACGGTAGAGGCGTGCTTTGTCGGTGCCATATAAGGGCGCAGGCGTGCAAGGCAAAGGGGCAGGACGTGACGAGACGATTTGGTGAGCCGGTCGAGGCGGGGCGGCGCTACGTGCGCAGGCCGGGAATTTACGCGCTGCTGCCGCGCGACGGGCGGTTGCTGGTGACCTATCAGGAAGAGCCGAAACCGGAGTTTCAGCTGCCCGGCGGCGGGATTGATCCGGGCGAGCAGCCGTTGGCGGCGCTGCACCGGGAAGTGCTGGAAGAGACTGGCTGGCGGATAGCGCCAATGCGGCGGCTGGGGGCGTTTCGGCGGTTCACCTACATGCCGGAGTATGACCTTTGGGCTGAGAAGCTGTGCACCGTGGTGCTGGCGCGCCCGGTGCGCCGCCTCGGGCCGCCGAGCGAACCGGGGCACTCGGACCTCTGGCTGGAGGCGGACGAGGCGCTCGGGCTTCTGGGCAACCAGGGCGATCTGCATTTTGCGGCGCGGTATCTTGCGGGGTTGATCTAGCCCAGCTGCTTTGGACCGTCGAACTCGAAGAGTACGGCGGAGACGTCATCCTCGAAGTCGCGGGCGCCGGTGAATTCCGAGAGATCCCATGTGAGGGCCTCCAGAAACCCCGGCCCGCGGGTCTGGGCATTGCGGCGCAGGAGCGCGGCCAGCCCGTCTTCGTCGAGCATGTTTCCCTCGGGGTCCATCGCCTCGGTGAGCCCGTCGGACATGAGAAACAGCCTGTCGCCCGGCGCGAGGTGCCCGGTGATCTGGTCGAACTCCGCCTCTTCGACCAGCCCGATCGGCATGCCGCCCTCACCGATGCATTCGATGGTGCCGGAAGCGCGGAGGATCATCGGATGGGGGTGGCCGGCCTGGACGAGGGTGAAGGCGCCTGTGGTCAGGTCGAGGTCGGCGTAGGCGAGAGTGAAGTAGTGCTCCGTGTCCAGCTCGGTGAAGGTGAGCCGGTTGAGGGTGGTGGCGAGCTCTGCCGGGGGGATCGCGTCGTAGAGGCCGAGTGCATTTTCGGTCATGGCGACGTTCTGATCGGCGGAGGTGGGGGAGAGAAACCCGGCGAGGCGCGCGGTCATCAGGGCCGAGGAGACGCCGTGGCCCGACACGTCGATGGCAAAGAGGCCCACCCGGTCGGCGTTGATCGAGAAGAAGCCGACCAGATCGCCGCCGACGTGACCGGAGGGGCGCAGCAGGAGCGACACCTGCGACGGCCCGAAGCTGCGGAACCGCTCCTTGATGAGCGATTGCTGGAGTTTGCGGGCGCCCTGGAGGTCGCGGTCCAGCGAATCATAGAGGGTGGAGATCTGTGAGAGGGTCTCGCTGACCAGGCGGTTCTTTTCGACCAGCTCGGCATGGATGCCAAGGATGCGCTCTCCGGCCGCGAGGCGGGCGCGCAGCTCGTCGGGGGAGATCGGCTTGGCGAGGTAGTCATCGGCCCCGGCATCGAGCCCGGCGGCGACCTCCTCGGTGCTGCTCTTGGAGGTGAGTAGGATGAAATAGCCGTAGCTCTCGCGCGGGATGGCGCGGAAGACCGAGCAGAACTCGATGCCGTTCATGCCGGGCATCATCCAGTCCGACAGCACGAAATCGGGCGGGTCGGCCACGCAGATGTCGAGCGCCTCCTTGGCGCCGGCGGCTTCCTGCACGGCGTAGCCCCATCTGGTGAGCATGGCGCAGAGGATGCGGCGCTGCATCCGGCTGTCGTCGACAACCAGAACGCGCCGTGGGCTCACAGCTGCGCCGTGCGCCGAGGGCGCAGAATGAGGAAGGCCGTTTTGCACGGGGTGGATCGGCTCTTTGGTTACTGCGCGGTTGGTTTGGCAGGGAGCGGTTAAGGTTGGGTGAACCGCAGGATCTTCATGGCTTCGGTAATCCTTCTTCAACCTGCCGGCCCTAGCTTTGGGGCTGCCGAGACCAGAGGAGGGCGGAATGATTGACTGGGGGCGCGTGGCAGAATTGCGGGAGGATGTAGGCGCGGAGGTTTTTGGCGAGGTGAAGGAGATCTTTCTGGAAGAGGCCGAGCAGGTGCTTGCCCGGCTCGAGGACGGTGCATCGGGGAGTTGGGAGGAGGACTTTCACTGTCTGAAGAGCGCGGCGCTGAACATGGGCTTTGCCGAAGTGGCCCGGCTTTGCCAGGACGCCGAGATCAGGGCGCGGTCGGGCGAGGCCGGGCCGGCGGATGCCGCTGCCGTCACCGCCAGCTTTCGCGCGTCGATCGCGGCCTTCGAGCAGGGCCGCCCTGCCTGAGAGCCCCTTGGATTCGGCCCCGAAAGGGCATAGACCGCCGCCTTGAACGCAAGACGACGGAGCGCCCGGCACATGACTGCCCCCAAGAAAGTTGTTCTCGCCTATAGCGGCGGGCTGGATACCTCGATCATCCTGAAGTGGCTTCAGGTTGAATATGGTTGCGAGGTTGTGACCTTCACCGCCGATCTCGGCCAGGGGGAGGAGCTGGAGCCGGCGCGCAAGAAGGCCGAGCTGTTGGGGATCAAGCCGGAGAACATCTTTATCGAGGACGTGCGCGAAGAGTTCGTGCGCGATTTCGTCTTTCCGATGTTCCGCGCCAACGCGGTTTACGAAGGCCTTTACCTGCTGGGCACCTCGATTGCCCGGCCGCTGATTTCGAAGCGTCTGGTGGAGATTGCGGCCGAAACCGGCGCCGATGCCGTGGCCCATGGTGCGACCGGCAAGGGCAACGATCAGGTGCGCTTCGAGCTGAGTGCCTATGCGCTGAACCCCGAGATCAAGGTGATCGCGCCGTGGCGGGAGTGGGACCTGGCGAGCCGGACCAAGCTCATCGAGTTTGCGGAAGAGCACCAGATTCCGATTGCCAAGGACAAGCGCGGCGAGGCGCCGTTTTCGGTGGATGCGAACCTGTTGCACACCTCGAGCGAAGGCAAGGTGCTGGAAGATCCGGCCGAGATGGCGCCGGACTACGTTTATCAGCGCACGGTTCACCCCGAGGATGCGCCCGACAAGCCCGAGTTCGTGGAGATCGGCTTTGAGAAGGGCGATGCCGTCAGCATCAACGGCGAGGCGATGAGCCCGGCGACGGTGCTGACCAAGCTCAACGAGCTGGGCGGCAAGCATGGCTGCGGGCGGCTGGACCTTGTGGAAGGGCGCTTTGTGGGGATGAAGAGCCGCGGGATCTACGAGACCCCGGGCGGCACCCTGCTGTTGGAGGCCCACCGCGGCATCGAGAGCATCACGCTGGACCGGGGTGCGATGCACCTGAAAGACGAGCTGATGCCGAAATATGCAGAGCTGATCTACAACGGCTTCTGGTTCAGCCCCGAGCGCGAGATGTTGCAGGCGGCAATCGACCACAGCCAGGCGCATGTGACCGGCACCGTGACGCTGAAGCTCTACAAGGGATCGGCCAAATGCGTGGCGCGCAAGTCGGATCACACGCTGTATTCCGAGGCGCATGTGACCTTTGAGGAAGATGCGGGCGCCTACGATCAGAAGGACGCGCAGGGCTTCATTCATCTGAATGCGCTGCGGCTGAAACTGATTGCAGCGCGAAATCGCCGGGTGAAGTGATGGTGACGCTGAGGCGGGTCGAGCGGGACGATGTGAACCCGCTCATCCGTCTGGTGGTTGCGCCGGATCAGGACCATTGGGTCTCCAACAACGCGATCAGCCTGGCGCAGGCGGCCTATACGCCGGGCGCCTACCCCTTTGCCATTCTCGACGGCGAGCGCCACGTGGGGCTTGCCCTTATGCTGGATTGGCGAGAGGCCGACCGGCTGGAAGAGGGGGACGACCCGGAGGGCGTTTTCCTGTGGCGGCTGATGATTGGTGCCGGTGAGCAGGGCAAGGGGTATGGCGCGGCGGCGCTGGGTTGGCTGACGGACTGGGCGCGGGCGCGTGGGGCGAAGCGGTTTGTGCTGAGCCACATGCACGAGAACCCGGCGGCGGCCTTCTACGAGAAGCTCGGTTTCGTGCCGACGGGTCGGGAACGCTATGGCGGCGAAGATCTCGAGCGGGCGCTAGAGCTTTAACTCCCGCTCAAGGTCGAGGGCTTCGAGAAACGCCGCGTCGTGGCTGGCGACGAGGAGGGCGCCGGTGTAGCGGCGCAGGGCCTCCTCCAGCAGTTCGACGGTTTCGATATCCAGATGGTTGGTGGGCTCGTCGAGCAGCAGCAGCGCGGGCGGGGTGCCGCCGAGCGTTGCCGCCAGCGCGGCCCGAAGGCGCTCGCCGCCCGAGAGGCGGGCGACAGGGGTGTCGGCGGTCTTGCCGCGAAACCCGTAGCGGGCGAGCAGCGCGTGGGCGGCGTTGTCGGGCATGGCGGGGTGAAGGCGGCGGAGGTTGGCGATTAGGCTCTGTTCCGGCGCAAAATCGCCTGCGTGCTGATCAAGCGTGGCCTGCGAGGGGGTGACGGTGAGGGTGCCGCCGGCCGGCGGGATGCGGCCCCGGAGGACCGCGAGCAGGGTGCTCTTGCCCGCGCCGTTGGGGCCGGTGAGCGCCACGCGGTCCCCCGCAGCGAGCTGGGCGGAGAGTGGCCCGAGCGTGAAGCCCCCGCGGGTGAGGGTGAGATCCTGCATATCGAGGACGAGGTCACCGCCGCGCGAAGCGGCAGCCTCGATGCTGAGCGCGCGGGCCGGGGCGATGTGCGCCTCGGCGGCCCCGCGAGCGGCGGCGGCCTGCGCCTCCAGCCGCTCGGCACGGCGGCGGTCGGCGCCCTGTGTGCGCCCGGCGCGGTCGGCCATGGCATCGGTGAGCACCTTGGGCTGGGAGCCGGAGGCGCGGGCCTTCTTGCCTGCCTGCGCCCGCTGGGCGGCCCTTTCACGGGCGGCCTGAAGCTCGCGGGCGACGCGGGACTCGTCGCGTCGGGCCCTCTCGAACGCCTCTGTCTCACGGTTGCGGCGGGCCTCGCGCTCGGCCCGGTGGGCCTGCCAGCCGCCGCCGGTCACATGGGTGCCGCCGGGGGTGAGTTCGACGATCCTGTCCATGCGTTCCAGCAGCGCCCGGTCATGGCTGGCCACCACAACGCCGCCGGGCCAGGTGGCGATGATCTCGGACACGAGGGCGCGGCCCGCGGTGTCGAGATTGTTGGTGGGTTCGTCCATCAGCAGGATGTCGGGGGACTCCAGCAGCAGCCGGGCGAGGCCGAGGCGGGTGCGCTGGCCGCCCGAGAGGCTGGCGAGCGGGCGCGACAGGCTGAGGCCGGGGAGGCCGGCGCGGGCGAGCGCCTCGTCGATCCTTGCAGGAAGCTGCCAGTCGGCAAGGTCGAGGTCATCCGGCGCGGGCGCGCCGCGCTCGATCCGGGCGAGACGGGCGAGCGACTGGGACTGGCCGAGCGCGTCGGCGCAGGGCAGCGACAGGTCGGGCCATGACTGGCGCAGCAGCCCGGCGGTGGCTTGCCTGTCGATCTGCCCGGCGGCAGGGGTGCCGGAGGCGAGCAGGCTCAGCAGCGTGGATTTGCCCGCGCCGTTCGGCCCGACGAGGCCGGTGCGCTCGGGGCCGAAGGTGAGGGTGAGTGGCGGGGTGAGGGCGGTGCCGTCAGGTGCGGTGAGCGGAACGGCGGAGAGGGAGAGAGCAGGCATGAGAGACCTCGGTGCGAAGCGCGGGATGGGCGATTGCGGTGAGGTTCTTGGTCATGTCGAGGTCTCCCTTGGATGGGGGAGAGGTAGGGGTTTGGGCGGTTTGGGTCAAGGTTTGCGCCTGTCAGGGCGCCGGGCAGCCTTGAATGTCGATGGCGCGGCCCTGCCCGAGAAGGGTGACGCGGAGGGCCTTGCGGGAGAGCGCCATGGCCTGGCCCGAGGGGGGCACGAGATCGGCGGTGGCGAGCAGGGCGGCGCCTTCGCGGCGGGTTTCGGTTTCGGAGGCCCAGATGCGGGGGTTGCCCGGCTCTATCACCGCCACCGAGCGCCCGCCGGCGGCCGAGGCGGGGATGCGGGCGGTGACGCGCACCCCGTCGGAAATGGGATCGACGGCGCAGGTGACACCGGAGACCCCGGCCTCGCGGGCCGTGAGCGGGCGGGCCTTGAGCGCGGCCTGAATGGTCGGGTCATGGGCGCCACCGCCCGAGAGCGTGGCGGTGAAGGCGAGCGAGGCGGGCACGCAGATGTGCTCGCAGACGCCAAGATCGACCTTGGCGGCAAGCTCGACAGGCGCGCCGGGATTGGCCGGGGTGATCTCGATCGGCAGCACCAGCTCGCGCTTGTAGCCGATGGTGCGAAGCCCGCCGTCGTCGAAGATCTGCGGCGAGGGCCAGTGCAGGGTGACGCGGGCGAGGTTGCGGGAGGCGGACCAGTCGAAGCTGGGCGGAATGCCCGACTCGCCGGGTGCCCGCCAATAGGTCTTCCAGCCCGGGGCGAGGGTGAGGCGGAGGGCGGCCATGCGGGTGCCGCGCTTGGTGGTCCAGCCCGGAAGCACCTCGGCCCGAACCACTTCGCCGGGCGTGGCGCCGAAGGTTCCGGCAGATACAGGCGTGCAGAGGGCGAGGGTGAGGAGGGCTGCGAAGAGGGCTTTCATGGCGGCGGAGAATAGGCGCGGCGTGGCTCCGGTGAAATCACGTTTGGGCGAGAGCCCGCGATGCGTGGCCGATGGGCCGCACGGGCGGCTTGCACCACGTCGCCGCGCACCCCATCATTGGGGCCATGCCAAGCGCGCAGACAGAAGTGATGGACCTCACCGGCAAGCTGCTGATTGCCATGCCCGGCATGGGCGATCCGCGATTCGAGCGGGCGGTGATCTATGTTTGCGCCTATTCCGACGAGGCGGCCATGGGGCTGATCGTGAACCGGACGGCGGAAGACCTCACGTTCTCAGACCTGTTGAAGCAGCTGGATATCGGCAGCGGGATTGATCTGGCCCCGAGCCGCGCGCGCTCTCCGATCTATGTTGGCGGGCCTGTGGAGCATGGGCGCGGTTTTGTTCTGCATTCGACCGACTATCGCAGCGAGGGGGCCACGCTGGAGGTGAGCCCGAACTTCGGGATGACCGCCACGGTGGATATTCTGGAAGACATGGCGCGGGGCACCGGCCCGAGGGATGCGATTTTGGCGCTGGGCTATTCCGGCTGGGGGCCGGGGCAGCTCGAGGGTGAGATCACCCGAAATGGCTGGCTGACCTGCGATGCCACGCCCGAGATTGTCTTTGGCACCGGTGATGCCGACAAATGGGGCCAGGCGCTGAAGTCGCTTGGCGTTGATCCGCGCTTGCTGAGTGGCGAGGCGGGGCACGCTTGAGGGCGTTTTTCGAAGAATGGATGGCTGTGATCAGCCGCGCGGGGCTGCTGCGCGGGTGAGGCGGTCGTTTATGGCGAGGCCGAGGCCGTGGTTGGGGATCGGGGCGACGGCGATGGCGGTGCCGGGCATGGCGTCGAGCCGGTGCAGCAATGTGAAGAGATTGGCGGCGGCCTCGCGCAGGTCGCCCGAGGGGGAGAGGTTGGCGGTGGCCGTCTCATGGCCGGGGCCGAAGGCGAGGAAGAGTGCGCCGGGGGGCGGGGCCGCGGCGTTGAGCAGTACCGGCTTTGCGGGGGCGTAATGCGATGAGAGCTGGCCGGGTGCGGAGGGGGCGGTGTCGTTTGTCGGGGTCGCGCGGTTGAGCGGCGCGCCGAGGGCCTGCTCCAGGGCTTCCACGGGCAGGCCGCCGGGGCGGAGCAGGCGGGGGGCGGGGCCGGTGCAGTCGACGATGGTGCTTTCGACCCCGACGCCCGCCGGTCCGCCATCGAGAACGGCGGCGATACGCCCGGCGAGGCCGGTGGCCACATGCTCGGCCGTGCTGGGAGAGATCTTGCCGGAAGGATTGGCCGAGGGCGCGGCGAGCGGGCCGCCGAAGGCCGTCAGGAGGCGCTGCGCCAGGGGCAGGGCAGGCACCCGGAGGGCCACGGTTTGCAGCCCGGCCGTGACCAGCGGCGACAGCCCCGAGGAGGCTCGGCGGGGCACGACGAGGGTGAGCGGGCCGGGCCAGAAGGCCTGAGCCAAGGCGAGGGCGGCGCCGTCGAACACGCCAATGTCCGAAGCGGCCTCGAGCGAGGGCAGGTGGCAGATGAGCGGGTTGAAGCGGGGGCGGCCCTTGGCCTCGAAAATCCCGGCCACCGCTGTGCCATTGCGGGCATCGGCGGCCAGCCCGTAGACCGTTTCGGTCGGGATCGCCACAAGCTCGCCCGCCCGCAGCAGTTCTGCCGCTCGCGACAGCCCTGCCTCGCCTTCCAGCCGTTCCGTCATGCCGCTTTCCCGTGACGTTGCGTTTTGCGCCCTTTCGCTTGGGCGCGGGTGCCAACTCTCTTATGCTGCGCCGGACGGCCCCTCAAGGCCGACCGAGGAGGAAATACCCATGCCCTACAAGGCCCCTGTCGACGAATTTCGGTTCTTGCTCAACCATGTGGTGGGATATGGCGAGGTCAGCGCCACCGACCGCTTTGCCGAGGCGGGCGGGGACATGGTGGATGCGATCCTGACCGAAGCGGGGCGGCTGAGCACCGAGGTTCTGGCGCCGTTGCAGCGCGAGGGCGATCTGCATCCGGCGGTGCTGGAGAATGGGGTGGTGCGCACCAGCCCGGGCTTTGCCGAGGGCTACAAGGCGATTGCCGAGGGCGGCTGGATCGGGATCAGCGCCGACCCGGAGCATGGCGGGATGGGCCTGCCGATTGCGCTGATGGAATCGGTCAACGAGATGATGAACGGGGCCTGCCTGTCGCTGGCGCTGAACCCACTGCTCACGCAGGGGCAGATCGAGGCGTTGGAGCATCATGCCAGCGACGAGCTGAAGGCCACCTATCTGCCCAAGCTCATCAGCGGCGAGTGGCAGGGCACGATGAACCTGACCGAGCCGCAGGCCGGGACCGATGTGGGCGCGCTGCGCAGCAAGGCCGAGCCGAATGGAGACGGGACTTATGCCATCAGCGGGCAGAAGATTTTCATCAGCTGGGGCGATGCGGATTTTGCGCAGAACGTCTGCCATCTGGTTCTGGCCCGGCTGCCTGATGGGGTGGATGGGACCAAGGGGATCAGCCTGTTCATGGTGCCGCGCAACCTGCCCGACGTGAGCGGCAACCCCGGTGAGCGCAACAGCCTGCGGGTGGTGAGCCTTGAGCACAAGATGGGGCTGCATGGATCGCCCACGGCGGTGATGGAATACAGCGGCGCAAAGGGCTGGCTCGTGGGCCGCGAGCATGGCGGCATGGCGGCTATGTTCACCATGATGAACAACGCCCGCCTTGGCGTGGGCATTCAGGGCATCGGCGTGGCCGAGGCCGCCACGCAGGCCGCCGTGGCCTATGCCGCCGAGCGCAAGCAGGGCAAGGTCGGCGGCTCGGGCAGCATCATCGAGTTTCCCGATGTGCGGCGGATGCTGATGACCATGAAGGCCGAGACTCAGGCCGCCCGCGCGATTGCGCTGGCCAATGCGGTGGCGCTCGACATGGCCAATGCCACCGGCGAGGCCGGATGGGCCGCCCGTGCCGCGCTGTTCACCCCGATCTCGAAGGCCTATGGCACCGATGTGGGCTGCGAGGTGGCCGAGCTGGGCGTTCAGGTGCATGGCGGCATGGGCTTTATCGAAGAGACCGGTGCGGCGCAGTTTTACCGCGATGTGCGGGTCACGACGATTTACGAGGGCACCAACGGCATTCAGGCGCTGGACCTCGTGGGGCGCAAGCTGATGGATGGCGGCGAGGCCGCACTCACGGTGATCTCGGAGGTGGAGGATGCTGCCGAGGCGGCGCGGGGGCAGTTTCCGAAGCTGGCGGACGCGGTCTGGAACGCTGCCGAGGTGCAGCGCGAGCTGACCGAGGCCGTGCTGGAGATGGACATGGCGGCGCGTGGTGCCGTGGCGGTGGCTTACCTCCGGGCCTTTGCCCGCGTGCTGGGCGCCCATTACCACCTTGCCAGCGCCATGGCCGAGGGCAGCGAGGGGCCGCGCAGTGGCCTTGCCCGCTTTTACATCACCCGCCTGCTGCCGCAGCACGCCGGGCTTGCCGCCGAGGTGCGGATGGGCAGCGATGGCATGGATGCCCTTTCCAACGAGGAGTTGGCGGGCTAGGTCCGGGGCATGGACGTAAAACCGCTTTCCTTCCCGTGGGAGACCGCGCCCGCCCCCGGCGAGGCGATCGAGGTGGCCGAGGGCATCTTGTGGCTGCGTCTGCCGCTGCCGATGAAGCTCGACCACGTGAACATCTTCGCGCTGGACGAGGGCGACAGTTGGGCGGTGATCGACACCGGGATCGGCTCGAAGGAGAGCCGCGAGCTGTGGAAGGCGCTGATCCACGGGCCGCTGGGCGGCAAGCCGATTGGACGCATTTTCCTGACCCATCATCACCCTGACCACGTCGGCAATGCTGGCTGGCTGATGCAGGAATATGGCGCCGAGCTTTGGTCGACCCGGCTGTGCTGGACGCTGACGCGGATGCTGCAACTCGACGAGCAGGCGCGACCGAACGAGGAAACCCTTCAGTTCTGGCGGCGTGCCGGGATGGACCCGGCGGTTTATGCCAAGCGCTGCGAGGAGCGTCCGTTCAACTTTGCCGATATAACCTGGCCGCTTCCGCTGGGCTTTCAGGCGCTCCGCGAGGGGCAGAGGGTGCAGATCGGCGGGCGAAGCTGGACCGTGCACATCGGCAATGGCCATGCGCCGCAACATGCCACCTTCTGGTGCGAGGATGCGCCGCTGGTGCTGGGGGGCGATCAGTTGTTGCCCTCGATCTCGCCCAACCTTGGGGTCTATGCTTCCGAGCCCGATGCCGACCCGGTGGGCGAGTGGTTGGAAAGCTGCGCGCGGCTTGGTGCCTTTGCCCGCGACGACCAGCTCGTGCTGCCCGGTCACAAGCTGCCCTTTACCGGCCTGCCCGCGCGGCTGGTGCAGATGGCCGACAACCACCACACGGCGCTGGCCCGTTTGCTGGAGCATCTGGCCGAAACCCCGGGCACCGCGCATGATGTGTTCGAGCCGGTATTCGGCCGCCGGATCGAGGGAGATGCCTATGGGCTGGCCCTGGCGGAGGCGGTGGGCCATGTGAACCATCTCTATGCGACCGGGCGGGTGAGCCGCGAACCGGGCGAGGATGATGCCTGGATCTACAGGGTGGTGTGACCGGTATGGATGACGAAATTCGCACATTGGCAGAGGCGGAGGAGCGCGTGGCGCTGCCGCGGTGTCGCGCCGTGCACACCGATCCGGATGCCCCCGCTACGGCGGAGCAGAAGCCGCTGCCCGAGGGGATGAGCGAGGACGGCGCCCGGAAGTCGCCCGCCGAATGGGCCTATGAGCGGATCATTCTCTATATTCAGAACTTCGAGGAGCAGCTCGACCCTGACGAAGAGATCGCCATGGGGATGACCGATGGCGGTGCGGGGCTGCTGCGGATCGAGGGGCTTGGCTTTTTTGCGCCCGATATCGTCAGCTTCTACGGGCGCGACATGGAAGGCGGGCGGATGCAGTTGGTGCAGCATGTGACCCAGCTCAACGTGACGCTTCGGGCGCTGCCCAAGCCGAAGGGCGATGTGGAGGCACAGCGCATCGGGTTCAGGTTGGCGAAGGCGCTGAGCGAAGGGCCGAAGGCGGGTTAGGCTCTTTGTGGCTGAGGGGCGGCGGGCGGCTTCCGGTGGGTCCGGTTATGGCCTCAGCGCGGCAGGCTGACTTTCGGTCATCAACCTATCATCTTTTGAAAACGGTGCGACGGGCCGCGGCTTTATGTTGCGCGAGCGGCCTAGGGTGACGCGGGGTTTTGACATGGGCGGTGTGGAGCGCTTTCCGTAGGGAATCTGGGGCGAGATCGGGTGCTGGTTCAGCACGTGTTCGCCAGATGCTTATCTTCGTGAGCGTGCGGGAAAACCGAGGTCTGCATCGTGGCGCTGATTGACATACAGTATGCCAAATGCTTGAACTTCGATCATCCGGCGGGGCAGGTTCATGCTGCCCTGCCCAGACTGATGGCTTCTGAAGGAGACCACCCAATGACACTGCCCGGCAAAGCCTTCCTGGCCCTCTGGCACGATATCGAGCCCGCCTCCCAGACCGAATACATGGAGTGGCATACCCGCGAGCACATGCCCGAGCGGCTGTCGATCCCCGGCTTTCTGGTCGGCAAGCGACTGATCGGACATGAGCGCGAGCGCTATCGGTACGGCACCGTCTATACCGGCGAGAATGTCGATGTGTTTCGCTCGCCGGCCTATCTGGAACGGTTGAACAACCCCACTGAATGGTCGGGCCGGGTGCAGCCGACCTTCCGCAATTTTCTGCGTGTGGCCTGCAATCGCCTTGCCTCTGCCGGCACCGGGGATGGCGGCGCGATGGCGACCATTCGCCTGACCATGGCCGAGGGCGACCATTCTGCGCTCGAGGCGGGCGCGCAGGGGCTTTGCGATGCGCTGCTGAAGGTGACGGGCGCGGCCTGCACCCATGTTGGCGCGGCGCGCAGCGAGGTGTCCGACATTCGCACCCGCGAGACCGACATGCGCCCCGGCATGACCGAGAAGGGCTTTGACGCGCTGGTTCTGATCGAGGGCAGCGGCAAGCCCGAGCTTGAGGCCTCGCTGCCCGAATTTCACGATGTGATCGCCCATTGCGGGCTGGGGCTGAGCGATCCGCAGACCATCGTTTACAATCTCGCCTATACCCTTACCGCCGCCGACATGGCGGCTGCCGGGTGAAAGCCGTCGTCAAGGAGGCCCCGCGCGACGGCTGCATGGCGCTCGTCGCGCGGCCAGAGCCCCGGCGCGGTGCGGGCGAGGTGCTGATCCGGATCACCGCCGCGGGCATCTGCGGCACCGACGTGGCGATCTGGCACTGGCACGAGGCGGTGGTGGGACAGTATGCGCCCAGCTTTCCGGTGGTCGTGGGGCACGAGTTTGCCGGGGTTGTGGTTGAAGCGCCGGAGGGCAGTGATCTGAGCCCCGGCACCGTGGTGGGGGTGAACCCGCAGATTGGCTGTGGCACCTGCCGGTATTGCGGATTGGGGCGCCCGACGCTTTGCGACGACCGGAGGATGATGGGCGGCCATATCGACGGGGGCTGGACCGAGATGGTCAGCGTGCCCGAGGCGCAGGTGTTTGCGCTGCCCGAGGGTGTGGACCCGGCGGTGGCGCCGCTTCTGGAGCCGATGGCGGTGGCGGTGCACGCGGTGATGGAGCAGGTGCCCCTGCGGGCGGGGGAAGATGCCTTGGTGATCGGGGCCGGGCCGATCGGGCTGCTCTGCGGCATCCTCGCGCTGGAAGCTGGCGCGGCGCGGGTGGTGATCACCGGCGTCGGCGCCGATGCGGGCCGTCTCGCGCTGGCGCGGGAGCTGGGCATGGAGCCGGTCGATGTGGAGCAGGCCAGCGCGGCGGAGGCGCTGGGGCCGGAGGGCGCCGACGTGATCTACGAGACAAGCGGCAATGCGGCGGTGGCGGCGGAGTTCCTGCATCTTCTGCGCAAGGCAGGGCGTATCGGGCTGATCGGCCTTTGCCATGGCCCCGCCACCTTCGTGACCACGCCTGCCGTGCTGAAGGAGATCCAGCTTACCGGCTCGCGGGCCTACAATGACCCGACGTGGCGCCTGGTGATGAAGATCCTTCCCAAGGTCGCGCCGCAGGTTCTGCGCCTCGTCACCCACCGTTTTCCGCTCGACCGGTTCGAGGATGCGCTGAAGGCCGTGGCCGCCCGTGAGGGTGTGAAGATCCTGCTGGAACCCTGAGGCGCGGGCTCAGCCGGCGAGGTTCCAGCCTCGGGCCGTGTCGCCGAAGGCCTCGCAGCCGGTTTCGGTGATCGCCACCGTGTCTTCCAGCTTGATGAAGCCGAGGCGGGGGTGCTGCCAGGTGGTCTCGACCGAGAGCACCATGCCGGCTTCGAGTGGGCGGGTGCGATGCGGTGCGGGGTAGGGGATGGGGCCGTTGTCCATCAGCCGGGGTGCTTCGTGGGTGATCAGGCCGACTCCGTGGACGACGAAGGCGAAGGAGCCTTCGCGGGCGGGCTTGAGCCGATCTGCCACCGCCTCGAAGGGGGCGCCCCCGGGGGCGCCTGCGCGGAGCGGTTTGCGGGCGGCCTGCTGCACCTCCTCGATCTGTGCCAGCGCGTCCTGGAGCTCCGCCGAAGGTGGGGCGAGCGCGCCCATGCGGCAGAGGTCGCCGAGGTAGCCCGAGCAGTTGCCGCCCGAGTCGAGCGAGAGGATGTCGCCCGGCTCCAGCACCTGCGCCGAGGGGGCGCGGTTGAGGCTTTGGCCGGCGGTGATGAGGCAATACTCCCAGGTCAGCCCCCGGGCGATCTCCTCGCGGCGGAGGATGTCGACCGCGTCGTTCTTGGTCATTCCCGGTGCGAGCTGGGCGAAGGTGGCCTGCATCGCGCCGACCACGCCGTCCGACGCCATGCGCAGCAGATCCAGCTCCTTGGGTGACTTCACCGCCCGCAGCTCTTCGAGAATTTCGACCGCATCAACGGGGGCCGAGCCGGGCAGGCCGGTTCGCAGAACATCCCATGCGTCGGCGGGCAGAAAGCAGGTTTCCACCGCGATCCGGCCCGCGCTCAGCCCGCGCTCGGCCAGGCCGTCGAGGGCCATCTGCATTGCATCGACCGTGCCGCGGGATTTGGTGACCACCTCCGGCACCCAGAAGCGGTTCAGCTCCAGCTCGAACCGCTCGTTGCTGTTGGCGATGTAGAAGGCCAGCTCGGGGCGGCCTGCGGGGTAGACCAGCAGCGGCAGGTAGCGGGTGAGGCCGATGGCGTCGATCGCCTCGAACATGAAGAAGCGGTAGTCGCCCAGCAGATACTGGATGTTGTGCTTTGACGAGGCGATCACCACGTCGACGCCGGCGGTGTCCATCAGGTGGTCGAGCCGAGTTGTGTCGAAGGGCGGAGCGGGGCGAGTGGTCATGCGGCGGCCCTCCGGGCGTCAAAGGCGTTCATGCTGTTTTGCGAGCGTTCGAGGCAGAGCCTAGCCCAGGCTGCGTGCCCCATTTCGGCGATGCGCCGATGGCTGGGGATCTCGACGCTCACCATGAGGTCGGCGGGCAGGGCGGCGGTGATGCCCTCGAGGTCTGCGCCGCCTTCGCCGGGCAGCAGGCGCTCCTGCCGCGCGGTGTGAAGAAGGGCTTCGGGTGTCGTCGCCGGTTCGGCGGGGCAATCGCAGAGTTGCAGGTAGCTCATCATGGCGGCGGGAATGGTTTGCAGGTCGCGCAGCGTGGTGCGCGAGCGGGCCACATGGATGGCGTCGATCAGCACTTCGCCGTTCGGCTGGCCTGCGGCCTGCACCACGCGAAGGGCTGCGGCAGCGCTGTTCAGGGGGGCCCAGGGGGTGAACTCGAGGTTGATCGAAAGCCCGTGCGGCCGCGCCGCCTCGCAGAGCGCGGCGAAGGTGTCGGTCATCCGCGATTCGTTTTCGTCGAGGCCGGCGGCAATGATTGTCCGGGCGCCCAGCCGGGCGGCGGTTTCCAGCATCGGCAGCCAGTGCTCCACGGTGGTTTGCCCGTCAATGCGGGCGATTTCGACGTCGAACACGGGGATGCCCGTCTCGGCGATGAGGCGCTCGGTCTGGCGCAGCATCTCCGGATTCTCCCAGAGCGGAAAGGCCTGCCCCCCCTCCAGCGCGGGCATCAGCCGGGTGCCCACCGAGTCGTAACCGGCCTCGGCGGCGAGGCTGATGGTCTCGGGCGGGGAGAGCTCGAGGGTGAGGTAGGAGAGGCAATAGGCGCGGGTCACGGGGGGATTGTCCTTGTTCGAGCGGGCCGGAGCAATGGCCTGCGAGCGACTATTGACATACTGTATGTCAGTTGCCAAGTATCGCGAACGAACAGGGCCGCCCGGCTGCGGATCAACGCGCCGGGGCGGCCTTGAAAACCGGGAGGAATGAGATGAACGCTCTGCTCAGAAGATTTTCGATGACCGCTGCTGCGGTATCCGTGGCCCTTGGGGCCGGTGCCGCCATGGCGCAGGACACGATCACCATGCGCATCGCGCACAACATGCCTGAGGCGCACACCTACAGCCTGTGGCTCGACAAGTTCGAGGAGGTGCTGGAAGAGAAGTTTCCGGGCCGGTTCGACATCAAGGTATTCCCCGCCGCCCAGCTCGGCACCGAGACCGAGTATCTCGAGGCGATGCAGCTTGGCACGCTCGACGGCGCCATCATGGGCCGTCACGGCCAGATCGACTCGCGGCTCGATGTGCTGAACCTGCCGATGATCTACCGCGACGATGCCCATGTGGATGCGGTGCTGCACGCCGACAGCGAGGTTGAGGCCCGGCTGAACGACATTCTCTACGAGAAGGGTTTCAAGGTGCTGGCGTGGGGGGAGCTGGGCTTCCGTTACATCACGACCAACGGCACCGAGGTGCGCTCTGCCGCCGATCTTCAGGGGCTCGACATTCGGGTGCCCAATGTCCAGCCGTGGCTGACCGCGTTCAAGGCCTGGGGCGCCAACCCGACGCCGCTGCCGTTTGAAGAGGTCTACTCGGCGCTTCAGCAGGGTGTGGTCAGTGCGCAGGAGAACCCGCCGGAAAACATCTGGACCTCGAAGTTCCACGAGGTGCAATCCACCATGAGCCTTACCGGTCATGCCAACATCCCCACCGAGTTCGTGCTGTCCCGCGCCTTCTGGGAAGGGCTGCCGGAGGAGGTGAAGGATACCGTGGTCGAGGCCGCCAAGGCGGGCAGCCTTATTCAGGTTGCTGCCGCGCGTGAAGCCAATGCCGCGCTGGTTGATCAGATCGAGGCAACCGGCGTGACGATCATCCGCGACATCGACAAGGAGTCGTTCCGCGCCGGTGCCGAGGAGTCTTACAGGGCTTCGGAAGAGACCATTGGCCGCGACCTGATCGACGCAGTGCTCGAGACCAACTGACGTGGCGCTGGTAAACCAAGGTCTTCGCTGGTTTATCGGCATCCTCATCGCCGCGCTGGTCCTCAGCGTGGCGATGGGTGTGTTCTGGCGGTATGGCCTGCGCAATTCGCTCTATTGGGCGACCGAAGTGCCCAACGTGATCCTGATCTGGATCGTGTTCATGGGCTCGGTCGTGGCCTTCTATGAGCGCCGCCACATTGCCTTTTCCGCGCTGGTCGAGGCGCTGCCGCCACGGTTGCGGAGCGGGCTGATGATTTTCTCGGAGCTGGTCGTTCTGGTCTTTCTCGTCGCGCTGGCCGTCTACGGCACCCAGATCGTGATGGGCGCGATGAACAGCCTGTCGGACGCGCTGAAAATTCCGCGCGGCTATTTCTATCTCTGCATGCCGATCTCGGCCGCGCTGATGGCGGTGTGCAGCATCGAAAACCTCGTCCGCCTGCTGCGCGGCCGCGGAACTGGAGCCCCCTCATGATCCTGACGATCTTCGTCGTCTTCTTTTTCCTGCTCATCATCGGCGTGCCGGTTGCCATGGCGATCGGCGCGGCGGCGATGGGGGCGTTCTGGGCCGATGGCACCTTTCCGATGGCGCAGGTGCCGCACAAGATGGTCAACGGTGTCTACTCGTTTCCGCTGGTTGCGGTGCCGCTCTTCATCCTGGCTGGCGCGCTGGCGGGCGAAACCTCCATTGCAGGCAGGCTGGTGCGGCTGGCGACGGCGCTGGTGGGCCATATCCGGGGCGGGCTGGGGCATGTGAACGTTGCCTCCTCGATGTTCTTCGGCGGGGTCTCGGGCTCGGCGGTGGCCGATACGGCGGCGGTGGGCAGCCTGATGATTCCGGCGATGGAGAAGCAGGGCTACAGCCGGGAGGATGCGGGCGCGATCACCATCACCTCCTCGACCATCGGCATCCTGATCCCGCCGTCGATCCCGATGGTGCTTTACGGTGTGACCGTGGGCAGCTCGGTTGGCGCGCTGTTTCTTGCGGGGCTGGTGCCGGGCATCCTTGTGGGCCTGTTCCTGATGGTGGCCGTCTACGTGATGGCAAAGCGCAAGGGCTGGCCGCAGGCCGAGCATCGGGCGCCGGTTTCGGAACTCTGGGCCGCCTTCAAGGACGCGATCCTTGCGCTGCTCCTGCCGGTGTTCCTGCTGGGTGCCATCGTGACCGGCCTGACCACGGCCACCGAGGCCGGGGTGATCGGCGTGGTCTACGCGCTGTTCCTCGCGGGCGTGGTCTATCGCGAGTTCAGCTTTCGCCAGCTCGGCACCATCGTTGTCGAGGCTGCCGTGAACACGGCGATCCCGCTCTTCGTGGTGTCCACCACGTCAGTTGTTGCCTGGGTCGTGGCGATCGAGCAGTTTCCTGACACCTTGGTGGGGTTCTTCAACGGGCTCGATGCCAGCCCGTGGATGGTGCTGCTGCTGATGAACCTGTTCCTTCTGATCATCGGCATGTTCGTGGACCTGGTGCCGGCGCTGATCCTCTTTGCGCCGATCCTGCTGCCGGTCGCGATGGCGCAGGGGGTGGACCCGGTGCAGTTTGGCGCGATCATGGTGGTCAACCTCGGGGTGGGGCTCATCACGCCGCCGGTGGGCAATTGCCTGTATGTGGGGGCGGCTGTGGCCAAGGTGCCGGTCGGGCGGCTTGTGCGGGCGTCGCTGCCGTTTCTGGCGATCAACGTGCTGACGCTGCTGCTGGTCACTTTCGTGCCGCAGGTCAGCCTGTTCCTGCCATCGCTGTTCTACTGAGGGTGAGATGAAAGCACTGGTCTATCACGGCACGACCCGGATCGAATGGGAGGACGTGCCGCCGCCGCCCGTGCCGGGCGCGGGGCGGGCGCTGCTGGAAGTGGCGGCCTGCGGGATCTGCGGCTCCGACATGCACGGCTACCACGGCCATGACCCGCGCCGCGTGCCGCCCATGATCATGGGGCACGAAGCGGCAGGCGTGGTGCGGGGCGGTGCGCTTGACGGGCAGCGGGTGGCCCTGAACCCCTTCCTCGACTGCGGGCATTGTGCCGCCTGCCTTGCGGGTGCGCCGCAGCTCTGCGAGGCGCAGGCCAACATCGGTTTGCCGCCCAATGCCGGCGCCTTTGCCGGGCTGGTCGCGGCGCCCGAGCGCAACCTTGTGCCGATCCCCGATGACATGCCGTTCACCACGGCGGCCCTGGCGGAGCCGGTGGCGGTTTCGGTCCATGCGGTTGCCATCGGCATGCGCGCGCTGGGCCGCCCGCTTTCGACCGCCCGGCTGGTGGTGCTGGGCGGCGGTGCGATTGGGTTGACCACGGCGCTGGTATTGATCGCCGAAGGGGCCGGCGAGGTGGTGCTGATCGAGACCAACCCCGCACGCCGCGCGACGGCTGCCGCCGCCTCTGCCCGGCTGCGCGCCGTGGCGCCGGAAGAGGCCCCACCGGCGGGGAGCGCCGACATGATCTTTGATGCCGTGGGAGCCGCTGCCACCCGTGCGCAGGCCTTCGCTCTGGCGCGGCGCGGCGGGGTGATCGTGCACAGCGGGCTGCTGCCCGGCAGCGACGGCACCGACGTGCGCGCGCTGACGCTTCGGGAGCTGTCCTTCCTCGGCGCCTACTGCTACTCCATGGCCGACTTCCGCCAGGCGCTCGCCCTGTTGCAGGCGCGGGCGCTTGGCGCGCTGGACTGGGTGGAACAGCGGCCCATGTCCGAGGGCAGCCGCGCCTTTGCCGATATAGATGCTGGCCGCGTGGCGGCCGCAAAGGTCATTCTGACAACCTGAAAGGAGCTTTCATGATCCACAAGACAGCCAAGGGCATAAGCATTCCGGCGCTGGGGCTCGGGACCTTCGAGCTAACCGGCCCGGAAGGCACGGCTGCGATCCGCAGCGCCATCGAGCACGGCTATCGCCACATCGACACCGCCGTGCGCTACGGCAACGAGGCCGAGGTTGGCCAGGCGATCCGCGAGGCGGGGGTGCCGCGCGAGGAGCTTTTTGTCACCACCAAGGTCTGGTTCGACCGGCTTGCCCCCGAGCAGGTGCGCGAAAGCATCGACGGCAGCCTTGAGCGGTTGCAGCTGGATCATGTGGACCTGTTGCTGGTGCACTGGCCCGGCACCGAGGTGCCCCTATCCGAGACCCTGACCGCCTTTGCCGAGGCGCGGGAGGCGGGCAAGACCCGCAGCATCGGGGTGAGCAATTTTACCGTCGCACTGCTCGACGAGGCGATCGACGCCTGCGGCGCCGAGCTGGTGGCGAACCAGGTCGAGTATCACCCGTACCTGGCGCAGGAGAAGCTGCTGGCATCCGCCCGAAAGCGCGACATGCTGCTCACCGCCTACCAGCCCATCGCGCGGGGCGAGGTGTTCAAGGATCCGGTCATCACCCGCATCGGCGAGACGCATGGCAAGTCGGCGGCGCAGGTCACGCTGCGGTGGCTCATGCAGCAGGACAACGTGCTGGCCATTCCGCGGTCGTCGCGGATCGAGAACATGAAGGCCAACTTCGACATCTTCGACTTCGAACTGAGCGCGGAAGACATGGCCGCGATTTCGGGGCTCGACCGTCAGGACCGGAAGAGCGACTTCGAATGGGCCCCGGAGTGGGACAAGCCCTGAGAGGCCGGCTCAACCCTGTGATCGGTAGAAGTCGATGGTGTCCGACAGCCCCTGCTCGAGCGTCATCGGCTGCCAGTCCGGGAAGTGCCGGGCAATCTTGGGTTCGGCCTTGGGCCCGTCGATCGGCATCGGCGGGCCTTCGACGGTGATCTGTGCACCGGGCACGAGCCGGTTGATCGTTGCGGCCACCTCGGAGGTGTCGGTTGAGCGCCCGAGCAGGGTCATGGCCTCGGCGCCTTGCGGCGGGGCTTCGACAGCGGTGAGGAAGATCCGCGCAACGTCATCTGCATGGATCATGTCGATCGGCCCGGAGAAGGGGATGGTGTAGGCCTCGCCCCGTGCGGCGGCGGCACAGGCCAGGCTCGGCCCCGCCGAGATGCCCACGTCGCGGCCCGGCCCATAAACCACGTAGGGCCGAAAGCCGGTGGAGCTGATGCCATCTTCGGCCCAGAAGGCCCGGGCGGCGTGCTCCGCACCCAGTTTGAAGGCGCCGTAGAGCGTCGTCGGGCGCGGTTCGGCGCCTCCATCGGGGCCGAACACGCCCATGCTCGACATCCACGCCACGTTGGCGATGCCATGGGTGCGGGCGGCGAGAAAGGCGTTGAGCGTGCCGATCAGGTTGACCTCCGCGCCCAGCACCGGCTCTGCCCGACAGGCCGGGGTGAGGATGCCCGCGAGGTGCACCAGGCCCTCGCAGCCGCTGGCCGCCGCCGTCACATCATCCGTCGCCACGATGCTGCCGGTATGCCAGGTGATCCGCTCGGCGAGCGCTGCGCCCGCGATTTCGGCAAGCTTGGCGCGGTTCTCGTGCATGTCGAAGACAACCGGCTCGTGCCCGGCCTCCGCCAGCCGGCAGATGATCCACGCTCCGATGAACCCGCCGCCACCCGTGACCAGAACCTTCATGACCATCTCCCTGGACTGCTTCCCCAAGGCCTACTTATTGGCATACTGTATGTCAATTATAGGCTGCGCTGGACGCACCTGACATATCAGATACAATCGCCCTTCGGATCGGGCGGCACGAAGGGCGGCGGCATGGCGCTGAAAGCGAACAAGAACATCAATCCAATGAAGAAAAGCCCGATCCACCGGCCGCAATCGCTCGCGGTTACGGTGGCCGAGCGGCTGAAGGAGGCGATTCTGCGCCGCGAGATCGCCTTGGGCGAGCCGCTTTCGGAGGAGAAGATCGCCATGGCGATGGAGGTCAGCCGAACGCCGGTGCGCGAGGCGCTGACGCTGCTTCAGATGCAGGGGCTGATCAACATCCTGCCGCGCCGGGGGAGCATCGTGTTTCTGCCCGATGTCGAGGAACTTCGCGCGCTTGTCGATTACCGCCTGCACCTGGAACTGCTGGTCAGCCGCCTTGCGCTGGAGCGTGCGCCTGAGGCCACCCTGGCCGGATTGCGCGAGAGCATCGCGCTGATGGAGGCCGCGCGCGGTGACGACGACTCGCTGGCCTATGCCGAGGCGGATACGAAGTTTCACAACGTCTTTTTCGAGAATGCCGGAAACTCGTTCTTTGCCGAGGCGTTCGACATTGCCTCGGGGCGTCTGGCCGCGCTGAGGGCGCATCTCTCGGCCCAGCTCAGTCTGCACCGGCACACCACCTATGCCGAGCACCTCGAGATTGCCGAGGCGGTGGAGAATCGTGATGCCGAGGCGCTGGCGCGGGTGCTGACGGCCCATATCGCGGCGATGGAGCCCAACTATTCCGGCGCACTCCAGACCCTGGGCGAGCGCGCCTGAGGGCGGGTGCAACCAGATGGCGGCCAAGACCTTCACCCACGAGCACCACGGCGAAACCACCGGCGAGCGCAGCCTCCGGCGGATCCGCTTCGACATCATGCAGGGCACCCTCGCGCCCGGCCAGAAACTGAAGCTGGAGCGGCTGCGCGAGACCTATGACACCAGCGTCACGACTCTGCGGGAGATCCTGAACCGCCTTGCGGTGGAGGGGTTCGTCATTGCCGAGGGGCAGCGCGGTTTCGAGGTGAGCCCGGTGTCGCTGCGCGACCTGAGGGACATTTCGGAGTTGCGGCTGCTGCTGGAGCGCCACGCCCTGCGGCGCTCGGTCGAGGTGGGGGACATCGAGTGGGAGGCGCGGGTGGTTTCAACCTATCACAAGCTGCACTCGGTCGAGACACAGCTTGTTGCCGGTGAAGAGGTGCCGGTGTCGTCCTGGGTGCAGTACGACTGGGATTTTCATCACGCGATCATCTCCGCCTGCGACAGCCCGGCGCTGATGGCCAGCCATTCCGGCGCCTTTGATCGCTACATGCGCTATCACCTGCTGGCCCTGTCGTTTCGTGGTGCGGATGTGGCCCGACAGCATGAGGCGCTGCGGGATCTGGTGCTGGCACGCGATATTGCCGGGGCGGAGGCGCTGCTGACCGATCACGTGATGGTCGGGCGCGACCACGTGGCGCGCACCGGCCGGTTCGACGACTAGGCCTCGGGGCCGATCATGTCCATCAGCGCCCGCACTGCATGGGCATAGCCGCCGGCGCCGAGGCCCGCCATGACGGCGGTGGCAACGCCCGATACCAGCGAGTTGTGATACATCGGCTCGCGCGTGTGGATGTTGGAGATGTGATATTCGATCAGCGGTTTGTCGAACATCTTCAGCGCGTCCATGATCGCCATGGAGTAGAAGGTGAAGGCCGCCGGGTTGATGATCATGCCCGCGCCGGTGTCGGTGGCTTCGTGGATCCAGCCGATCATCGTCTCTTCGGAGTTGGTCTGCCGGAACTCGAGGGGCAGCGGCCCCGCAGCCTCGCGGCATAGCGCTTCGACCTCGGCCAGCGTGGTGTGGCCGTAGATCTCGGGCTCGCGCACGCCCAGACGGTTCAGGTTGGGGCCGTTCAGGATGTAGATCGGCTTCGGCATAACTGGGGAATCCTTGCTGGCCGTGGCGCCGGGGCGCGATCATGCGCCCCGGGCCCGGGTTCTGTTTTCTGCTCGATATTGGCCGGTGTCAGAGACCGTTGATCCGGTCGAGCATGCCCTCGGGCCAGTCTGCCGAGAGGTCGGACTCGAGGTACTTCTGCTGGGCATGGCTGCGGAAGGCGTCGAGATCGGGTTCGTAGATCTCCAGCCCTTCGCCCTTGAAGAACTCGGCCAGTTCGGCCTCGCGGGCCAGGTGCTGCTCGGTGCTCCAATCGATCGCCTCGTCAGCCGCCGCCTGGAAGGCCGCGCGCTGCTCATCGGTCATGCCGCTCCAGATCTCTTGCGAGATGACCAGCAGGTCGAAGGCCACGAGGTGCGAGGTCAGCACGATCTGGTCGGTCACCTCGTAGAACTTCATGTTCTCCACGTTCGGGAAGGGGTTGTCCTGCCCGTCGATCGCGCCGCTCTGAAGGCCGGTGTAGACCTCGGAGTAGGGCATCGGCGTGGGGTTGGCGCCGAGCGACTCGCCGAGGAACTGCCAGGCATCGCCGCCGGGCATCCGCAGCTTCACGCCGGCCATGTCTTCGGGCGTGGTGATCTTCTTGTCGCTCTTCAGGTTGACCTGCCGGGTGCCGAAGTAGGTTGGCCCGAGGATGTGGATGCCAAGCTGTTCCTCGGCCATCTGCACCATCTCGGCACCGGCTTCGCTGGCGAAGAAGGTTTTCAGGTGGTCGGCGTCGCGGAACAGGTAGGCCGCGGTGAGAATGGAGAAGGCGGGGATCTGCTTGGCAATGTCCTGCGGGGCGACGTTGCTCATCGACAGGTTGCCGCGCTGGATTGCGACAAGTTCGGTGCCCTGCGCAAAGAGCGTACCGCCATAGTAGAGCTGCAGATCGGCCATGTCGGCGACCGACGTCTTCAGCTTCTCCATCATCTCCGCGCGAATGTCGTTCTGTGTGAACACGGCGGAGAAGGTGAGCTCGGGCACGTCCTGTGCCGGGGCAGTGAGCGGGGCCAGCGCCAGGGCGGCGGCTGCGGCGCCGAGCGCCAGCCTGCGTGTGATCTTCATCAAGTGGTCCTCCCAAAAATGTCCTACGAAAATGGAATCGTAGGTGATATTTGATTCATACGAAAGGATTCTGCATGACGCAAACCCCGATTTCCGGCCCCGGCCGGACACCCGAGACGGGTGCCCGGCCGCGTTTTCAGCCCTGCGCCTGCTGGAGCCAGGTGGCCATGGCCCGCAGTTTGGCCTCGCTGTCCTCGCAATATTCCATGGCGCGGAGGTAGCCGTGGATCAGCCCTTCGCCGCGATCCAGCTCAACCTCCACGCCCGCCGCCTCGAGGGCCTCGGCATAGGCGAGGCCGCTGTCGCGCAGCGGATCGTTCTGGGCCACGGCGATGTAGGTGGGCGGCAGGTTGGCGTGGCTTTCGGCCACCAGCGGGGCAAGGCGCGGGTCGCGGGACAATTGCGCCTCGTCGGGGGAGTAGAGCGCGTGGGTTGCCTTCATGCCGGCCACCTTCAGCAGCGGGCCCTCGGCGTTCTCGGCATAGGACGGGCGGGACTGGTCGAAGTCGCAGGCGGGGTAGATCAGCAGTTGCGCGCTGAGCGGCACGCTCTCGTCGCGGCAGGTGAGGGCCACCGCGGCAGCGAGGTTGCCGCCCGCGCTGTCGCCGCCGATTGCGATGCGGGCCGGGTCGATGCGCAGCGCCTCGGCCTCGGCATGCGCCCATTTGGCCACCGAGAGCACCTGCTCGTAGGCCGCCGGGAACGGATGCTCGGGCGCCAGCGCGTAATCGACCGAAATCACCGTGCAGCGGGTCCAGGCCGCAAGCCGGGCGGTGATGTCCCAATGGGTTTCGGGGCTGCCCTGCATCCAGCCGCCGCCGTGCATGTAGATGAGCGCAGGCTGGGTGCCGCCCGCCGCGTGGCGGAACACCCGCACCCGCACCGGGCCGCCGCTGCTGTCGATCCAGTGCTCATCGTCGGTTTCCACTTCGGGCGGAGTGGGCAGGCGCATGTCGCGGGCGATGCTCTCGAAATGGGTGCGCCGCGCCGCCGCGTCGGCCTCGGGGGCCAGCGTGGCCCATTTGGCGTCCCATACGTCGAGAAACCGGAAGATGTCGGGGTTGATCATGCGTGCCTCCTCCTTGGGGCGTTGCGGGTCTGTCTCGGACGAGAGGCCGGGCTTCATCACCAGGCCGAGGATCATGTCGCCCACATGCCGGCTCAGCATCCGCTGGCCGCGTTCGGTGAACAGCGCGTCGCCGAAGATGCGCGAGAAGGTTGCGCGGTTGGCGATGTTGAAGATCGACAGGGCCGAGATGTGCCAGTGCAGCTCGAGGGCCGTGAGGCCGCTCCGGAAGAGTCCGGCTTCGCAGCCGCGCTGGTAGATGTCTTCGAGCAGCAGGATGACCGAGCTGTTCTGCCCCGTCATGCTGTCGGAGGACGACATGTGCGCGCCTTCGTGGATATTCTCGATCATCACCAGCCGCACGAAATCGGGGTCGCGGCGGTGGTGCTCGAAGGTGAACTCGGCCAGCTGGCGCAGAGCGGCCACGGGGTGAACCGCGCGCAGGTCGAGCGCGGCCTCGTCGCCGCGCATCCGCCCGTAGGCGTCTTCCAGCACGGCCCGGTAGAGGCCTTCCTTGTCGCCGAAGTAGTAGTAGATCATGCGCTTGGACGTGCGGGTGCTGGCGGCGATCTCCTCGACGCGCGCGCCCGAAAGGCCCTGCCGTGCAAACACGCCGCGGGCCACCTGCACGATGTTGCGGCGCACCGCGTCCGGATCCTGCTTCCAGCCGCGCCGCTGCGGTCCGCCCGCGTCCTCTGTGGTCGAAATTTCTCCCATCGTCCCCCTCCAGCCATGTCCGCTTCCGGCCCCGGTCTAGCCGATCACGCGGCAAGGCTGAATGCGCCATTCCGGATCACGACTTTCGGACGGCCCGCTCTTAACCTTGGCGAACATAGTATTGACATAATTAACCGTAGCGAACAATGTCGCGTCAAGGGGGCACGAGAGCCCCGGGGAGGAATCACGAACTTGGCAAGCGCCACCTCAGCACAACGTCTTCCGGGCGCGCTCGGGTCGCACCGTATCGGGCTTCTTGGGCGGGGCATCGGCGGGTCGCGGACACCGCGGATGCACATGGCCGCGGCGGAGGCTGCCGGGCTGGGTTACCGCTACGACCTGATCGACAGCGACGCGCGCACCTTGCCCGCGGATATGGCCGAAACGCTGGACCTGCTGGAGGCCGAGGGCTTCGACGGCCTCAACGTGACTTACCCGTTCAAACGCGATGTGCTTCCGCTGATGGACGAAGTCTCGGAGGCTGCCCGCAAGGTTGGCGCGATCAACACCGTGCTGCTGCGCGAGGGTCGCCGGATTGGCGACAACACCGATCATTGGGGCTTTTCCGAAGGTCTGCGTCGCGGATTGCCCGAGGCGCTCCGCGACCGGGTGCTCCTGATCGGCGCCGGCGGGGCGGGCGGGGCTGTGGCCCATGCGCTTTTCGACAACGGCGTGGAACAGTTGATGATCCGCGACGTAGACGCCGCTTCGGCGGACGCGCTGGCGCAGGATCTTTGCCGCCACTACGGCGCCGGCCGGGCCATCGCGGTGGCAGACGCGACGGCGGCCGCAGAGGTTGCCCAAGGTATCGTCAACGCAACACCCGTGGGTATGGCCAAGGCGCCGGGCCTGCCGCTGCCAGCCGCCGCGCTGCGGCCCGATCACTGGGTTGCGGATATTGTCTATTTCCCGCTCGAAACCGAGTTGCTCGCCACGGCGCGGGCCTTGGGCTGCGCGGTTTTGCCCGGCTCCGGGATGGCGCTCTACCAGGCCGTCCGGGCCTTTCATCTCTTCACGGGCATGACGCCCGATATCGAGCGGATGCGGGAGGCATTCGACTCGTTCACCTGAAGGCGGGCTGCGCCCGCGACATGAGCACCTGGGAGGAGCTTAGGATGAAGACTACCCTCAAACTGGCGATACTGGCCGCCGTCGGCTTTGGAGCCGGCCTTGGCGGAGGGGCCGATATGGCTCTGGCGCAGGACAAGGTCGAGCTGATCTATTCCGACACCGTGCAGGACACCGACCGCCGGTCGCGCATTCTGCGGGAGACCTTCTCGGGCTGCCTCGGTGACGGGTTCGAGTTCAAACCCTATTTCGGCGCGACGCTGTTCAAGCAAGGCACCGAACTGACCGCCATGCAGCGCGGCAACCTCGACATGGGCGCTCTGGCGATCTTCGATTTCTACAACCAGGTGCCCGAAGCCTCGATCCTCGGCACAGCCTACCTGTTCCGCGACTACGACCACATGCGTGCGGTCTATGAGAGCGACGTGCTTCACGATCTTTACGCCAAGATGGAAGAGGCCACCGACATCAAGCTGCTGTCCTGGCCCTATATCGGCACCCGCCACGTGAACATCCGGGGCGACCGCAAGGTGATGGTCCCGGCCGATCTGGAAGGGATCAAGCTGCGGATGCCGGGCGGCGAGGGCTGGCAGTTCGTTGGCGAGGCGCTGGGCGCCAACCCGACGCCGATGGCCTTCACCGAGGTCTATACCGCGCTTCAGACCGGCGCCGTGGACGGGCAGGACAACCCGCTGCCTGCCGACAAGCAGATGAAGTTCTACGAGGTGACCGACCAGATCATCCTCACCGGCCACCTGATCGCGACCAACGTGTTCTCGATCTCGCGGAAGAAGTGGGATTCGATGAACGAGGAGCAGCAGGCCAAGGTGCAGGAATGCTCTCTGGAGTTCCAGAAAGCGCTCGACGCCGACACGATTGCGCAGGAGGCCGAGCTGGTGGCCTTCTTCGAGGAGCAGGGTCTCGAGGTTTACGAGCCCGACAAGGAAGCCTTCCGCACCCACGTGCTCGAGGCGTTCAAGAACTCCAAGTTCTCTGCCGATTGGCCCGAAGGGCTGCTCGATCAGATCAACGGCCTCTGAGCCACCAACAGGGAGGCCGGCCAGATTGGCCGGTCTCCGACCAAAGAGACAACCGGGGGCAGGATGGACCGTCTGCGAAAACCAATCCAATGGCTCGGCGCGCGAGCCGAGAACATACTCGCGCTGATCCTCGGGGCGCTCTTCGTGAGCTTCCTGATCCAGATCGTCTTTCGCTACCTGTTGAACCTGCCGCTGGGCTGGACGGTGGAGTTTGTCTCCATCGCGTGGCTCTGGGGCATCCTGTTCGGATACGCCTTCGTGGTGCGGGAATCCGAAGTGATCCGGCTCGACATCCTGTACAACCTGCTGCCCCGAGGCGGGCGCCGGGCGCTTGACGTGATCACCGGCGCGATCTGCGCGGGCATCTTCATATGGACCCTGCCGAACGTCTGGGACTACGTCTCCTTCATGGCGATCGAGAAGACCGCCTACATGAAGATCCGTTTCGACTGGGTCTTCGCCATCTACGTCCCCTTCGCACTCTCCGTGATCCTGCGCTGCTTCATCAGCATCTGGCGCGGCATCACCGGCACCGGCCCCGGCTGGAACACGCCCCAATCGGCGGGAAGCCACGACTATGAATGACCCCTTCCTGATTTCCATCCTGCTGATCGCGGTTCTTGCCTTCGGCGGCCTCTCGATGGGCCTCGCGATGATCTGCGGCTCTTCGGTCTACCTGATGCTGAAGGGGTTCGACCCCTCGATCGCCTCCGAGACGCTGCTGCAGGGCCTGTTCAACAGCTACACGCTGCTGGCGATTCCGCTCTTCATCCTTGCCGCCGACATCATGAATATCGGTTCGCTGGCCGACCGATTGTTGCAGTTTTCGCAGGCGCTGGTCGGGCGGTTCAAGGGCGGGCTTGGCCACGTCAACGTGGTGTCGTCGCTGATTTTCTCCGGCATGTCCGGCTCGGCGGTCGCCGATGCGGTGGGCATGGGCAAGATCATCATCAACATGATGACGAAGGACGGGAAGTACACGCCCTCCTATGCCGCCGCCATTACTGCCGCCTCCGCCACCATCGGGCCGATCATTCCGCCCTCGATCCCGATGGTGCTCTATGCGCTGGTTTCCGATCAGTCCGTTGGCTACCTCTTTGCCGCAGGCATGGCGCCGGGGCTGCTTATGGGCCTCGTGCTGATGATCATGAACGCGGTCATCGCGCATCGCCGCAACTTCTCGGTCGACGAGGTGGTGCCGCTGCGCGAGATGCCCGGCGTGACCTTCCGCGCCATCCCGGCGCTGCTGCTGCCGGTGATCCTGCTGGGCGGCATCTACGGCGGGGTGATGACGCCCACCGAGGCGGCCGCCGTTGCGGCCTTCTACGCGCTGCTGATCTCGGTGGTGTTCTACCGCTCGGTGAGGGTCGGCCAGTTCTACCAGACGCTGCTGGCCTCGGCCCGCTCCACCGCAACCGTGGGCATCCTGATCGCCGGGGCGCTGACCTTCCAGTATGTCGTGACCCGCGAGAACGTGCCGGATTCGCTTGCGGCCTTCCTCGGGCAATACGAGCTGTCGCGGATCGGCTTCCTTCTGGCGATCAACGCGCTGTTCCTCGTGCTGGGCTGTATCCTGGAGTCGGGCGCGATCCTGCTGATCATCGTGCCGATCTTCATCCCCACCGCTCAGGCGCTCGGGATCGACCTGGTGCACTTCGGGGTGATCTGTGTGGTCAACGCCATGCTCGGGCTGGTTACGCCGCCCTACGGGCTTTTGCTGTTCATCGTGTCGTCGATCACCAAGCAGCCGCTCACCCGGATCGTGCGCGATCTGGCGCCGTTTCTCGTGGCCCTCGTCGTGGCGCTGATGATCATCACCTTCGTGCCTGACTTCGTGCTCTGGCTGCCGCGCCTGCTGGGCTACAAGGGGTGACGGCAATGACGCCCACCATCCACTGTGTTCAGAAGGTCGCTGCCCAGCTCGGGGAAACCCCGCTGTGGGACGCGGCGCGCGGTCTGCTCTGGTGGATCGACATCGAGCAGCCGACCCTGTGGCAGCTCAATCCGGCGACCGGGCGTGCGGAGGCCCGAGAGCAGCCCGGCACCTACTTCGGCTCGCTTGCGCTCACCCGTTCCGGGGGCTTGATGGGCGCGCGCGATCTCGCTCTCGTGGCACTGGACCCCGAGAGCGGAGCCGCCACGCCCTTTGCCGCCACGCCGGACGAGGCGATGCCCGCAACCCGCCTCAACGACGGGCGCGTCGATGCCCGCGGGCGGCTCTGGATCGGCACCATGGACAATGGGCTGAAGGACGGTTTGGGCGCGCTCTACCGGGTGGACGCGGACGGCACCATGACCCGAATGCTGGACGACGTGGTGGTGTCGAACGGCATCGCCTTCGATCCGGACGGGCGGCACATGTATTTTACCGATACCCGCCGCTACACCACCTTCCGCCTCACCCTCGACGAGGCCGGCGAGGCGATCACCGGACGCGAGGTGTTTGCCGACTACTCGGCCACGGGTGACCGGCCAGACGGCGCATGCGTCGATGCCGATGGCTGCCTCTGGCAGGCCTTCTTCGGCGGTGGCCGGGTGGTGCGCTACGCCCCGGATGGCCGGATCGACCGCGAGATCGCCCTGCCCGTGACCAACCCGACCTGCCTCTGCTTCGGCGGGGCCGATCTGAAAACACTCTTCGTCACCTCTGCCTTCAAGTTCCTCTCGCCCGAGCAACTCGCTGCCGAGCCGTTGGCCGGAAGCGTCTTTGCCATCGAGGGGGCAGGGCAGGGGGTGCCCGAAAACCTGTTCAACATCTGAAGAAAACCAAGGGAGGATTACATGATCCATCACAAGATAAAGACCTTCGCATCCGCCGCGCTCGCGGTGGCCATGCTCACCGGTGGGGCGCAGGCCCAGGACAAGATCGAGTTGATCTTCTCCGATGTGAACCCGCAGCAGGCCCCGCGCAACGTGGCGCTTGTCGACATCTTCGCCAAGGAGATCGGTGAGGAGTTCGACTTCCAGCCCTTCTACGGCGCGACCCTGATGAAGCAGGGCACCGAGCTCACGGGCATCCAGCGCGGCAATATCCAGATGGCCAGCCTGCCGCCTTCGGACCTCGCGCAGCAGGCGCCCGAGTTCGACATTCTCGGCGCGGCCTACGTGATCCGTGACCAGGCCCACCTCAAGGCGGTGTTCCAGTCCGAGGTCGGCGAGCAGCTCCGTCAGATTGGCCGCGACAAGCTCGGGGTCGAGATCCTGACCGGGCTCTATTACGGCACCCGCCAGGTCAACCTGCGCGGTGACAAGGAGATCATGACGCCTGCCGACATGTCGGGGGTCAAGCTGCGGATGCCCGGTGGCGAAAGCTGGCAGTTCCTCGGCAAGTCGCTCGGCGCCAACCCGGTGCCGGTGCCCTACTCGGAGCTTTACACCGCGCTGCAATCGGGCGTGGTCGACGGGCAGGACAACCCGCTGCCGAACGACAAGGAAATGAAGTTCTACGAAGTGACCGACCAGATCGTGCTGACCGGCCACAACGTGGGCATCGGCCTCATCATCGTGTCGTCCAAGGTGTTTGACGCGCTGACACCCGAGCAGCAGGAGCGGATGCGTTCTGCTGCCGAGAACGCCGTGGCCTGGTCTGACGAGCAGTACCTGAACCAGGAGGCCGAGCTGATCGCCTTTTTCGAGGGCGAGGGGCTCAAGGTCTACACCCCCGATGTGGCGGCCTTTCAGGCCTACGCGCAGGAGCAGTATCTGAACTCGACGATGTCGCAGTCCTGGCCCGAGGGCATGATCGACGCGATCAACGGTCTCTGAGGAGACCCGCCCAAGAACGGTTTCTCCCCGCCCGCAGCCGACCTTCGGCTGCGGGCTTTTTGTTTCACGGCGCTGGTGCCGTGGATCTGATTTGATCAACAGAAGGATAGTACCCATGTGCCCACCGAACTGTTTGCATTCGATCTGTGAAAAAGCCACGCGCCGCGGTGTGCTGAAGGCCGGGTTCACGCTTGGCGTGGCCTCGCTGGCCGGCGCCGGCGGGCTGCTTGGCAGCGCGTCGCGCGCCAGTGCCGCCACCGGGCCGCTCAGTTTCAGCAGCGTCACCGACATGACCCACACGCTTTACGAGGGCTTCCCAACCTTCTCGGGCGAGAAGTGGTTTGAGATGGAGCATCCGGTGACCTGGGAGAAGGACCGGGTGAATCTCAACCGCTGGACCCTGATGGAGCACACTGGCACCCATATCGACGCGCCGATCCACTTTTCCGAGGATGGCAACTCGGCGGACCTGATCCCGATTGGCGACCTGCTCTGTCCGCTGGTGATCATCGACATCCGCCAGAAGGCCGCGGAGGATGCCGATGCCTACCTGACGCCGGATGACATTGCGGCCTGGGAAGCCGAGCACGGCGAGATTCCGGAGGGTGCCTGCGTTGCCATGAATTCCGGCTGGTCGGCGCACCTGAAGACCGAACGCTTCACCGGGCTCGACGGGGAGGGCAAGAACCACACGCCGGGCTTCCACCCCGAGGCCGCCCGACTGCTGATCGAGGAGCGTTCGGTCAAGGGAATCGCGGTGGACACGCTCTCGCTCGACCGGGGCATCGCTTCGGGCGAGTTTCCGGTGCACTACGAGTGGCTCGGGTCCGGGCGCTGGGGCGTGGAATGCCTGACCGGCATGGATGAGATCGCCGCGTCGGGGGCGTACATTTTGGTTGGCGCGCCGAAAGTTGCCGGAGCGTCAGGCGGGCCCTCGCGGATCGTGGCGCTGCACTGAGCCGTTGAAGGCAAACCGCTCCGGGCCGCTCGCTCGGCCCGGAGTTTCTGCGCCGGATCCAATCGCGTTTTGTCCGCCTTAGTCCGCTTGTGACGAGAGCGCCCGGCGGAAGAATTGCGAGGCATAGGCCATTTTCCCGAGATCCTCCGCCGCGCTCATCAGGCGCGGGCCGAGGGCCTCCATCGTACTTTGGAAAAAGCGCACGCTGGGTCCGCTTATGCTGATCGTGCCGATCCCCTGACCATTGTCGGGGTGGCGGATCGGGGCGGCCATTGCGTTCATCCCGGCCATGAAGCTTTCGATCACGATGGAATAGCCGCGTGCCCGTGTCTCGCCGAGACGCTCGAGCAGTTCGGCGGCACCGCGCGGCGCATTCGGGCCGCTGGTTTCGGTTTGAAAGCCCGCCCGCGCCGCCCGCATCAGGGCAGCGTCGTCATCGAGCGTCGAGAGCCAGGCCAGCCCGCTGGCCGAAGAGGCAAGGTGCGCAATCTGGCCCTGATCTTCGCCCGGGTCGTAGCGCAGCCCCACGGTCGCGCCCTGGGCCACGCCGATCCAGATCAGGCCGTCGTTCTCAAGGACGCTCAGGCGAACCAGCTCATGCGCCTCCTGGGCGATGCTGTCGAGAATGGGTTGGGTGATCTCGACCACCTTGCTGCGCCGAAGAAAGCTCATGCCGATGGCCGCGGCTCTCATCGTCAGCCCGTAGTCGCCCTGCACGCGGTCCTGTGAGACATAGCCGGTCTGCACCAGTTGACCGAGCAACCGGTGGGTGCCGCTGGGGGGCATGTCGAGATGCTCGGCGATCGCCTTCACCGAGAGCCCGTCGGGCACCGTGCTCAGCAACTCCAGGATGGCGAAGGTACGATCGACAACGGAACTCATACATGTCCTTTCCTGCTGGCCCCCGGGACCAACTCAGCCGGGGCTGGCATCTCCGGAATCTCCGAACGCGCTCCAGCCGCCATCAACGTTCAACGTGGTTCCGGTAATATACCGTGCCTGCGGGGAGGCAAGAAAGAGCGCGGCCTCGGCGATATCCTCGGGGCGGGCGAGAGTGCCCATGGGGATCCGGCGGCGCAGGCGGGTGGCGTCGAGCTTTCCGTCGGCGATGAGCGTCGCAACAAGGTCGGTCTCCACGTAGCCCGGAATGATCGCGTTGACCCGCACGCCCTGCCCGGCCCATTCGCAGGCCATGGAGCGGGTCATCGCGACGATGCCGGCCTTGGCGGCACCGTAGGCGTTGCGGCGGGGCATGCCCGCCACCCCGGCGATAGAGCCGATGTTGACGATTGCGCCGGTTCCCACCTTCAGCATGCCCGCTCCGATGGCCCTGCTCACGAGAAACGTGCCTTTGAGGTGCACGTCGAGCACGCGGGAAAAATGGGCCATGTCCTGCTCGAGTGTCGGCAGGTGGCGGTCGGCGATGCCGGCGTTGTTCACCAGAACGTCGCAGCCACCGAAGCTCTCTGCGGCCAGAGCCGCGAGAGCGGTCACGTCGTCTTCGGAGGTTACATCGGCGGCGGCGGACAGGTGGCGCGGGCCCAGCTCGGCGGCGCGGGCGGCGGCCTTTTCGCCGTCGAGATCCGCCAGCAGCACGGCATGGCCGGCACGCGCAAAGACCTGCGCCATTGCCCAGCCGATTCCGTCTGCCGCGCCGGTGATGATGGCGGTGCGATGATCCATGTCGGGGGGCTCCATTCTAGCGAAGGGGGGAGAAGCTGGCGGGGCGCATCAGCTCTTGGCGAGAGGGCGCTCCAGACGGGGCTGGTAGCGTGGTTCCGTCACAGGAAAAGAGCGAAACCCGCGTGCCCGGCGCCTCGCCTGAGACGGTTATAAAACTGCCGATATGACCTTCCGGCTGGGCGGCGTTGCCGCCGAAGCTGACGCCGTGCAGCGCCTCGGTGACCACCGGGCCGTCGGCTGGCTCGACGCTCACCGGCTCCTTGCGGCGCGCCGTGGCTTCGGAAAGCAGGGCCGAGCCGGTTTCAAGCTGCATCAGCCGGCTTTCCTGCGCCTGGATCAGCGGAAAGGCCTCGGGCACGAAGCCCTTTGTCCAGCGGGTATCGGCCATCAGGGCTGCGCGACAGGCTGCGCGCTCGCCCATGTCGGCGTAGGCCCATAGGTGATGCAGGGTGTTCAGACGCCCGGTCTCGGTCATCCAGAAGCCCAGCATCGGCAGGTGCCGACTGACCACTGCCGCACCGTGCTGACGCAGCAGCCCGAGGTAGTGGGGCGCCTTGCCGGGCAGCAGCCGGTAGCTGCGAAACTCGTAGATCAGCTCTGCCATTCTCTATTCCCTCTTTGGGTTGGTGCCCTCAGCCGGTGCCGCGCATGGTTTCGACGAGGAACATCGCCAGGTCCGGCAGCAGGATCACCATCAGCAGGACCGCGAGCATGGCAAAGACAAAGGGGAAGGCCCCGACGTAGAGGTCGACGATCGAGCCGGTGCCCCCCGGGCCAGCGAGGCGGCGGCGCAGCGATTGCAGCACGAAGAGATTCATCCCGACCGGTGGCGTGATCAGCGAGACCTCGATCATGATCACCAGGATCACTCCGAACCACACCAGGTCGACGCCCATCGAGTTCAGCAGCGGCAGGATCAGCGGCAGGGTTGTGACCATCATGGCCATGCTCTCCATGAACATCCCCAAGACGAGGTAGATCACGCAGAGCAGGAGAACGAGTTCCAGCTCGGAAAGCCCGAGGCTCACGACGTAGCGGGTGATCGCCGCCGGGATCCCGGTGAAGGCCAGGACGAACTGGAGGAGAAAGGCCGCGATGAGGATCAGCATCACCATGCCGGTGGTGCTGGCCGTTGTGACGAAGCACTTCGACAGCATGTCGAGGTTCACCCGCCGCTTGAGCAGGGCGATCAGAAGCGCGCCGGTGACGCCGAAGGCGGAGGCTTCGATTGCGGTGGCGATGCCGCCGTAGATGGTGCCGAGCACGAGCAGGATCAGCGCCATTGCGGGCAGCACGTTGACGAGGCCCGCAATCTTCTCGCCGAGACTGTAGCTTTGCGCGCCCTCCCGCGGGGCCATGTCGGGGCGCAGAAAGACCCGGACGGCAATGACGGCGATGAAGGCGGCCATCATGATGAGGCCCGGCACGATCGCAGCAATGTAGAGCCGGCCGATGGAGACCTCGGCCATGAGGCCGTAGACGATGAGGATGATACTGGGCGGAAGCAGGATGCCGAGCGTGCCCCCCGCCGCCAGCGAGCCGAGCGAGATGCGCTCGTTGTAGTTGCGCCGTTTCAGCGAGGGCAGGGCCACGCCGCCGATGGTGACGGCGGTGGCCACGCTGGAGCCGCTGATGGCCGAGAACACGCCACTGGCTGCGATGTTGGTGTGCAGGAGGCCGCCGGGCATTCTGTCCATCCATTTGGCGAAGGCGGTGTAGAGGTCTTCGGTGATGCCGCTGCGCAGGAGCAGTTCGCCCATCAGGATGAACAGCGGCACCACGATGAGCGTGGCCCCGCTGGTGGTGTTCCACGGGATCTGTCCGAAAAAGTCCCAGATCGGGCCGATGAAGACCATGCCGGTGACGAGGGCCGTCATGCCGAGGGCAATCGCCACGTGCATGCCGAGCGCGAAGCCGATGAAGAGCAGAACGATGATGGTGATGATTACGGTGTTCATATCTGGGGCCCTGCCTCATGGCGCTCAAGGTCTTCGATCAGGTCGCCGTGGTCGGTGAAGAGAAGTGTGATGGCTACGAGGGTCATCACCACGGCCTGCAGGGTGAACATCGAGTAGCCCACCGCGGCGAAGGCCTGCGGAATGGCCAGCGGAACATCCACCAGCGATTGCGGCACCAGCGCGTCACGTGCGGCCGACTTGTCGACCAGCACCCAGGCCTGCCAGGCCAGCACCGCGCCGAAGAGCGCGGCCATGAGCATCGACCATGTGTAGAGGTAGCCCTTGATGCGCGTGCTGTAGAGCGGCAGGAACAGGTCAATCCGCACATGGCTGCCATCGGAAAGCGCGCGTGCCAGTGCCCATGTGCCCCCCAGAGCGAGGGTGAAGGCCGCGAAGGTATCGGCAACCCCGGTGAACGGGCCGCCGAGCGAGCGGCTGGTTACATCGGCCGTCATGTAGAGCGCCATGATGAGGAACAGCAGCCCGCTGAGCCAGGCCATCGCGGTGGTGACCCTGTTGCACAGCGCCAGCAGGTTTCGGGAATGGGTTTGCAACGGGTGTCCCTCGGTCTGGAGATGAAAGGCTGGTGCCGCCCTTTGGCGGAGGAAGTCGGCGCGGTCCGGCAATCGGGGAGAAGCCGGGCCGCGCCGGTTCCCGGTGGTCGGGCGGGCCCCATCGAGGGGCCGTGCCACCGGGACAGGTGCGTCGGCGGTTACTCCGCCGCTGCCTTTTCGACGATCGGGAGAATGATCTCGTCGAACTTGGCTGCGCCCTCGGCGCCCACGCGTTCTTTCCACCAGGGTGCGATGTCGCTGACCGCCACCGCGCGCATCTCGTCCTGAAGCTCGGGCGAGGCGGGGATGCTGATCGACATGCCGTGTTCGCGGCCGATTTCGAGGCCGATCTTGGTGTTCTCGGTGCCGGTGGACCAGCCGACGTCGGTGAACTCGTCCTGCATGTCGGTGAGGATCTGCTGGATGTCTTCGGGCAGTCCGTCCCAGGCCTTCTGCGAGATCACGATATAGGCGCCGAGCGGAGCGATGCCGATATCGGTGATGTTGGGCGTCACCTCCCAGGCCGACATCGGCTTGATCTGGTCGGCGCCGGTGATCATGCCGTCGATGACTCCGCGCTGAAGCGCCGAGTAGACCTCGGAAATCGGCATCGAGATCGGCTCGCCGCCGAGTTCCTCGACCATGCGCGCCTGGGCGGGTGCGAAGACCCGGATCTTGAGGCCCTTGAAGTCGGCTGCGGTCGTGATCGGTTCGGCGGTGAAGAGGTAGATCGAGCCCCAGACGAAGGTCGAGAAGACCTTACCGCCCATGGCGTCGCTGTTTGGCAGCACGACCTCGTCGAACCAGGCGTCGTAGACCTCGCGCGACTGGTCGATGGAGCCGACCATGCCGGGCAGGTCGGTGCCTTCGATCAGCGGAAAGTCCCCTGATACGTAGCCGGTGGAAACTTCGGCGATGCTGATGAGGCCGCTTTCCATGACGCGGAGCACGTCGGTGCCCGTCAGGCCCACTTCGGGGAAGGTCAGGATTTCGACCTGAAGCCGTCCGTCGGTCCGCTTGGCGGCTTCTTCCTGGAACCAGAGCCACTTCTTGTAGCTCTCGCCGTTGCGATGAAGCGTGACGGCCTTCCAGGTGATGGTGTCCTGCGCCACCACCGGCGCCGGTGCCAGAAACGAGCCGGCCAGCACCGCCGCAGCGAGTGCCGAATTCAAGAAAGTTCGCTTGTTGAGCATTTTGCCCTCCCTGTGCCGTGCGCGCTGACGCACCCACCTCCGGCACTCATTTTCGCGCCGAACCCCTCCCGGGCCCGGCTCTGCGTGACGGCTAGATAGGAAGCACAGGATATTCGGTATCGCAAGCTATTTTTGAATAGCATTCCACAATAGTATTTCATATCAGTACGACAGCAGGGAGTGAGGAATGACAGCTACAGAGACATTGGCACCGCGGAGCCTGGCAGCTGCGATCTGCCTGACGATCCTGGCTGGTGTCCTGCTGGCTGCCACCGATGCGGTCGGAAAAATCCTTTCGGATCATGCCAGTGTCTGGCAGGCGGCCTGGGCGCGTTACGTCTTTCACACGCTGTTCGTCGTCGGGTTTTTGAGCCGCCGCTACGGCTGGCGGTTGGTGCAGACGCGGAGACCCGGGCTCCAGTTGCTGCGCGGGCTGATCCTGCTGGTGACGACGCTGATGATGTATACTTCCGTCGTCCTCACCTCCCTTGCGAATGCCACGACGATCCAGTTTCTCTCGCCGATTCTCGTGGTGATCTGGGCTGCGCTCTTTCTCGGCGAACGTCCCACATCGCGCCATTGGGTTGCTGTGGGAGGGGGATTCGCCGGGACCGTCATCGTGATAGACCCGGACCTTGGCAGGATCCTGACGCCGGAGGTTCTGTTGCCGTTGGGCGTTGCCTTCTGCATGTCGGTCTTCCTGATTCTGACCCGCATCCTCTCGACCGACGAGGAGCGCGGATGCACCCAGTTCGCCACCACCGCCATCGGTGCCCTTGCCCTGACGCTGGCCCTGCCCCTCTTCTGGGTCCGCCCTTCGCTGCATGATCTCGGCTTGATGCTGGCGATCGGCGGCTTCGGCGCCCTCGGTCACAGTGCCCTCTTGGCCGCCTATGCGCGCGCTAGAGCGTCGACCCTGACGCCCTTTCTCTACAGCCAGGTGCTGGGGGCCGCTCTCATCACCGTCTTCTGGTTCGGGGATACGTTGTCGACCCGGCTGACCCTTGGCACGGTGATCCTTGTGTCGAGCGGAATTTTCCTGTGGTGGCAGGAGCGCCGCGCAAACCGGCGGGCCGCAGCAGCCTACATTTCAATACCTCCAGAAAGGGAAATACGCACATGAGCACAGCCATGCTTTCCGGCACCGTCATGGTGATCGGCGGGGGCCATGGAGGCATCGGTCAGGCGATTGCCGAGAAGGCCGTTGCCAATGGCGCGACCGTAATGATCTGGGATCTGAGCCCCGGTGCCCAGCGAGAGGGGCAGCACGCCATTGCCTGCGACCTCACGTCTGAGGAGGCTGTGCAGGCCGCCTTCGACGAAACGGTCTCGCGGTTCGGGAAGATCCATAGCCTCGTCAATTGCGCGGGAATCACGGGGCCCACAGCCCCGGTAGAACGCTATGCTCTGGCTGACTGGCAACGTGTCTTCGCAATCAACCTGACCAGTGCCTTCCTGACCAGCCGTGCCGTCGCCGGGCATATGCGCGAAGCCGGATACGGGCGCATCGTCAACCTCGCTTCGATTGCGGGCAAGGAGGGCAACGCGAACCAGTCGGCCTATTCGGCCTCCAAGGCTGCGATGATCGGGCTCACGAAATCGCAGGGCAAGGAGCTGGCCACCTCAGGGGTGCTGGTCAACTGCATCGCACCGGCGATCATCGAGACCGAGCTGATTTTCCAGATGCCCGAAGAGCAGCGGGCGGCCGTGCTGGCCAAGGTGCCGATGGGGCGTGCCGGGAAGCCCGCCGAGATTGCGGAGCTGGCCATCTGGCTGGCATCTGATCGCTGCTCCTTCACCACCGGGGCGACTTTCGACGCCTCCGGCGGGCGCGCGACATACTGACAGGGGAGGGAGAGACGGCCATGAAGATCTGCGTCATCGGAAGCGGGGCGATAGGTATCACCCACATCGAAACCATCGCCCGGCATGAGGGTTTCACGCTGGCCGGCATTGCGGACCCGGCACCGGGCGCGGGCGAGATTGCCACGCGCCACGGCACATCGAGCCATGCCGACCACAAGTCCCTGATCGCCACCGAAAAGCCCGATGGTGCCATCATTGCAGCGCCCAATGCGCTGCATCTGCCCATCGGGCGGGATTTTCTGGAGGCAGGCATCCCTGTGCTCATGGAAAAGCCGGTGGCCAACACGGTCGCGGAGGGCATGGAGCTGGCCGAAATCTCCGCGCGAACCCGCACGCCGGTGCTGGTCGGCCACCATCGTCGCCACCACCGCGCCATTCGCAAGGCAAAGGAGCTGATCGCCGAGGGCACGCTTGGGCGGCTGGCGAAGGTCTCGATCACCTATGACCTGATGAAGCCGCCCGCCTACTTCGATCCCGAGTGGCGCCGCACGCCCGGTGTTGGCGGGCCGCTGCTGATCAATGCAATCCACGAGATCGACCTGCTGCGATTTACCGTGGGAGAGATTGCCGAGGTCATGGCGCTTTCCTCTTCGGGCATCCGGGGGCTGGCCGTGGAGGATACCGCGGCGGTAATCTTCCGCTTCGAAAGCGGTGCCTTGGCAACCCTGGCGCTGTCAGACACCGCCTGCGGCCCCTGGAGCTGGGACCTCGGCTCGGGTGATGCGCCGCGGTTTCCAAAGCACGATATCGTTTCGCACATGTTCTCGGGCACGGAGGCGGGGCTGACGCTGCCGCGCCTGGAGCTCTGGCGACATCAGGGGTCGCGCGAGTGGACGACGCGGATGGCGCCGGAGGCGGTGACCTATGATCATGTCGACCCCTTCGTGGCGCAGTTGGAGCATTTTGCCGGCGTGATTGCCGGGCAGGAGGCGCCGGTGATCGACGCGCGCGAAGGCAGCCTGAACCTTGCCGTGATGCAGGCGATTGCCGCCTCCATCGAAAGTGGCAAGCTGAGCCGGGTGGCCGATCACGTGGGGTAATTGCGTGCAGCGCCGTTGACCTTGGAGCATCGGCGCTGCCATTATGGAATGAAATTCCAAAACGGAAAAATCATGAGCAGCGTTCTCGAAAAATCCTTCGCCATCATCGAACTGCTTGTGGAGCACCCGGAAGGCCTGCCGGTCTCTGCCATTGCACAGGCGACCGCACAGCCCGCCAGCGGGGTGCACCGTACGCTGCAGGAACTGACCCGGCTGGGCTACGTGCGGCAGGCGCAGGCGCATGGAGACTACGGGCTGACGATCCGCATGCCTGCCCTTGGGCTCGGCTTTCTGGGGCGAGCGGGCATCACCGACGTGGCCCAGCCGGTGCTCGACCGTCTTGCTGCCGAGAGTGGCGAGTTGATTCGGCTCTCCATCGTCGATGACGATTGCCTGACCTGGGTGGCCGTGGCGCAGGGTGGTACTCGCGGGCTTCGCTATGACCCGGGGCAGGAGCAAGGCGTCGTTGTGCATCTGGCCAGTTCGGCCGGGGGACAGGCCTGGCTATCGACAATGAGCGAGGATGAGGCGCTGATGCGCGTCAGCCGTCAGGGCGTGGTTCGTGCCGACGAAAACGCAGGCAGCAAGGCCCCGCAAACTCTGTCGGAGTTGATGACCCGCCTCGCCGAAACGCGGGAGCGTGGCTACTCGGTTGCGATCGACAGCTACCTCGTGGGCATGGCCGCCATGGCCGTTCCGGTGCGCTACCGGGGTGGCGAAACCGTGGTCGGGTGCCTCTCCATCGCCGGGCCGACCGCCCGGCTCGATCCGGAGTGGATGGCCGCCCATGCAGAGATGCTGAAGGCGGCCGCCGCCGAACTGGGCGATGCGGCGCTGGGCTTCAAATACTTCCACCACAATCTCGGCCTGATCTCCAAAGCTGCCGAGTAACGGGCCAGCCGCCTCAGAGCGTGCCCGCAGCATGGCTGGCGATCCGCCAGCCGAACACCATTGCAGGCCCGATGGTTGTGCCCGGCCCGGGGTAGGTGCCGCGAAAGATCGTCGCCGCATCGTTGCCGCAGGCATAGAGGCCGGAAATTTTGCTGCCGTCGGGTCGCAGGACGGTGCCGGTTTCGTCGGTCTGGAGCCCGCCCGCCCCGGCGAGGTCCATCGCCACGACCTTCAGCGCATAGAAAGGGCCCTCGGCTATGGGGCCGATACAGGGATTTGGCCCGCGTTCGGGATCGCCGTTGAACCGGCTCATGGTCGAGCTGCCCCGGCCGAAGTCCTCGTCAGTTCCGGTTTCCGAATAGCGGTTGTTGGCGGCAACACTCTCCGCAAGGCTTGCGGGGTCGATGTCGATCCGTTCGGCCAGATCGGCAAGCGAGGGTGCTTCCGTCAGGTAGCCCTTGCGCAGCAGACCCCGCAGCCCCCGCCCGCCCGGTAGCACCAGGCCGAGGCCATAGCGGCGGATGAAGCGGGAATCCACGACCAGCCATGCCGCGCTTTGCCCGGCGTTGATCATTCCCATGCAGAAGTCGTGGTAGCTGAGGCTCTCGTTCACAAAGCGGCGCCCGTCGGCGCCGACCGCGATCAGCCCGGGCTTGGCCCGGTCGAGCAGGATATGTGGCCAGACCGAGGTTGTGCCGTCGGCGTTCTTCAGGATCGAGCAGGGCATCCAGAGGCCGGCGCTGTCGCCACCACTGTCGACCGCCGCGCCAAGATCTCTCTCGGCAGTCGAGATGCCGTCGCCCGAGATCGAGGGATCCATCTGCGAGGCGGGGGAGACTTCGGGCGGAAAGAAACGCGCGCGCAGCTCCTTGTTCCAGCCGATCCCGCCAGTCGCGAGGACCACGCCCTTGCGGGCCCGGATCCGGCGCGGGCCATTTGCCGTGTCGATCACGGCGCCCACCACCGTTCCGCCTTCGCTGATCAAAGTCTTCAGCGGGCTGTCGAACCGGATCGGCACCTCGCGCTGCCGCAGGCTCAGAAAGAGCTGGCCCACCAGGGCATTGCCCATCAGCAGACGCGTGCCCCGGCTGTGGCCGAGCCGGTCGCGGGCGTAGCGGCCCACGACCTTCATCGTGGTGGTCAGGTTGGAGAGGCTCGCGAAGGGTTTCAGCAGCGGGTCGATCTCCCCTCGGGCCACCATCATGCCGCCAAGCCCCATGAACACGTCACGCGGCGGGCGTACCCGGCCAAAGTCCTTCCCGAGCCGCCGACCGTCGAAGGGCATCGGGCCAAGCGCCCGGCCACCATAGGCAGAGCCCGGGCCGTCGAGGTAATCGGGGTGCGCCGGTGCGGCGGCGAAGCGGACTTCGGAGTTCTCGGTGATCTCGGCAATCGCCCGCGGGCCGGAGTCCAGAAAGGCCGCCCGCAGCGAATCGCCGCCCCGGTTGCCGACGATGTGGCGCAGGAAATCGGCGGCGTCCTCGGTGCTGTCGGGGGCGCCCGCCTCTCGGCTGAGCGCGGTGCCCGGCACCCATGTGGTGCCGCCGGAGGTTGCGGTGTTGCCGCCCACCATTCCGGTCTTCTCGCAGAGAATCACCTCGAGGCCGCGCATTGCGCCGACGAGTGCAGCGGTCATGCCGCCAACCCCTGCGCCGATCACCAACAGGTCGGTTACTTCGTCGAAATCGCCCTGTTGTTGCGGGGCGTGTGCGGCGGTGTCTGTCATGCGGTCCTCCTAGCGCCAACGCTCCGGTGCCTGCATGGCCGGCCCGGGATCGGTCCTGTCAAATCGCGCGCAACCTGCCACGGCGCTCTCGGTTTTGGAAGATACTTTTAATATTGAACGACATTCCATTTTGTGACAGAACCTGAACCCAAGATCAGGGAGGAGACAGTTCATGCACATTGCGAATCTGCGTTGCAGGCGTGTCCGGGGCTATCAGCCATGACCCGCGTGTTGCTGACCGGAGGCACCGGTTTCATCGGGCAGCGCGTGGCCCGCAAGCTGGCGGAGCAGGGTGTGACACCCTGCCTGCTGGATCTCCCGAAGGCACTGCACGCCTTCTCGCTTCCGGAAGGTTGGGAGGCTGTTGAGGGCGATGTGACCGATGCGGCCAGCGTGGCCTCGGCAATGGAAGCGGTCGATGGCGTCGTGCATCTCGCCGGGATCATGACGGTGGACTGTGCTGCCAATCCGCGGCGCGCCTTCGACATCAACCTGCTGGGCAGCCTGCACGTGTTCGAGGCCGCGCGCGCCCGCAAGCTGCCGGTTGCCTACCTCAGTAGTGCCGGGGTTTACGGCCCCGAAGATGCAGACAACCCGCATCCGATGAGCATCTACGGTGTCACCAAGCTGGCCGTGGAAGGCATTGCGCGGGTCTACGAGGCCGATCATGGCGTGCCGAGCCTCGGGCTGCGGCCCTACATCGTTTACGGGCCGGGCATCAGCAGCGGCATTGCCTCGGGCCCCTCGGTGGCCCTTGCGGCTTCAGTCAAGCGCGAGCCTGCGGTGATCCGGTTCTCGGGTCGGGTGGGGTTTGTTCATGTCGACGACGTCGCCCGCGTACTCGCCGCGGCCATGACGGGCGAAATGACCGGCGCCGGCATTCTGACCATGGCCGGAGACACCCGCGAGATGGATGCGTTCATTGCCGAGTTGAAGCAGCAGACTGGCTGGGATGGCATCACATATGATGGCCCGAAGATGCGGATTCCAGAGACGCTGGCCAACACGCCTGCGCCCGAATGGCTCGGGCCGCAACCCGTCACGACCATCGAGCAGGGCATTGCCAGTTCGCTCGCGGATCTGCGCGGCGCCTCGGCCTGATGGCTCCATCTCCCCATACCACCCTCGACTGCGATGTGCTGGTCATCGGATCCGGTGCGGCCGGCCTGGCAACCGCAGTGACGGCCGCGCACTTCGGGCTGCGCGTGGTGGTGGCGGAAAAGGCCCCGGTGCTGGGCGGCACCACGGCCTGGTCCGGGGGTTGGCTTTGGATTCCGCGCAACCCTCTCGCCCGTGCGGCAGGCATCGACGAGCCGATCGAAAAGCCGCTGGAATATCTCCGCTCCGAGTTGGGCAATCGCTCGAGCGACCCCCGCCTGCGGGTGTTCCTCGAGAACGGCCCGGAGATGGTGGATTTCTTCCAGAAGAACACGGCCGTGGCCTGGGTCGACGGAAACGGGGTGCCCGACTTTCATGAAACGCCCGGCGCGGCGAAGGGCGGGCGATCTGTTGCGGCTGCGCCTTATGACGGGCGGGCCTTGGGCGAGTGGATCAAGAAGCTGCGCCCACCGCTCGGCGTGGCCAGTCTTTGGGGCATGGGCATCGGCGGCATGGCGGACATGAACGAGTTCTTCCGCGCCACCCGGCGGCCCGCTTCGGCTCTTTACGCCACCCGGAGGATCACCCGCCACCTCCGCGATCTCGCACTGCACCGGCGGGGCATGCAGCTTCGCAACGGCAACGCACTCGTTGCCCGCCTTCTCCGCTCCGCGCTCGACCTCGGCGTAACCTTCGTCGAGAGCGCTCCGGCACAGCGGCTCCTGAGCGAGGATGGCCGTGTGGTGGGCGCGATGCTCGACACGCCGGACGGCCCGGTTAAGGTTCGTGCCGCGCGGGGAGCGGTGCTGGCCACGGGCGGTTTCCCGCATGACCCGGTCCGGCTGGACGCGCTGGCGTCCGCTGCCGGCGGCGCGGCAGGGCATCACTCTGCCGCTCCCAAGGGCAACACGGGCGATGGGCTGAGCCTTGGCGAATCTGCCGGCGGAAAACTTGACGGCACGCTGGAGTGGAACGTTGCGCTCGCCCCTGTGTCGCGTGTTCCGAACGGGAATGGCGGCTTCGACACCTTCCCGCACCTGATCGAACGCGCAAAGCCCGGCATCATCGCCGTGACCCCGCGGGGGCGGCGGTTTGTTTCGGAGGCCGACAGCTACCACGGGTTCACCCGGGCAATGATCGAGGCAACCCCAAGCGGACAAGCGCCGCGGTGCTGGCTGATCGCGGATCACAGGGCGCAACGGCGCTGGGGGCTGGGATGGTCAAAGCCCTTTCCCTTCCCCGTCGGGCCGGCGGTGCGCAATGGCTACCTGAAACGCGGCCGCACGCTGGCCGACCTTGCGCGGGCCTGTAACATTCCCGCCGAGGTGCTGGCGGAGACCGTCGCCAACTTCAACCGCCACGCGGTTCAGGGGCGCGACCCCGATTTTCATCGCGGCGAGAGCATCTACAACCGGATTCAGGGCGACCCGGACCACGGGCCCAACACCTCGCTTGCGCCGCTGGAGAAGGGTCCGTTCTACGCGGTCGAGATCCTGCCCGGATCGCTGGGCACCTTCGGCGGTCTTGCCACCGATACCCGCGCCCGCGTGCTTGACGGCATGGGAGAGCCGCTCTGCGGGCTCTACGCCGTGGGCAGCGACATGGCGTCGATCATGGGCGGCAACTACCCGGCGGGGGGCATCAACCTCGGGCCGGGAATGACATTCGGATACATTGCTGGGCGCGATCTCGCGGGCCAGCCCGTTACCAGCCTCGATGCCGGCTCCCAAGGCGGAGCCGCAGAGGTCAATATCAAGGAGATGACGACATGAGCTACTATGAGCTTGCCACGCTGGACACGGTGATTTTCGGGGCCGGGGCGGCATCGCCGGGCATTCAGGAGTGGATCGCTGGCGGCAGCGGCACCTTTCTCGGCGCATGGGGCACCGACATCGGATCGCTCAACCGTGTGTTTCTGCTGCGCGGCTTCGACAGCCTCGACGAGATGATGACCGAGCGCGAGCGTGCGCTGATGAGTGCCGATCCCTTCGGCTGCACCGAGCAGCTGGTCAGGCTCACAATGGAGAGCTACCGCGCGCTGGATTTCATGCCGCCGGTGAAGCCTGGTGCCCATGGCCCGGTTTACGAGTTCCGCACCTATCGCACCAAGATCAACGGCATTCGCGAGCTGGTCGAAAAGTGGCGCGATGCAGTGCCCGGGCGGGAGGAATACTCCAAGCTCAGTGCCGCGTTTTACGGGCTCGATGGCGAGCCGCGCCTCACCCAGATCTGGCCCTACGAGAGCCTTGCCGCCCGCGCCGAAGCCCGCGCCGCCTCCGTCAAGGACGGGAAGTGGCCGCCCAAGGATGGCCCGGCCAGCCTGATGCCGGAAATGACCAGCCAGATTGCCATGCCCCTGCCTTTCTCGCCGATGACCTGAGCGAACGATCCACATGACACACCCGATCTCTCTTGCCTTCCTCACCACCTTCGACGTCGGTCCGGTGGAGGCGGTGAAAACCGCCGCCGCTGCGGGCTACCAGATGGTGGGACTGCGTATCCTGCCTGCCGCGCCCGGTGCCGAGCCCGACTATCCGCTGCTGTCAGATGACAGCGTGTTGCGGGAGGTGCGGGCGGCGCTCGACGATACCGGCGTGACGGTGGGCGATGTCGAGATCATCCGCCTCAAACCGGAGAACGATTGGGATCTCTTCTCCCGCTTCACCGACCGTTGCGCCGCGCTTTCGGCCCGGCATGTGCTGGTGGCGGGGGACGATCCGGACACCGGGCGCCTGACCGAGAACTATGCCCGCTTCTGCCAACTCGCCGCCCCGGCCGGGCTGACGGCGGATCTCGAGTTCATGCCTTGGACGGCGGTTCCCGACCTGAAGGCGGCGCAGGCCATTGTCGAAGCCGCCGGGCAGGACAATGGCGGGGTGCTGATCGACGCGCTGCATTTCGACCGCTCCGATACCACCTTGAACGAGATCGCTGCCCTGCCTCCCGCGCGGATCAACTACGCCCAGTTCTGCGATGGCGCGGTGCCCTATGACCCCAGCGACGAAGCTCTGATTGCTGTCGCCCGGGGAGAGCGGCTGTTTCCGGGCGAAGGTGGCATCGACATGCTCGGCCTCGCCAAGGCGCTGCCCGAGGGCACCACGATCAGCGTGGAGGTGCCGCACCGAAAGCTGGCGACCAAGATCGACCCGCTCGGCCGCGCCAGCATGGCGATGGCCGCGACGCAGGCGATCCTGCGCGCGGCAGGGAGGGCCTGAGCCATGGCGCATGAGCTGACGATCAACGGCGAAACCGCCTTTTTCCCGATCATCGGCCACCCGATCGGGCAGGTGAAATCGCCCGAGGCGCTGAGCCGGATCATGGCGGAGCGCGGTTTCAACGGCATGGTCATCCCGATTCATATCCTGCCGGATGCTCTGCCCGGCTGGCTCTCTCAGGTTGCCTCGGTGCAAAACTGCCCGGGCTTCATCGCCACGGTGCCGTTCAAGACCGGCTGCATCGCGTTCTGCACCCGCCTCACCCGGCGGGCCGAGGCGGCGGGCGCGGTGAACATCGTGATCCGCAGCGGCGACGACTGGTTGGGCGATGCGACCGACGGGCTGGGCTACATGGACGGGATCGCCGCCGAGGGCTTTGACGTGGCGGGCAAGCGCGCGCTGCTGGTCGGCACCGGCGGGGCGGGCTCTGCCATCGCCCGCGAGATCCTGGTGCGCGGGGCCGCCGAGCTTGCGCTGCACGATATCGACAGCAATCGCCGTGACGCGCTGATCGACCGGCTGAACGCCGAGTTCCCCGGAAAGGTTCGCGGCGGCAGCAACGATCCGCGCGGCTTCGATCTGGTCGCAAATGCCACCCCGCTCGGGATGCGCGAGGACGACCCGTTGCCGGTGCAGGTGGATTTGCTCACCGCCGATCAATTCGTTTCGGACGTGGTGACGAGGCCGGCCGTGCCGCCGCTCATCGCCGCCGCGCGCGCGACCGGCTGCGCCACCATGTCGGGGTCGGGCATGTTTGCCGCCCAGGCCGTTCTGCTGGCGGAACTTCTGATGGGGAAGCGCCCCGTTGAGGACTGACCGCGCTCCGGCTCGTCCGGAGACGCACCGAATTTATGGGCCGCACTGCCACGGCGGAGTTGCCCACCCTACGTCTGCACGGGCTTCCGGATGGCCCCTTCAGGCAAACCCAAATCCGGACACGGGAGGAAGACAAATGATGAAATCCCTGCTTGGAACCGCCTCCATCGCGCTTGCGATGGCGACCGCTCCGGCCCTGGCCGAAATCAAGATTGGCTCGATCATCGAGCTTTCGGGCGCAGGCGCTGCGGCTGGCACCAACTTCCACGATGGCGTGAAGATGGGTTTCGAAGAGGTCAACGCGGCCGGTGGCATCCTCGGCGAGCAGGTCGAGCTGCTGGAGTACGACAGCCAGACCGACCCGCAGGTGAGCCGCGCCATGGTGCAGAAGGCGATCGACGAGGGCATCTATGCCATCACCGGCACGGTCTTCTCGTCATCCACAGTGGTCAACATGATGGTGGCCCAGCAGGCCGGCATTCCCCAGTTCACCGGCTCCGAGGCACCGACAATCACCGCCAAGGGCAACCCCTACATCTTCCGCACCACCTTCGGGGCTCAGAAGGGCGTGCCGAAGATGACCCGCTACATGGCGGAAGAAATGGGTGTGAAGAAGGCTGCCGTCGTCTGGGCGAACACCGAGTTCGGCAAGGGCGGTCATGATGCGTTTGTGTCCGAGGCCGAGACCTATGGCATGGAGATCGTGGCCGACATTCCGACCGAGCAGGCGCAGACCGACTTTTCGGCTGACGTTCTCAAGGCAAAGAACTCCGGCGCCGACGCGATCTTCGTCTACGTGACCGAGGAAGAAAGCGCCCGCTTTCTGAAGGAGGCACAGAAGCAGTCGATCGGGATTCCGATGGTGGGTGAAACCACGCTCATCGGGGCCAAGGTGATCGAACTGGCGGGCGATGCCGCCAATGGCGCGATGGGCCATGTCGGGCTTAGTGCTGATGCAGGCGTGCCGGCAATCGACGAGATGGTGGCGAAGTTCGTGACGAAATACGACTACACGCCCGACCACAACGCGATCAAAGGCTACACCGCTGCCTGGACGATCAAATGCGTCACCGAGATGATCGGTGAGGCCGACAGCCAGGCCCTGGCCGACAAGATGCATGGCCTCACGCTCACGGTGGAAGAATGCCCCGGGGTCCTGATGGACGCGACCTGGGACGACACCGGCGAGATGTCGCGCGAGAGCTTCTTCGTCGAGGTTCAGGACGGCAAGCAGACGGTAAAGGCGATCCTGCCGCCGAACTGATCGGAGGCAGGGTGCGCCGGGCGGCTTGGGGCTCCCAGCCCGAGACGCCCGGCGCCCATTGCCGGGGCGCGCGGACGGCGCGACCGCAAACCACACTCGACGCTAGAGGAACAACCATGGCCGAGTTTATCCAGATCATCATCTCGGGGCTTGCAGCGGGCTCGATCTACGCACTGGCTGCCGTGGGCTTCACCCTGCTGTGGCAAGCCTCGCAAACCATCAACTTCGCGCAGGGCGAGTTCGTCATGTTGCCGGCGTTCTTCGTACTGGTCGGCATGCATGTGCTGGGCCTCTCGCTCTGGCCGGCCATCGCCTTCGGGTTGCTTCTGTCGCTGCTGGTTCTCGGGGTCGCCTTCAAGAAACTGATCGTGGAGCCGATGCTGCCCCATGGCGTGCTGCCGCTGGTGATCGCCACCATCGCGCTGGGCCTGCTGATGAAGGAGAGCGTCAAGGAATTCTACGGCGCGACCGCACAGCCCTTTCCGCCGATCTTTCCGCAAGACGTGTTCCAGTTCCTGGGAGCAAACATCTCGGTGCAGGATCTGTGCAACCTTGCCGTTTCCATGCTGGCCATCGGGGGCTTGCAGCTGTTTCTCGGTCGCACCCGCACCGGGCGCTGCATGCAGGCGACGGCGCAGAACCCCGGCGTGGCAGAAATTCTCGGCGTCAACGTGAAGCGGATGGTGATGTATACCTTCCTCATCAACGCCGCCCTCGCGACCATCGCCTCGGTGCTGATCTCGCCGATCTACCTCGCCAAGTTCTCCAACGGTGAAACCCTCGGCCTCGTCGCCTTCATCGCGGCCATCGTCGGCGGCTTCAACCAGATCCGCGGCGCCCTCGTCGGCGGTCTTCTGATCGGCGTGATCGACAACATCTCGGCGCTCTACATCTCCGCGCAGTACCGATCGGCCATGCCGATGCTACTGCTCATCGCCATCATCATGCTGCGCCCGCAGGGCCTGCTGGGCACCTCGGAGGGCCGCACGGTATGACCCCGCTCAAGATCATCCTCGGACTCGCCGCCCTTGCCGCGCTCTGCGTCGCGCCGCTGGGCCAGGGCAATTACATCATCTACGTGCTCACCTCCTGGCTGGTGTTCTCGATCACCGCGATGGGGCTCAACCTTACCCTCGGCTATGCCGGGCAGGTCAGCCTCGCGCAGGCGGCCTTCATGGGGATCGGTGCCTATATCACCGCGCTGATGACGCTGGCGGGCATCCCCTGGATCCTTGCCGCCCTCGCCTCGATCCTCGGCGCCTTTGCCGTGGGGCTCGCGCTGGGCTACCCGGCGCTGCGCGTGCAACACCATTTCCTTGCCTTCGTCACGCTGGCCTTCAACACGCTGCTCTTTCTGGTCCTGCGCAACGAGGAATGGCTAACCGGCGGTTCCTTCGGCCTTTACGGAATGCCCCGGCCCACCGTCTTTGGCATCTCGACGGGGAAGAACCTCGAGTTCTACTACTTCACTCTGGTCTGCTTCCTCGGCGCGCTTGCGGTGATGTGGTGGATCCTGCGCTCCCCCTGGGGGCGGGCCTTCACGGCGCTGCGCGAAAACCCGATCCGGGCCGAGAGCCTCGGGCTGAAGATCCGGCGGCAGACACTGCTCGCCTTCGCCATCGGCTCGGCCTTCGGCGGCTTCGCGGGCGCCCTGCAAACGCCGTTGGTGCAGTTTATCGAGCCGGCCAGCTTCAGCCTGATCCACTCGCTCAAGATCCTGCTCATCGTGGTGGTCGGCGGCTCGGGCTACTTCTATGGACCGATGCTGGGCGCGGCGGTGGTGATCCTGCTGCCCGAGGTGCTGCGCTTCACCGAAGGCTATTACCTCATCATCTACTCGGCCCTCGTGATCGTGCTGATGGTGTTCTCGCCTGACGGGCTTATCGGCGCGGGCAAGAAGATCTGGGGGCGGTTCCGGCCCAAGCAAGAGGACCGGCGCGACATGGAGAAGGGATTTCAGCTATGAACGCTCCTGCAAGGCAAACCACGGGCGCTCCTGTCCTGTCGGTGCACAACATCTCCAAGCAGTTCGGCGGCATCCGCGCCGTCAACAACGTCAGCTTCGATGTGCACAAGGGTGAGATCCTCGGGCTGATCGGGCCCAACGGCTCCGGCAAGTCGACCCTGTTCAACTGCATCCTCGGCCAGCTCCGGCCGACCGAGGGGCATTGCGAGATCAACGGCAACCCAACCGCCCGTGTCCGCCCCGCCGACCTGTCGCTGATGGGGGTCGGTCGGACGTTCCAGCAGCTGTCGGTCTTTCCCAAGATGACGGTGCTCGACAACGTCATTCTTGCCGGACAGGAGCACGAGGGTGGAATGTTCTCGCGCCTCTTCGGGCCGGGTGATGCGGGGCTGACGGACAAGGCGCGCCAACTGGTCGAGTTCTTCCGGCTCAGCCCCTACATCGACACCCCGGCAGGTGATTTGTCCTATGGGCAGCAAAAGCTGGTCGATGCCGCGATGGCCTTCATGGCCGGGCCCGACATCGTGCTGCTCGACGAACCGGCCGGCGGGGTGAACCTGACGATGCTCCAGCACCTCAAGGAGCGGCTCGTCACCTACAACCGCGATCACGGCACCACTTTCGTGGTCATCGAACACAACATGGAATTCGTCATGTCGCTTTGCACCCGGATCATCGTGCTGGCGCAGGGCGAGATCATCGCCGAGGGGAGCCCGGAGGAGATCCGGTCGAACCAGATGGTGATCGACGCCTACCTGGGAGGTTGAGAGATGCTCGAACTCAAGGACGTGACTGGCGGCTATGGCCGCATCACCATTCTGAACAAGACCAGCTTCAAGGTGCCCGAGGCCTCTATTACAACGATCATCGGGCCCAATGGCGCGGGCAAGTCCACCGTGTTCAAGGCGATCTTCGGGCTGCTGAGCATCCATTCCGGGCAGATCCTGCTGGAAGGCGAGGATGTCACCCGCCTAAGCCCCTCGAAGATGATCGCCCGTGGCGTGACTTACGTGCCCCAGGGCCGCAACGTGGTGCCGCAACTGTCGGTGTTTCACAATCTGGAGCTTGGCGGCATCACCGCGAAGGATCAGGGCAAGGTGCGGACCCGGATCGAAGAGGTGATGGACCAGTTCCCGATGCTGCGCGAGTTTCGCGACCGCAAGGCCATCGAGCTGTCCGGCGGACAGCAGAAGCAGCTCGAGATCGCCCGGGCCCTGCTGCTGGAACCTCGGGTGATGCTGATCGACGAGCCGTCCATCGGCCTCTCGCCGAACCTGGTGCAGGAGGTGTTCGAAACCCTGATCCGCCTGCGCGACTCTGGTGTGACGATCCTGATGGTGGAACAGAACGCCAAGGCCGCGCTGGCGATGTCGGATATGGGGTTGGTGCTGGAGCTTGGCCAGACCCGCATGTTCGACAAGGCCGACAAGCTGCTGGCCGATCCCCGCGTCGGACAGCTCTTCCTCGGCGGGCACATCGAAGAAACCGCCTAGGCGGAGCAGACGAGACGGCAAAAAGGCCGCGCGGTTATCGCCGCGCGGCCTTTGGCCTGTGCCGTGTTGCGGCGGTCATCCGTAGCCGGGGCGGGGCACCAGCCCCATCAGCACCTGCGACAGCCCGCCATCCACAACAATTTCCTGACCCGTAACGTAACTGGACCGTTCAGATGCGAGGTAGAGTGCAGCATCGGCCATATCTTCCGGCGTTGCGATGCGCCGAAGAGGAACGATGGCTTCGCGCCGGGCCTTCACCTCGGGGTCGGCGTAGAAGCCTGCCGACATGGGCGTTTCTACCAGCCCGGGGCTGACGCAGTTGGAGCGCACCCCCTGCGGCCCCCACTCGGCGGCAAGCTGGCGCGACATCATCGTGATGCCTGCCTTCGAGGCCGAATAGGCCCCCGATGCGGGCTGCGGCTGGCTGGCCGAGATGCTGGCGATATGCACCAGCGCGCCATGGCCCCGCGAGAGCATGCCGCGCCCGAAAGCCTGCGAGGCCACGAGGTAGCCCGTGAGATTGACCGAGAGCATGGCGCTCCAGTCCGCCGGATCGATTGTCTCCAGCGTTCCGGGCCGCAGGATGGCGGCGCAGTTCACCAGCACATCGGCCCCGCCGCCGGCCTCCACATCCGCGGCCACCTCGGCCACCACCGCCGGATCGGCCAGGTCACAAGCCAGTGCCCGCGCTCCGCTGCCCAGCTCGCTGGCGAGCGCCTCGGAGCGGTCCACGTCACGGTCGAGCAGGATCGGCACCGCCCCTTCGGCGGCAAAGGCCCGGGCGGTGGCCTGTCCGATGCCGCCTCCGGCGCCGGTGATCACCACGGTCTTTCCTTCCAGCGCTAGCCAGCTCATACGCCCGCCTCCATGTCGATACCGGCCAGATGCCGGCCTGTGATCCAGCCAAAGGTCATGGCTGGACCAAGGGTGATGCCCGCTCCCGGATAGTTGCCGCCCATGATGGAGTTGCGGTCGTTGCCCACGGCGTAGAGACCCTCGATCGCCTGGCCTTCGCCATCGAGCACCTTTCCCGCCACGCTCGTCTTCAGCCCGTCGAAGGTGCCCAGGTCTCCCATTTCGAGGCGCACCGCGTAGAACGGCCCGCGATCGAGCGGGGCGACGCAGGGATTGGGCTGGTGATCCGGATCGGCGAGGTAACGGTTGAAGCTGGTTTCGCCGCGGTGGAAGGCCGGGTCTCGCCCCTCCGCCGCGTCGGGGTTGTAGTTGTTCAGCGTCTCCGCCAACCCCACCGGGTCGATACCGCAGGCTCGCGCCAGTTCAGCCGGTGTCTTGCCCGACTTCAGGTAGCCGGTGCGCGTCCAGAGCCAGAGCGGCAGAGGGGCGGGCTTGGCGTGGCCCAGCCCGTAGCGCCGGATCGCGCGCCTGTCGGCAACCAACCAGGCTCCCGCCTCACCGGACGCGGCCATCGCCACGCCGACATCGTGATAGCTCTCGCTCTCGTTGGTAAAGCGGCGCCCGTCGGAGAGCACGGCGATTATGCCGGGCTTGTAGCGGTCGAGCAGGTGCGGAAAGACACCTTTGCCGGGGACCCGGCTCACAGGCATCCAGGCTGCTGGCTGCGGGTATTCCGCCGCAAAGCTGCCGCCCGCCTCCTCCGCCAGCCGGATTCCGTCGCCGGTATTGCCCTCGGGCACGGGCGAGTGATGCGCGCCGCCGCCCTTCAGGTGTGGATAGGCCGCCGCCCGGCGCGCGAGGTCTTGTGCGTAGCCGCCGCAGGCAAGCACCACGCCCCTTTCGGCACGAATGGTCCCGCCCGGCGTCTCGACGCCTGCAACCCGGCCCTCTTCCACCACCAGCCGCTGCGCGGGCGTGCCGGTTTCGATCGGGATTCCGAGGTCGAAGCAGCTCTTGGCTAGCCGCGCGGCCAGGGCATTGCCGCTCGTCACCTGCACCCCGCGCCCGTAGCGCAGCACCTCGCCCGCGTGGGCGGCAAGGCGTTTTGCGACATAGGCAAAGGACTTCAGCGACTTGGTGGCGTTGAAAAAGTGTTTGATGTCGGCGTTGGACGAATTGAACATCATCCCCATGAAGGTGATCGTGCCAAGCGGCGGGCGCAGGCGCTTGAGGTTCTCGCCCAGCGAGCTGGTGTCATAGGGCGCGGCCAGCACCGAGCGGCCCACATCAACGCCGCCCGGCACCGTCGGGTGATAATCGGGGTAGAGCGTGGGCACGAACTTTACGTCCGTCTGGGCCTCGAACCAGTCGAGCATCTCGGGGCCGGCTGCAAGAAAGGCCTCCACCGCGTCGGCGTCATAGAAGTTGCCCGTCTCCTCCTGCATATAGGTCCGGGCCGCCTCGATGGTGTCGTCGGGGTTGCTCGCCTTTCCGTGCCGGTTGCCCGGAATCCACAGCACCCCGCCCGAAAAGGCCGTGGTGCCGCCGTAAACCTCCTCCTTCTCGATCACGATGACCGAAAGACCGTGTTTGCGTGCCGTGATTGCCGTCGCCAGCCCGCCGGCCCCTGAGCCGACCACCAGCACATCGCAATGGCGTGCCTCTTCCATCTGCACTCCTCCCTGTTGTTGCATCCTGTCTAGCGAAGGGGCGGGTGGAGACCGATGGACGGCATCGCGGATTTATTGCACAATTCGTCGCAAACCCGATCATGGAGCGAGAGGATGGAAGCTGCTGCCTCCCGGCACATTCCGCACTATTTTCTTTACGGCGGCGAGGAACCGGACGGGGAGCTCGACCTTCTGCATGTTGAGGCCATCCGCAACCGGAGTGGCCAGAACAATTGGAGTATTCGTCCGCACGCGCACCCTGACCACATGCAGGTTCTGCTGGTCACGCAGGGGGGTGGCGAGATTGTCATGGAGGACCGCAGGTTTCCCATCCCGGCGCAGGCGCTGGTGGTGGTTCCTTCGGGGATTGTCCACCAGATCGAGTTCGATCCCGACACGGATGGCACCGTGACAACGGTTGCCCTTGGGTGCATCGAGAAAATCGTCGCGCAGGCTCCAAACCTGGCCGAGACGCTACAGCCGGCGGTGTTTCCGCTCACAGAGCTCGCAGATCTATCGGCCGACTTTCGGCGCCTGAAGGCCGAGTTCGACGGCGCGGCGCAGGGTCGTCGGGCGGCGCTGGTGGCGCATCTTACCTGCATACTGGTGGCCGTGCAGCGGCTGTCGATCACGCGGGAAGACGCCCGGATTGCGGCCAGTGACCGCAACTACGACTTGGTGACCCGATACCGGGAACTTCTGGAAGCGCATTTCAGGCATGAGAAACGGCTCGATTTCTACGCCGGCGCCCTTGCCATCACCCCGGCCCGGCTGAACGCCGCCTGCAAGGCCCGCGCCGGGTGTACCGCTTCTCAGCTGATGCACGGGCGCATCCTTGTCGAGGCCAAGCGTCAGTTGCTCTATACGAACAGTTCCGTTGCGGTGGTTGCCAGCCTCACAGGGTTCGACGATCCGGCATACTTCAATCGCTTCTTCACGCAGCGGGTCGGGGTGTCGCCCGGGGCCTACCGAAAATCTGTTGAGAGACCGGGAGCGGCCGAACGCCCTACTGCGCCAGTCGGGCCATGAGGTTGCCGTGCAGCGCCGGATTGGCGGCGAGGGTGCCTGCGGTGAGGCGGTCGGGGGTGTTGAAGCGCAGGGGGGTGCCGAGGCGGTCGGTGACGGTGCCGCCTGCCTCCTGCACGATCAAGGTGCCGGCGGCGATGTCCCACTCCCACGTGTCGCGGAACGTGACCATCGCGTCGTAGCGGCCTTCAGCCACCAGCGCGAGGCGGTAGGCCAGCGAGGGGCGGTAGTGGCGGGCGTTGCGAGGCAGGCCGCCCGGCCAGTGATGCGGGGCGAGGTTGGGCTTGGCGGTAACGATCGAAATGTCGTCCGGCCCCGTGGCCTCGGTCACGCGCAGGGGGGTGCCGTTGCGGGTCGCCCCTGTGCCGGTGCCCGCAGCATAGATCATTTTCTTGGCCGGCATCGCCACAACGGCGGCCACGACGCGGCCGGCTTCGGCCACGGCGAGGGAGTGCGCCCAGCTCACTTCGCCTGCGGTGAAGGCACGGGTGCCGTCGATCGGGTCGATGATGAAGCATCGCTCGCATGACAGGCGCGCGGCATCGTCGGCGCTTTCCTCCGACAGCCAGCCGTAGCCGGGGCGCGCGCCCAGGAGGTGCGCGCGAAGCATGGCATCCACTGCGAGGTCGGCTTCCGTAACCGGCCCGGCGCCATCGTCCTTTTCCCACACCCGGTGATCGGCGCGAAAGTAGCGCATGGCGATCTCGCCAGCGCGTTCCGCTGCCTCGATCAGCAGGGTGGTATCGGCTGACGTGCTATGCGCCAGCAAGGGTCAGCCCTTCGACCAGCAGCGAGGGAATGCGGTGCGACTTGTGGTCCTGCGCATCGTTGGCAGGCGTGAGCCGGTGGAGCATGTCGAGAAGGTTGCCCGCGATCGTGCACTCGTGGACGGGGTAGGCGATCTGTCCGTTCTCGACCCAGAAGCCCGAAGCGCCGCGCGAGTAGTCCCCGTTGTTGGGGTTGATGGTGGAGCCGATAAGCGATGTGACGAGCAGGCCGGTGCCCATGTCGCGCAACAGGTCTTCGCGGCTGGCGGTGCCCGGCGTGAGGGTGACGTTGCTGACCGAAGGCGAGGGCGGCGCCGAGGTGCCACGGGCCGCATTGCCCGTGCTCTCAAGTCCGAGCTTGCGGGCCGAGGCGAGGTCGAGCACCCAGCGGGCGAGGTGGCCGTTTTCGATGATGGCAGAGCTACGCGTGGCGAGGCCCTCGGCGTCGAAGGGTTTGGAGCCGGAGATGCGGGCGCGATGGGGCTCCTCCGTCAACGAAAGCCCGGCAGGCAGAATGGCCTCTCCCATCTTGCCGATGAGCCACGACGACCCCCGTGCGATGGCCGCGCCGTTGGCCGCCGAGAGCAGGTGCCCGATCAGCGAGGTCGAGGCGCGTTCGTCGTAGAGAACCGGGAAGCGGCCGGAGGGCGGCCTTTTGGCCCCGGAACGGGCGGCAGCACGAGTGCCGGCCCGCGTGCCAACGTCTTCAGGCGAAGGCAGGTCGGCGGCGTAGATGCGGTGCTCGTAGCAATGGTCGCGGTCCATCGCGGTGCCGGTGCCGGTGATGGCGGAGGCCGAGAGCATGTGGCCGGTGCGGGTGTAGCCGCCGGAAAAACCGTTGGAGGCGGCAAGGTGGATTGCAGTGCGCCCGAAGCCTGCCGAGGTGCCCTCGATCTGGTCTACGCCGGTCACGGCGGCGGCGGCGGCCTCGCAGGCCAGCGCGGCCTCCTGCAGCGCGGCGGCCTCCGGCTCGGAGCCGATGTCTGCCAGATCCAGCGCGGCGATGTCCCAGCTCTCTGCGAGTTGCGCCGGGTCGGCCAGCCCGCAGTGCGGGTCTTCCGGCGCGAGGCGGGCCATGGCGACGGCACGCTCTGCCATCGTGTCCATGGTCTCTTCGCGCAGGTCGGAGCCCGAAACGCAGGCCTGCCGCTTGCCCACCAGCACTCGCAGCCCGATCTCGGTGCCTTCCGAGCGCTCGGCCTGTTCCAGCGCCCCTGCGCGGGTGTCGATGGAGAGCGATGTGGAGGCCACGGCCATGGCGTCGGCGGTATCGGCCCCGGCGCGGCGGGCAGCGGCGAGCAGCGCATGGGTGAGTTTGTCGAGGCTGGGCGTCTGGGTCATTCAAGTCCTTCCGGGCAGCACTGGCTGCCGGACTGAGCTAGCCCCCGGAACCGCGTGGCGCAAGGCCGGAGCGCCGAAAAACCGGGTAGGGCCGGGCATCTGGAGAGGTGTGTACGGGTCATTTTCCGAGGGTGAAGACCACCTCGTATTCGCCCGGATCGACCCGCCCCAGCGCCGTGCTCTGCTGGATCAGTCCGGCTTCGAAGAGCGCCCGCGTTACCCTGCGGGCCGTCTCGGCACTTTCGAATTGCAGGTAATTCGTAACCTTCCGGCCATCGGTGCTGCGGAGGATGCTGGAAGAGACCCAGCCTTCCATGTCGGAGGCAGCACGAGCGGTGTCGGCCAGGCTTTCGATGAGCCGGTCCTGTCGGGTGGCATCGGTGAGGAAGACGTTGATCTGGGTGATGGTGCCATCGTTCGCAGTGATGACGGGCATTGGAGATTCTCCTGTCGGGCTGAGGACAGGGTATCGCCTAGGTTGTGCGAGGTAAGCTGTAGAAGTGCGCTGAAGCGGCAACGGCGCGCGAGTGCCGGGAAAAACGGCAGTGCAGTGCGGGCTTGCGCAGGAGGGGGGCGGCGCACGGCTCACGGGTCTGCCAATCGAGGACTTTGAGCGAGGCGGCGTGACTGGCGGTGCGCTGCTCCCGCCGGACCTGGCGGGAGCAGCGAAGTTCGAATGCTCTTATTGCAGCGGGATCGGAATGCCGTTGGCCGAAACCGTGCCGTCGGGCGACACGCCGATCTCGGTCGTCAGCACATCGGGGCCGTCGCCGGGGCGGAAGAACATTCCCGACATCATCTTGACCCCATTGGCCTGATCGGCGGGCACGAAGCCCATCTTCACGAGGTTATCCAGCAGGCCGTTGGCGCCGGAGAGCTTGGCCGTCAGCGAGCCATCGGGCGCAGGCATGCCGCCAAAGGTCATCAGGTCGGTGTTGTCGAAGGTGAAGGTGCCGTTTGCCGTCAGCTCGGCACCACCGGCCTTCAGCAGCACGTCGGAGATGTTCAGCGAGTGCACCTCGCCCGGCATGCCCTGCGGGTTTGCCATGGCCTCTGCATCCAGAATGTCGATGAGCCACTTGCCGGTGCCCGCGAGATTGAAGGTGAGCGTGGCCGGATCGCGCGGCAGCACGGTGCCCGGGTCGAACATGTTCCAGATGCCATCGGCGATGGTGATATCCTTCAGGCCGACTGCCAGCATGTAGGGCTTGGGAGCATCCGACTGGGCGAGCGGCATGATGACGTTGAAGGAGGTTTCTCCCATGCCCAGGGTGACTTCGGGGAGCGGGATTTCGCTGCCCGACATGGTCATGTCGAAGCCGGTGTAGTTGACCGCGTAGAGCACCTGCTCGGCGTTCAGCGTGACAGTGCCGGTGCCACCGTCCATATCGCCGGAAATGGCAAAGCTCTCGCCGTCCTCGGTGCCTTCCATTGCAAAGGTCGTGGCGCCGACCGAGGTGCTGCCCTGCATCGAAGCCCCCGCCTTGAGCATTTCAGGCAGTTTCTCCGGGTCCATGAACATCATCTGGCCCTGGCCCGTAGAGGTGGTGACGAGGTCGGCCATGGTGACCGAGCCCTTGCCCTGCCCGGTCCCCTCGGGGTCGCGGCCGTCGAAGTCGATCTGCAGCCCCTCGGCGGTGAACTGCGACGAAAGCGCCTCACCGGCCTTGGTGTAGGTGCCTGCCGACCCGCTCACGGTGCCGGTGAAGGAGAAGGGGATGGTTTCGCCATCAACCATCATGTCGGCCATGGCAAACACCATGGACGGCGCGGAATAGGTGAAGGCAACGCCTCCATCTGCATCGGCGGCAGACATGTCGAGCCCGTCGAGCTGGAAGTTGATCGTCAGCTCGACCTTCTCGCCGTACTCGGGGGCCACCGTCATCATCATGTCGAAGGCGGAGGGCATTGCGATGGCCACGGTGCCATCGCCGTTCTCGGTGAAGGTCACATCGCCGATGGAGCCGTTGAGTGACATCTCCTCGACCTCCATGGCCACGGCAACGCCGCTGGCGGTGAGCACACCGCCCGACTGGGAGGTGTTGGCGGCGGTGACGTTCTCGCCATAGGTGGCGGCGATATCGACCCAGGCTTCCCACGCCTCTTCGGCGGTGAGCGCCCATGCGGCGGGGCTGGCGACGCAAAGCGCGGTCGCGGCAGCGGAGAGGCGGAGGAATGATTTCATCGGAGAATGTCCTTTCGGGCGCAAAATGAAGTGGCGTCATCCTCCCGTGCGGTGCAGGCCGGGTCAAGGGCCGGGATGGTGGACGAAACCCACCATTGCGTTATCTCTGGGGCGCATCAGACGCGGAGGGCGAGGGATGGAGATGAATGGCAAGGTGGTGATGATTACCGGCGCGAGTCGGGGGATCGGGGCCGAGACGGCGCGGATCTTTGCCGGCGCGGGCGCGAAAGTGGCGCTGCTGGCCCGGGGCGAGGATGCCGTGGCAGAGCTGGCGGGCGAGCTGGGGCCCGAGGTGGCCTTGGCGATTCCCTGCGATGTGAGCCGCTACTGGGAGGTCGAGGCTGCGGTTGCCGCATGCGTCGAGGCTTTCGGCAGGCTCGATGTGCTGGTGAACAACGCCGGGATGCTGGAGCCGATCACCCACCTGGCCGAGGCAGACCCCGAGGCCTGGGGGCAGGTGATCGACGTGAACCTCAAGGGCGTGTTCAACGGGATGCGCGCCGCGCTGCCGGTGATGCTGGCGCAGGGCGGTGGCACTATTCTGACTGTCGGTTCCGGTGCCGCCCATGGCCCGGTGGAGGCGTGGTCGGCCTACTGCTCTTCCAAGGCAGGGGCGCTGATGCTGACCCGGATGGTCGACAAGGAGAACGCGGAGCGCGGCATTCGGGCCCTCTCGCTCTCGCCCGGCACGGTGGCAACGCAGATGCAGCGTGACATCAAGGCCAGCGGCATCAACCCGGTGAGCCAGCTCGACTGGTCGGACCATATCGCCCCGGACTGGCCCGCCAAGGCGTTGCTGTGGATGTGCTCGCCCGAGGCGGATGAATTTCGCGGCGCTGAGGTTTCGCTGCGTGACGAGGAGATCCGGCGCCGGGTCGGGCTGATATGATCCGCGTTGCCGATGAGGGCGGGCTGCGCACCGTCACCATCGACCGCCCGGAAAAGGCCAACTCGCTGACGGGCGACATGCTGGAGGCGCTGGTCGAGGCGGTGACGGAGTTTGACGGCGGCGCGCTGGTGCTGACCGGGGCGGGCAAGGTATTTTCTGCCGGGGCCGATCTGGACGAGGCGAAGGCCGGGCTGGCGACGAGCCCGCTCTGGGAGCGGCTTTCCCACGCCGTGGCGGAGAGCGACGCGCTCACCGTGGCCGCGCTCAACGGCACGCTGGCGGGCGGGGCCTTTGGCATGGCGCTGGCCTGCGATCTGCGGATCGCGGTGCCGGGGGCGAAGTTTTTCTATCCGGTGATGAAGCTGGGCTACCTGCCCCAGCCCTCCGATCCGGCGCGGCTGTCCGCGCTGGTGGGCCGGGGCAGGGCGAGGATGATTTTGCTGGCGGCGCAGAAGATCGGGGCCGAAGAGGCGGTGGCATGGGGGCTGGTCGACCGGCTGGTGGAGCCCGAGGCGCTGACCGGCGAGGCGGCGGCCCTATGCGCCGCGGCGATGGCGGCAGAGCCGAAGGTGCGGGCGGGCATCAAGGCGATGTGCCGGGGCATGACCGTTCCCGGCGTCACCTCCGCCGCCGGGGACCTGCCGTCTTAGGGTTGAACGCGGGCGGGCGCTTGGCGACCCATGAAATGAAGGTAGCGAGGCGGGGGTGCGCCCGGAGGGCCTCGGGGGTGGCGTAGTTGCGGGCCAGTTCGGTTTCGCTCAGGGTGGCGTGGATTTCCTTGTGGCAGATGTGGTGCAGAAGCACGGTTTCGCCGCCCTTGCCGCCGCGCAGGCGCGGCACGAGGTGGTGGCGGCTCTGCGGCACATCGGGCGGAATCGGCCTCAGGCAGAGCGGGCAGGTGGGCGGCGGCTCGTCCATGGGGCATAGATGGGCCGAAAGGCAGGAGCGGCAATGGATGCATTGGTGATCGGAGGCGGCCCGGCGGGGCTGGCGGCGGCGGAGGTTCTGGCCGGGGCTGGGCGGCGCGTGCTGCTGGCAGAGGCGAAGCCCTCGGTGGGGCGCAAGCTGCTGATGGCGGGCAAGTCGGGGCTCAACCTGACCAAGCAGGAAGAGGGCTTTGGCGCGGCCTATGGCACCGACTGGCTGGCGCCGATGCTGGAGGCGTTCGGCCCGGCAGAGGTGCGCGCCTGGGCGGAAGGACTGGGGCAGGAAAGCTTTGTCGGGTCGACCGGGCGGGTCTTTCCCAGGGCAATGAAGGCCTCGCCCTTGCTGAGGGCATGGCTGGGACGGCTGAACACCGTCGAGCTGCGCACCCGCTGGCGCTGGCGCGGCTGGGAGGGCAACGCGGCGCTGTTCGACACGCCGGGCGGCGCGGAGCGGATCGAGGCCAGGGTAACGGTTTTGGCGCTGGGCGGCGCAAGCTGGGCGCGGCTCGGCTCGGATGGCGCATGGGCCGAGGTGCTGGCGGGCGAGGGCGTGGAGCTGGCGCCGTTCCGCCCCGCGAACATGGGGTTCGAGGTGGTGTGGTCGGCGCATATGGCACCGCATTTCGGAAGCCCGGTGAAGGGCGTGCGGTTGAGCGCAGGCGCGGCGGAGAGCCGGGGCGAGTTCGTGGTGTCGGCTCGGGGGCTGGAGGGCGGCGGGATTTACGAGGTCTCGGCGGCGATGCGCGAGGGCGCGCCGCTGGTGCTGGACCTGCTGCCCGAAACGAGCGTGGAAGACGCCACCGCAAGGTTGGCGAAGGGCGGCAAGGAGAGCGTGGGCAACCGGCTGCGCAAGCGGCTGGGGCTGAGCCCGGTGGCGCGGGCGCTGGTGATGGAATTCGGGCGCCCCCTGCCGGAAGGCGCGGCGCTTGCCGCGCTGATAAAGGCGCTGCCGGTAGCCCATGGCGGCCCGCGCCCGCTGGACGAGGCGATTTCTGTGGCGGGTGGCGTGACGCGCGCGGCGGTGGACGACGGGTTGATGCTGAAAGCGCGGCCCGGCGTCTTTGTGGCTGGCGAAATGCTCGATTGGGAGGCGCCCACTGGTGGCTACCTGCTGACGGGCTGCTTCGCCACGGGGCGCTGGGCGGGGCAGCATGCCCTGCGCTACCTGAATCAAGATGTAGGGTAGTCGTGCCGAACCGCGCCTGCCTGGGATGCTCCCCCACCTGATGTTGGGGGATGGCCGGTTCGGCGGGCAATATTTAGCAATTCACGGAAGGGTGAGTCAACCCTCGGGTGTTTTCTCATCAGAACGACCCCGGCGGGGACAAGCCGGGGTCGTTCACCCGGCGGGGAGGAGCCGGGCCTGCTCAGCGGGGTTGCCGCCTGTCTTCCTGCGCTTTTGGGGATGACAGCGCAGGAATTTCAAGGAGTTACTGCGAGAGGCTCTGTGCTAGGCGCATGAGGTTCACTGCCTCGGCGCGGTAGCCGAATTCGTCAGTCCCCTTGGCGCCATTGGCCATTTCGATGGCATCGGCGTAGCTCCAACCCTTCAGGTAATCGGAGCCCTTGAGAAGCTGCCCGAAACCCGCGATGGCGGCGGCGAAGCGGGTTTCATCCGTGGCCTCGCCCATGCCTTCGGTGATGGGAAATTCCAGCAGCTCGCTCTCGCTCGCCCCCGGCTCCTTCCAGCGCATCCGCAAAAAGGCCAGCTCGGGGTTGTCCTGCTCGGCCTGTGCGGGGGCCACCGAGACATCGGCGGAGCCGTAACGAAGCGGGTCGTTCAAAACGGCAGGGGAGCCGACCGGCGTGACCTCGTAGATCGCCGTCACCGAGTGGCCCGCGCCGATCTCGCCCGCATCCACCTTGTCGTTGTTGAAATCCTCGCGCTTCAGGGCGCGGGTTTCATAGCCGATCAGGCGGTATTCGGCGACCTCGGTGGGGTTGAACTCCACTTGGATCTTCACGTCCGACGCGATCGGAAAGAGCGCGCCGGTGAGCTGGTCCACCAGCACCTTGCGGGCCTCGTTGAGCGTGTCGATGTAGGCGGCCTGGCCGTTGCCATTTTGCGCCAGCGACTGCATCAGCGCGTCGTTCAGGTTGCCCCGCCCGAAGCCGAGGACCGACAGGAAGGTGCCGCTGTCGCGCTTCTTCTCGATGAAGTCCTTCATCGCCTCGGGCGAGGAGAGGCCCACGTTGAAATCGCCATCGGTGGCCAGAAGGACGCGGGAAATCTCGCCCTCTTCGGTCATTTCCTCGGCCACGGCGTAGGCCTGCTCCAGCCCCGCCGCCCCGGCGGTAGAGCCGCCTGCACCGATGTTGTCGAGCGCGTTCAGAATCTTGGCCCGCTCCCCGGCAGGGGTGGGCGGCAGCACCAGGCCGGAGCTGCCGGCATAGGCGACAATGGCCACCTGATCCTCGGGGCGTAGCTCGGGGAGCATGAGGCGCAGGCTCTGCTTGAGCAGTGGCAGCTTGTTGGCCTGGTTCATCGAGCCGGAGCTGTCGACGAGGAACACGAGGTTGAGCGGCGGGCGGTCTTCGACCACGGGCATTTCGCCCTGGATCGCTACGGTGACGAGTTGGGTGTCCGGGTTCCACGGGGTTTCGGAGACAACGACCGTAGGCTTGAACGGCGCTGGGTCATCCGCCTCGGGGGCGGCGTAGGCATAGGGGAAGTAGTTGACCATCTCCTCCACGCGCACCGCATCGGGCGGCGGCATCCGGCCCGCGTTGAGAGAAGAGCGGACGACGGAGTAGCTGGCCGTGTCCACGTCGATCGAGAAGGTGGAAACCGGCTCTTCGGAGGCCACTTTCACCGGGTTCTGCTCGGCCTCGGGGAAGGCCTCGGTGTCAGGCTCGGGCTGGACGTAACCACCATCCGAGGGCGGCGGCGGGACGGGCATGGGCCGGGTGACGCCAGCGATGCCGCCCAACGCGCCATTCTGATCGCCGATGGCAGCCCGCTTGCGCACGGTGGCGGCAGGACGCGGGGTGCCGGAGGGCGCGGGGGCGGGCTCGGCGGCGGCGACATCGGCCATGGCGTCGGCTTCCATGGGCGCCTCGCTCTCGGCCAGTTCCTCGACGGCTTCGGACGCGCCGCCGCTGGCCGCGCCATCATCGGCGCGGGTCTCGTCGGCGCTGGCCACATCCTGGCGCACCGGGGCCTGCACGCGCTCTTTCGGCGCGGGCGTTTCGCTCACGGTGATTGCCTCCGGCCCGCCACCGTTCTGCATCTGCGGGATGATGACCACGGCGGCCAGCCCTGCGGCAACGATGCCGGTGGTGGCGGCCAGACCGGCCTTGGTGCTCAGCTTCGAAAACATCTCTCTCACTCCTTGCATCAGCCCCGCCTTTCGGGGGCCTTCAGGAGTGAGACGCGGGCCATTGGCCAATCCTTGGCGAATGGCCGCATTTTCTTCGCGCTCATCGTCAAAAGCCTGCATGGCAAGGGCCATGGCGCGGGCCTTTGCCTGCGCTTCGGGAGCGGGCGGGGCGGATTGCAACGCCGCTTTCAGCTTGTCGAACTCGTCGGTCATGACGCTCTTTCCTCGGTTGCCACGGCGCGGAGGCGCTTTTTGACCTCCGACATGCGCCAGGCGATTGTGCCCTCGCTCACGCCCAGAACCTCTCCGGCCTGGACCTGTGTCATCTCTTCGCCCAGCACCAGCGCGCAGGTGTCGCGCAGCTCTTCGGGCAGGGTGCGCAGGGTGGCGGTGAGCCAGTCAACCGCCTCGGTGGTCTCACTGATCTCGGCTTGCCGCGCGACCTCCCAGTCGCCCCAGCCTTCCGCCGCCTTCGCCTGGCTCGCCGCGCGGCGGCGCCGGTCATGCGCCGCGTTCACCGCCACCCGGTAGAGCCATGTGCCAAAGGCTGCGCGACCCTCGTAACGGGCGAGTTTGGCGGGCAGGGCGAGGCAGATATCCTGAGTCAGATCCTCGGCCTCGGCACGGCTGCCGGTCAGGCGGAACGCAAAGGCGTGGAGCCTGTCGTAGTGGCGCGCGAGCAGCGCGGCAAAGGACTCGCGATCACCGCCGGCGGCGGCAAGGGCCAGAGAGTGATCGGAGACTGCCATGCGCATCACGTTGGTAGGACGCACCCGGGGCGTCAATCCTTGGGCCGGGAGGCAAAGATTTTTTCACGGGGTTTACCGAATCTTTCCGCTTCGGGCCCAGGTTGGCCGCCGGGGCAGCTACCAAAGGGCAGATCATGATCCGTGTTGTTATTGTTTTTCTTCTCTCCGTTTCGCTGGCGGCCTGTAGCTCCAGCGGCAATCAGGTGATGAAGGATCAAACCGAGACCAGCGTGTCGCAGATGATGCATCCGGGCGTGACCAGCCAGGTGCAGGTGCAGAACATGCTGGGTGCGCCGCAGGAAAAGAGCTTTACCGCTGCCGGCACCGAGATCTGGATCTATAGCCACGAGCGGCTACGGCCCCATGCGGTGAGCTACATTCCCGGGGTGCGGCTCTTCGGACGGGTGCGCAAGGGCAAGCAGAAGAGCCTGACCGTGCTCTTCGACGAGGCCGGGATGGTGCAGAAATACGCGATGACGGAGACCGATCTTTCGGTGCGCACCGGGCTTTACAAGTAACCCGGCTCCGCAAATAGCAGCGTCGGCGCGGGCCTTCAGGCGCGGGCTCGCCTGCGCCGTCCGCTGGCAAGGGCGATCAGCCCGGCGCCGACGATGATGGCAGAGCCTGCGAGGGTAGCGGTGTCGGGGCGTTCGCCAAAAACAATGGCGGCGAGCACCATCGCCACCACCAGCCGGGTATAGCGGAAGGGCGCAATAACCCCCACGTCGCCGGTGCGCATGGCGATGGTCAGCGCGTAATAGGCCGATGCCCCGGCCAACGAGGCGGCGAGAATACGCAGCGCATCGCCACCCGAGGGGACAACGGGGGCGGATTGGAAGGCGAGGATCAGCAATCCGGCCGGAATCAGGATGGCGCAGCCGTAAAGACTGAGCTGAACGTGAGAGAGCACGGGCGGCGCGGCCCGGGTGGCCAGATCGCGGCCAGCAAAGCCGATCATGCCGAGCACCGAGAGGATCGCCAGCATGTCGAAGCCTTCCAGACCGGGGCGCAGTACCAGCAGAACGCCCGCAAACCCCACGAAGATCGCCACCCAACGCGCCGGGCTGACCGGCTCGTGCAGCACCAGCATGGCCCCCAGTGCGACTACGAGCGGCGCGGCCTGAAGGATGGCGGAGGCGGTGGATAGCGGGGTGAGCGCGATGGCGAGCGTGTAAAAAACACGCCCCAGCATCTCGAACCCGCAGCGCACCGCCATGGGCCGTGAAAACAGGGCGGGGTGCACCAGTCTTTCGCCCCGCCGCAGACAGAGAAAGGCAAAGATCGTGGTGCCGATCAGGCCGAAGCTCGCAAGCACCTGCCCCACCGGCACCGCCCCGGCGGCGGATTTTATGAAGGCGTCCTCGACGGCGAAACCGGCCATGGAGGCGGTCATCCAGAGGGCGCCTTGGGCGTTGGGGGAGAGGGGCATGGGAAGCCTCGTGTTGTGCCGGGCCAAGTTGCGCGGCTGACGGGCAAGGTCAAGGGGCTGCCGAACGCCCCTGCCGAGACACCACGAAAAGCGGAGGAGCCGCCCCGGTCAGACCCACTTGGCCATTGGCGGCAGGCTCATGAGCACCGCATTGGCATCATGACCTGTCGCCAGCCCGAATTTGGTGCCCCGGTCGTAGACGAGATTATACTCGGCATAGAGCCCGCGATGCACCAGCTGGGCCTCCTTTTCGGCCTCGCCCCAGCTTTGCACCCGGCGCTTCTCGACCAGCGGGAGGTAGGCCGGCAGAAAGGCGCGGCCGATGTCCTGAGTGAGGGCAAAGTCCGCCTCCCACTCGCCGGTGTTGCGATCATCCATGAAGATACCGCCCACACCGCGGGCCCGCTTGCGGTGCGGGATATAGAAATATTCATCCGCCCAGGCCTTCAGCTCCGGATAGAGCTGCGCGCCGTGCGGATCGAGATGCGCCTTCTGGACGGCATGAAAATGCGCGGTGTCCTCGGCATATTCGAGACAGGGGTTCAGATCGCTCCCGCCACCAAACCACCAGGCCGCCGGGGTCCAGAACATGCGGGTGTTCATGTGAACGGCGGGGCAATGCGGGTTCTGCATATGGGCCACCAGGCTGATCCCCGAGGCCCAGAACCGCGGGTCGTCTTCCACCCCCGGCACGCCGCGGGCCGCCATGGATCGCTGCGCGGCCTCGCCAAGTGTGCCGAAGACCTCCGACACGTTCACCCCCACCTTTTCAAAGACCCGCCCGCCGCGCATCACGCTCATGAGCCCGCCACCGGCATCGCTACCATCCTCGGCGGTGCGCTCGGTCGGTATCAGCTCGAACCGGCCCAGAGGCTCCGCGCCGGGATGGCTCTCTTCGAGCGCTTCGAAGGCCGCCACGATCTCGTCGCGCAGGCTGCGAAACCAGGTGGCGGCGCGGGCCTTTTCCTGCTCCATCGCTGCGCTCATGTCGGGCCTCCCTGCGGGCATTGTGATTTGGCGAATCCGCGCCGCGACACTAATGATGGAGCCAAGCCATTGAAAGGACGCCGGATGCGGCATTTTCTGCCCCTGCTTCTCCTCCCGCTCCTCGCCGCCTGCGCCACCCCGCGCGAGGCCTGCGAAGCACGTGCAACCAAGGACCTGCGGGTGATGAACACGCTCATCGCCGAAACACGCGCCAATGTGGACCGGGGGTACGCCATCGAGCGCGAGCCCTATGTGTCCACGCGCTACCAGATCTGCGCCCGCACCGGCGATGGCCCGGTGGAGGCGGTCTGGTGCAACCGCTCCGAAACCCGCTACCGCGACAAGCAGGTGGCAATCGACCCCGCCGCCGAGCAGCGCAAGCTGCGCAACATGATTGCCAAGCGCGACCAGCTCCAGCGCGAGGCACGTGCGAAGGTGTCGGCCTGCCGGCAGGCCTATCCCGAGGGCTGAGGTAACTCAGATGTCGCTGCGCGGAATGCGCAGGATCTGCCCCGGAAAGATCAGGTCGGGGCTTGCCAGCACGTGCTGATTGGCCTCGAATATCGGTGTGAAATTGCCGTTGCCGTAGTGCGATTGGGCAATCGAGGTGAGCGTATCGCCGGGTTGCACCGTGTGGGGCTGCCAGCCGCGATAGCCCGGCAGGAGGCGCGGGCCGAAGAGCACCGGGATTGTTACCGAGGGGCCGTTTTCGTTTCCGGTGTCGTCGGCCAGGGTCAGGAAAAGGCGGTTGAGCTGAAAGCTGTGGCTCGCCGGAATCTCGATCGCGCCCTGAAACTGCCGCAGGCCGAGCGCGCCGACCGAGGTGAAGCCCGAGTATTCGTCGTGCCCCTCGCTGACATGGATCGTCAGCGTGCCTTCAAAGGCGGTGGCATTGCCCGCGATCAAGATCGTCTGGCCGACCAGATCGAAGGGGCGGGGTTGCTGGATATCGAGGGTGGGCGTCATGGCGGTGCACTCCTTGGGCCGGGGCCGGGTTCTGCAAGCTTGGCGCAGAGGATAGCAACCGGGGCCGGGCGCGGGCGTGAAAACCCCATGAAAAAGGGCGGCGCGGGGTGAACCGGCCGCCCTTCTGGCGTGAATGTCGCCGAGCTTACGGGTTGGCGGTGATGATGCCGTTCAGCCAGTCGATGTAGTTGGCGGTGCGCGTGTAGGCCGAGAATTTGGCCTGCTCGTTGCAGTTCTTGCCACCCTCGCCGGAGAGGCCCCAGCTCACCACGCCGGCCTGAATGTAGAGGCCCTCGTCATTGACCTTCACCACCAGCGGGCCGCCGGAGTCGCCGGAGCAGGCGGTCTTGCCGCCTTCGTAGGTGCCCGAGCAGATCATGTTCTCCGAGATCGGGGTGGGTGCGCGCTTGACCAGCTCTTCCCATGCGCCCTGCGCGTCGTCGGGGGTGAGGCCAAAGGTCTTGGCGGCAAAGACAAAGCCCTTTGCGGCAACTTCGGCACGCGCTTCCATCAGGGCCTGGTTGCAGGCGTCGCGCGGCAGCATCTGAATGTCGGCCTGGCGCATATCCTGCGGATGGTCGCCGCCGTCGATCAGGCCCCAGCCGGTGACGGTTGTGGTCACACCGGGCTGTTCCAGAAGGTCGCCCAACTCGGCATCGGGGATCTTGACGGTTTCATAGGGCACCTGCGGGGCGCGGGCGAGCTTGAGCAGGGCGATGTCGTTGTCGAACACCCCGCCCACGTAGCCCGGAAAGCGGTAGAGCGCGGCCACGTCGATCAGGTCGCCGTTGCCTTCCGCGATCTGGTTGGTGCCGGCAAGCACCTGGATCGCGGCCGGGTTGATATCGCGATACTGGCCCTCGGGGTCCTGCATGTGCACGCAATGAGCCGCGGTCAGAACCCACTGGTCCAGCACCAGCGAGCCACCGCAGAAATGGGCATCGGGGCTGACGCCCTTGCCCTTGATCATCAGCGCCACCTGCCAGGGCCAGGCGCCATCGGCGGCCACCTCGCCACCGATCACCCGGCTGCCCGAGTCCTCGCTGGCCTTTTCCTCCAGATACTCGGCCTTTTCGCCGCTCTCCGCCCATGCAAAGGGCGAGGCGCTCGCGTCGCCGGAAAAGTCCTGAGCCGTGGCGGTGCCGAGGCCAAGCCCCGCAAGCGCCACGAAAACCGCTGCAAATCTCATGTCTGTTGTCCTTCCTTCAATCGTCCTTGGGTGTGATGCGCACCGGGAACCGGGCCACGGTAAGGGGGGCCGGTGCGGTCGAAAAGCTGAAATTCCGGCTGCCTTCGCCGGGTGGGGCGGCGGCGGCGGTGAGGAACTGCTCCATCGGGGAGCCAGCGCCGCGGCTCTGCCCGTCATTGGCGAGGCCGGTCAGCGCAGTGCGCGGTGCGCCGTCCTCGGCGGGGGTGACGAGCACAATCACCTCTTCCAGCGCCGGGCCCTCACCATCGTTCACCATCAGCATCCCGACCGGAACGCTTTCGTTGAAGTTGAGCCGGTTGGAGGTGCCGGAGCCGGGGAAGATGGCGCTAATGGTGAAGCTCCTGTCGCGGTAGAGCACGGTCACGTCCTGAGCCTTGCTCGAGGTGTTGCGCAGGTGAAGCCAGAGCTGGCTGCAATGGGGCACGGTCTGGGGCGCGGGGCGCGAGGCGGGGCCTGTGGGGGTGCCGTCGCAATTTGCGGGGATCATTTCAAGCTCAACCTTCACCGGCGGACCGGAGATGGTGAAGCCGCCCTTGGCCCCCGCTTCGGCTTGGGTCAGCGCGGATTCGAGCCGCACCACCTGCCCAAGGCGCGCAAGGGCGGCGGCAAGTTCGGATGCGGCGAAGCGTGGAGAAGAGCCGGGGCCTTCCGGGTCGAGCACGCCATCGGGGCCGGTGACAGCGAGCAATCCACCGGTGAGCACGAGCGCGCGGTCGGGGGCGGTGGCGTTCCATTCCACCCCATCAACCAGCCCCTCGGCTTCGATGCGGGCCAACTCGGCGGTGATTTCGATGTAGTCCGCGCCATCGGCCACCACCGGCGCGGAGAGCTTCAGCGGGGTCGACGCGGCGGGCGCCAGGGAGGTGACTTCGGCGTAGCCTGCACCTTCCGGCAGGGCGGAGAGCATGGCTTCCAAAGGGGTGAGATCGCTGAGGGTGGCGGTGCCCAACGGCTCGCCACCGGCGGCTGCGGCGTAAAGGGTGACTTCGCTGCCTTCGGTCAGTCCGGCGAGCAGCCCGGCCTTCAGCTTGCCGTCAACCCGAAGGCGCGCCCCGGCCTCGGCTCCACCGAAAACCGGCGCGGCCATGATCGTCCCCTCGCCATCCGGTGTCTGGGTGGCGGTGGCGGTTTCCTTTCGCATCCCGTCCATGGTGGCGGCCAGGAGCTGGTCCCATGTGAGATCGGGGGTCGAGGCCATGACGGTGGTGAGAACCCGGGTGAACTCGCCATACCAGCTTGCCGGATCTTCCGGGTCGCCGTGCGGATATTCAAAGCTGCGCTGATCGGATTGCGAGGAATAGAGAAAGGCGAAGCTGCCTTCGAGCGCCGGGGCAGGGCGGCTCTCTGCCGCTTCCATCGCCTCGGGGATGCCCAACAGCACCGGCTCCACGTAGCGCGCCGCGCCCTTGCCGGGCATGGCCCGAAAGCCGGTGGCGGCGTGGCAGGCATCGAGCACCGCGACCAGCGATGCGCCGTCTTCCATGATCGCTTCGGCGGCTGCGCGAAGCTCGTCATCGAGGATTGCGTTTTCTACCGCGCCGATGGTGCCTTTCCAGTTCTTCGCGTCCGAAGGCAGCAGGATTTCGTCGTAGCCGCCCTGATCGTCGCCATCGAGGTCCGGGGCCTGCGAGCCGTGGCCGGAGAAATAGAAAAACACCGTGTCGCCTTCGCCGGTCGCTTCGGCGGCCTCGGCCAGGCCGGAGAGGATTGCCTCGCGGCGCGGCACGCCTGCCACCACGCCGTCGGGCAGCAGCTCGGGCGCGGTGGTGAGCACGGTGATCGCACCCGGCGCCACGCCGCGCGACATCAGGGTGCGGGCCATCAGAGCCACATCGTTGACCGGGCCGCGCAGGTCGGCGTCGAGATATTCGTAATCCCCCACCCCGATCAGAAGGGCGCGGGTCTCGGCCTGCACGGGGGCAGCAAGCGCCAGCGCGGAAAGCAAGGCAAGGGGGAGGTGTCGCTGCGTCATGGCCGGGATATTATTGGTGAAATCGCGCCCCGCAAGTCTTGCCGCACTGCATGACGGCAATTGACACACTTCCCCCAGCTGCCCGCCTGCGGTAATTCGCGCCATGGCCTACACCCTGCCTGACCCGCTGACCGGCGCATCGCTCCCGTTCGACACGGTGATCGACGTGCGTTCGCCCGCCGAATACGCCGAAGACCATGTGCCCGGCGCAATCTCACTGCCGGCCTTCTCAGACGAAGAGCGGGCCAAGGTGGGCACGATCTATGTGCAGCAGTCGCCGTTTCTGGCCCGCAAGGTGGGCGCGGCGATCCTCGCGCGCAATGTGGCCACGCACCTTGAAGGGCCCTTGGCCGACAAGGATGGCGGGTGGAAGCCGCTCGTCTACTGCTGGCGCGGCGGGCAGCGTTCTGGAGGGTTCTCCACCATCCTCGCCCAGATCGGCTGGCGGGTCGACAAGGTGGAGGGCGGCTATCAGAGCTATCGCCGAGCCGTGGTCCGGGCGCTCTACGAGAGCGAGCTGCCGTATCGCGTGATCCTGCTCGATGGCAACACAGGCACCGCAAAGACCGACCTGCTGCACCGGGTCGCCGCGCGCGGCGGGCAGGTGCTGGACCTCGAAGGGCTGGCCAACCATCGCGGCTCTCTGCTCGGCAACCTCGGGCCGCAGCCGTCGCAGAAGGGGTTTGAAACGGCACTGGTTTCGGCGCTGTCGCGGCTGGATCCATCGCGCCCTGTTCTGGTCGAGGCCGAAAGCTCCAAGGTTGGTGAGGTGCTGGTGCCGCCCGCCCTGTGGAAGAACATGCTGGCAGCACCGCGCATCACCCTCTCTGCGACGATGGAAGACCGCGCCCGCTACCTCGCCCGTTGCTATGCCGATCTCGCCGCCGATGTGCCCCGGCTCAACGCTCTGCTGGAGCCGCTCGTCCGCCTGCGGGGTCGTGAGCGCATTCGGCATTGGCAGGGCCTCGCCGAGGCCGGCGACATGCAGACCCTCGCCGCCGAACTCTGCCTGCATCACTACGACCCGAGCTATGCCAAGTCGCGCCGCACGGACACGCCCGAAACTGCGCTCGAGATCGCACTGGATGACGACGGGCTGGACCGCGCCGCCGACCGGATCATGGCACAGCTTGGCGGTTGAGGCGGCTCAGGGCCGTTCGCGCAGGTGGTCCTCTGCATCGGCCACGTTGATATCCATGGCATCCAGCCCGTCTTCCAGCATGTCGGCCAGTTGCGGCTCGCCGCCTAGGTAGGTTTCGGTCGGGGCGGTATGTTCGGCAACGGCGAGGCGGCGCGCCTCTTCGATGTCGTCGGGGGCATAGCTGCCGCGCCCAACCCACATCAGCGCCACGAGGCTGGATTGCTCATCTTCGTTCAACTCGGAAATGTAACGACGGGTCGAAACGCCATCTGATCCGTACTCACGGGCCAGTGCGATGACGCGAACGATCTTGGCGAGCGATATGTCGAGCATGGCAATGCCTCCTTGGCGCCAGAGTGCCACTCTGCGCCTCTGCTTACCAGTCCCGCGACTGCGTCACAGTTGCGAGCGGAACAGCCGATAATAAAGCCAGTTGGGCATGAGCTGCGAGACGCGCACCAGCCAGCCGCGCATGGTGGGAAAGCTCTTCTGAAACACGTCGTCGTTCATGTGCTCGAACAGCTCGCGGGCGGCGGCTTCGGATGTCATGACCGAAGGGGGCAGGGCCGCGGGCGTGTCGCCCTCGGCCACGGGCTCGGGCTCGATCACATGGCCGGGGCAGGCCAACTGCACCTGCACGCCGCTATTACGGAGCTCGGCATAGAGTTCCTCTGCCAGGTGCATGACGGCGGCCATCGACGTGCCATAGCCGATTTCCCCGGGGAGACCGCGATAGGCAGAGAGGCCGGCCACCAGCAGCAAATGGCCCTTGTCGGCGCTGACCATGCCGGGCAGCACAGCGCCAACGGTATTGAGCGCGCCATCCAGATTGCGGTCGATGACCTTCTTGATTGCGGTCGTATCCCAGTTGCGGGCGCCGTGCCCGCCGAGGGCGTCGGGCAGGTAGATCACGCCGTCCAGCGCGCCAGCCGTTTCCGAGGCGGTCCGCATGGCCTCGGCGTCCGAAACATCGGCTTCCAGAGCCGTGGCTCTTCCGGGAAGCATCTCGGCCAGACGCGTCATCGCCTCGGGTTCGGCGCTGGTCAGCACCAGCTCGGCCCCCACACGAGAAAGCTGATCCGCCAAAGCACGCCCGAGCGCGGAGCCTGCGCCGATGATCCAGTACCGTTTACCCTGCCATTCGATCATTAAATTCTTCCTCCGCGTCAAAACCCTGTCTTAAATGCATTCGCCCCGCGCAGAAGTGATTCTGCGCCGGTGCACGCGAAGTATAACGCGGTCAGTTACTGGCTGGTTCAAACGGGGTGGCTGCGGGCGTTCAATTTCGCGCCATTGCCTGCGATTTGAGCAGGATTCAGCGTGTCGGGGCCGTCGCAGGGCCGGCAAGGGGCACAACGGCAGCCTCTTCTTCTGGCGCGAGTTCCTCGAAGTCGAAACTGTCGAGGCGATGTGCCCGCTTGCCCGCCTTTTCGGCGGATATCTTGATCTCTTCAATGTCCTTGGCTGCCTGGCCGAAGTGCCTGTCGAGGTTGCCGACGCGGGTGCCGAGCCGCTCGACATCGCCGTGCAGCAACGCCAGCTCCTTGCGGATGACCCCGGCCTGCTCACGCATCCGCGCGTCCTTCAGCACGGCCCGCATGGTGTTGAGCGTGGCCATGCAGGTGGTGGGTGACACGATCCAGACACGGGCGGCAAAGCCTTCGCGCACGACTTCGGCGAAGTTGGCGTGAAGTTCGGCATAGACGGCTTCGGAGGGCAGGAACATCAGCGCTCCATCCGCCGTTTCACCCTCGACGATGTACTTTTGAGAGATCGCTGAGATGTGGGCCTTTACCGCGGTGCGCATGGCGCGTGCGGCGGCGGTCTTTTCGCCATCGGTGTTGGCAGCGCGGAGCTGCTCGTAAGCTTCCAGCGGAAACTTTGCGTCGATCACGATCGGACCGGGCGGGTTTGGCAGATGAATCAGGCAGTCGGCCCTCTTGCCGTTGGAGAGGGTGGCCTGCAGCGTGTAGCTGTCGCGGGGAAGGGCCTTCGAGACGATATCGTTAAGCTGGATCTCGCCAAAGGCGCCACGGGTCTGCTTGTTGCTCAGGATATCCTGCAGCCCCAGCACATCGCCCGAGAGCTTTTCGATATTGGCCTGCGCCTTGTCGATCTGCGCCAGCCGTTCGGTGAGCTGGGTGAGCGAGGTGGCGGTCTGCTTCGAACTTCCCGACAGCGTCTCGTTCACCTTTTCCTGCATGTCATTGAGAGTGCGGGCAGAGTGCAGCGCGGTCTGGTGCAGCCGATCGGCCACCTGCGCCTGGACCTCGGCCAGCCGCGCCTCCATTGCCGCGACGATATGGGCCTGGCCGGACTGCTGGCTTTCGGACACCGAGGCGAGCCGGCCTCCAAGTTCGTGCTGCCCCTGGGCAAGCGCCTCGACAGCGCGCGAAACGGTGCCGATCTGGCCCGCGGCGTCGGCGGCACGTCCGGCGCGGCGGACGATGGTGATGAGCAGTGCCAGCAAGACAAGGGCAAGCACCGCACCGGCCAGCAGGGCAAGAGTCGCCGGGTCGTCCAGACGGAGGGTCATTGCAGCGGTTTCGTTCATCGCCGTCCGAAAAGCCGCTCGATGTCGTGCAGCTTCAACTCCACATATGTCGGGCGCCCGTGGTTGCACTGGCCGGAGTGCGGGGTGGCTTCCATTTCGCGCAGCAGCGCATTCATCTCTTCGGCGCGCATCCGGCGCCCCGAGCGGATGGAGCCGTGGCAGGCGACGCGGCTCAGGATGGCTTCGATCCGTTCCTGCACCAACTGGCTCTCGCCGATGTCATCCAACTCGTCGAGCACATCGCGCAGCATGGCCTCGGCGTTGATTTCGCCAAGGATCGCCGGGGTTTCGCGCACGGCGAGCGTGCCGGGGCCGAAGGGCTCCAGCGTGAGGCCCATTCGGGTGAAGGTTTCGGCATGCGCCAGCAGGGTGGCGGCGTCCTGCTCCGAGAGTTCGACGATCTCGGGAATCAGCAGCGCCTGCGCGGCCACGCCGTTCTCGGCCATCTGCCGTTTGAGCTTTTCGTAGACGAGACGCTCATGCGCGGCGTGCTGGTCGACGATGACCATGCCGGTGTCTGTCTGGGCGATGATGTAGTTCTCGTGCACCTGCCCCCGGGCCGCGCCGAGCGGGTGGTGGGTGAGGGGCTCGTCCGCACCCTGCGGCGTGTGGTCGACCCGGCCCGTCGGCGCTTCGGCAAAGCCCATCGGCTCCACGACTTGCGTGGGGAAGCGGTAAGGTTGGGCACGCTCCTGAGCGGGCCGGTCCATCTGGTAGATCCGGGGGGTGAGCGGCGGCTGCACCGGTTCGGGCCTGAGTGCCCCCAACACCTCGCCGGCCACGGTGGTCGATGCACGATGCCCGGCTTCCGCCAGCGCGTGGCGAATACCCGAGACGATGAGCCCCCGAGCGGTGCCGGGCTCGCGAAAACGGACCTCGGACTTGGCGGGATGCACATTCACATCAACCCGCTGCGGGTCAACGTCCAGAAAGAGCACGGCAGCAGGGTGACGCTCGCGGCTGAGATAATCGGCATAGGCGCCGCGCAGCGCACCGATCAGCAGCTTGTCCTTCACCGGTCGTCCGTTGACGAAAAGGAACTGTGCCACCGAGGAGCCGCGCGAGTAGGTCGGCAGGGCGGCGTATCCGGTAAGGTGAAGCCCCTCACGCTCGGCATCGAGGCGAATGGCATTCTCGGCAAAGTCACGGCCCAGAACGGTGGCGAGACGGCCAGCGAGAGCATCGAACAGGTCACCAGACTGGGCATCGGCCCGGAAGGTCACGCGCGGCTCGCCCGAGGTTTCGTCGCGCAGGGTGAAGGCGGTGAAGGGCTCGGCCATGGCCAGCCGTTTGACGACTTCGGATATCGCCTGTGTCTCCGCCCGGTCCGAGCGCAGAAACTTGAGCCGGGCGGGTGTGGCGTAAAACAGGTCGCGCAGCTCGACCACGGTGCCCGAGGTGAGCGCAGCGGGTTTCACAGCGCCCAGGCTACCACCGGTGCATGCGATGGAATGCGCCTCAGCCCCGGCGGGACGCGAGGTGATGGTGAGCCGCCCGACCGCGCCGAGCGAGGGCAGCGCCTCGCCACGAAAGCCGAAGGAGCGGATATCGAGAAGGTCGGAGCCGTCGATCTTGGATGTGGCATGGCGCGAAAGCGCCAGCGGCAGGTCGGCAGCCGGGATGCCGCATCCGTCATCGGTCACACGGATAAGGGTCTTGCCCCCGTGAGAGATGGCCACGTCGATACGGGTGGCGCCCGCGTCGATGGCATTCTCGATCAGTTCCTTGACCGCAGACGCCGGCCGCTCGACCACCTCGCCAGCGGCGATGCGGTTGATGACCGTTTCGTCGAGTTGCCGGATTTGCGGCGGATCGAGGCTTATCTTGGGGTGCGGGGCGTTCATCCTACAAGGGGTAGCATGGGGCCGGGCGATTCTGCGAGGGGGTTTTATCGTTGTTTAACAGGGCATGGCGATCGTGCGGGCCCGTTCAGCCCCTATGGTTTGCGCACCACCGCGCCGACCAGCGGGCCAAGCGGAAAGCCGGTATCGTTCCGCCCGATTGCCGGAGCGAAGAGGCGGGAGACCGAGCCATCGAAGTAGAGCGCATTCGGCGTGCCGAGTTGGTCGCGGAACAGGCTGCCGAACTCCCAGAAGGTCACAGGCTCGTCGGAAATCACGAAATGCACGGTGCGCCCGTCCGCTCCCACGCCAACACCATTTCGAAAATGGCGCGACGTGCTGTTCTTCAGGAAGCGCGGGTGCAGCTTGCCATTCAACACCAGCATCGGCCCGGATTGCGAGGCATAGCGGCAGGCGGGCGGATTGGCGCGGTAAGCAAGGGTTTCGACAACGGCCGCCCGGCCCTCCATCAGGCAGAACACCCCGTTGGGCACGAGGCCAAAATTGCCCGGCCCCGGGTTGGCCACCAGCGGCGCCGTCTCGCGGCCCTGCTCGACGTAGAGGCCAACGGGGCTGCGGTCTTCGTGATACATTCCGGCGTTCATGGCAAAGGTCAGCGACAGACCCTCGGCTTCAAGCATGGTCTCCAGCCGGTTGAAGCTGCCGATCACCTTGCCGTCGGTCTTGTGAAACAGACGAATGTCATCATCGGCGGCGTCGAGGGTGCAGAGGGTATAGGCCCGGCCTTCATGGGCGATATCGCGGCACTCCGGCGCGGCCAGCGCGGGCGCGGCGAAGAGGGCGAGGAGAGGCGCCAACAGGGGCGCGAGCCGCCTATGTCTCGGTATCTTCCCCATCGTCTCCTCCCTCAAGGTCACGGCGCACCCGCTCTTCGGAAAACATCCGCCGGGTGTCGTCCATCTGGTCGAAGGTCTCATCGAGGCGAAAGCGCAGCTCCGGCGAGAACTTGAGCGCCAGCGATTTGTTGACGGCGCGGCGGATCTCGGACCGGTTGCGGCGCAGCGCCTCGAGGGCTTCCTCTTCGCCTTGCCCGCCGAGCGGCATCACGAAGGCGGTTGCCACTTTCAGATCGGGTGAGCAGCGCACCTCGCTGACGGTGATCGACATGCGTCCCAGCGCATCGTCGTGCACATCGCCGCGCTGGAGCACCTGCGCCAACGCCCGCCGTATCGTTTCGCCCACGCGGAGCTGACGCTGCGAGGGGCCGTTACCATCATGAAACTTGTTCTTCGCCATGAGCCGGACATAGGCCGCGTGCGGCGGCCACGCAAGCGGGGCTTTGCGCCGCAGGCCCGTCTCAGCTAAAGGGGGCCGAAGCTTGAGAGGACTGTGCGAGATGATGGATGTGCCCGGGATCGTGGTGATGGGAGCTTCCGGCCGGATGGGGCGGATGCTGGTGCAGAGCGTGCAGGAGAGCCCGGTTATGCGGCTCGTCGGGGCGCTTGAGCGAGAGGGCCACGAGTGGATCGGCCGCGATGTGGGCGAGGCCATGGGCGGCGCGGCGCTCGGCGTGACGGTGACGGCAGACGCGCTGGAAGCGATGGCAGGGGCGCAGGCGGTCATCGACTTCACGGCACCGGCGGCCACAGTCGAAATGGCGACCCTGGCGGCGCAGGCGCGGGCGGTGCATGTGATTGGGACAACCGGTCTGACCGAGGATGACATCGCCAAGCTCGACCTCGCCGCACGGCACGCGGTGATCGTGCGGGCGGGCAACATGTCGCTCGGAGTCAACCTGCTGACGGTGCTGGTGAAAAAGATGGCTGCCGCGTTGGACGAGGATTTCGATATCGAAGTGGTCGAGGCCCATCACCGGCACAAGGTCGATGCGCCCTCGGGCACCGCGCTGATGCTGGGCGAGGCCGCCGCAGAGGGCCGGGGCCATGGGCTGAAAGAGGTCTACGAGGCGGCACGCGATGGCATCACCGGTGCCCGCAAGCGCGGCCAGATCGGGTTTTCGGCCATTCGCGGCGGCGACATCATCGGCGAGCATGACGTGATCTTTGCCGGCCCGGGCGAGCGCCTGACGATTTCGCACAGCGCCACCGACCGGAGCCTGTTTGCCAAGGGTGCGCTGAAGGCCGCGCTCTGGGGGCAGGGGCGCAAGCCGGGGCATTACTCGATGCTGGACGTATTGGGCCTTTCGGAGGAGTGACGGCAGGTGAGTGTCACCCACCCTACAGCCTGCCCCACCCATGGTGCGACCCTGTCGCCTGCGGTCCAGCCCACCGCTCAGAAATCGACCGCGATGCCCTTTTTCTCGTAATCGCCGTAGCGAACGGGCTCGGGGCCCTCGCGGCCTCCGAGCTCGGTGGGCAGCTCCAGTGCCTTGGCCTTTGCGCGGCGCTCCTCGGCCTCGGCAAGCGCGCGTTGGGCTTCGGGGGGCAGGTCTTTGGGGTCGGTCATGCGTCTGGCTCCTTGTCAGGGCTTGCGGCGTGATATAGCCCGCGAGGCCTGAACGGAAAAGGGGAAGACCCATGGCCGATGCGGCACGCGAGCTGGCGCTTTCATTCATCAAGGGTGTGTTGGCGCAGCGGATCATGATGCAGGACCTCGTCGCGGCCACGCAGGCCCCGCCCGAGGTGATCGCCCGCGCTCAGCGTCTGGCCAACGCCACCCTGCGCAAGATCGGCCCCGCCGATGCCGCCTTGAAACCATACCTGAAGAAGGCGCCCCCCGCGCCGGTCCGCGATGTGTTGCGGCTGGCCACGGTTGAGCTTCTGGCGCTGGGGGAGGCGGCGCACGGGGTGGTTAGCGAAGCCGTCAGCCTGACCAAGCAGGCCAGTCCTCGGGCCTCGGGAATGACCAATGCTGTGCTCCGGCGCGTGGCGGAAGAGGGGCAGGCAGCCTTCGATGCCGCTCCGCCCACGCGCATGCTCAACTGGCTGCGTGGACGTCTGGGGGCCACCTACGGCAATGCCGTGGTTGCCCAGATCGAGGCCGCCCATGGCGCGGGCGCACCGCTGGACCTGACGGCCAAGGGCGAAGCGGCGGCTCTGGCCGAGGCGACAGGCGGCACGCTGCTTCCCACCGGTTCAGTGCGGATCACCGGCCCTGCGCAAGTCACGGCGCTGCCGGGGTTCGAAGACGGGGCGTTCTGGGTTCAGGATGCCGCCGCCGCCCTGCCGGCCAAGCTGTTGAATGCACAGCCCGGCGAGCGGGTGCTGGACCTCTGCGCCGCGCCGGGTGGCAAAACCATGCAGCTTGCCGCTGCGGGAGCAGAGGTGGTTGCGCTGGACGTGTCGGAGAGGCGGCTGAAGCGGGTCGAAGAGAACCTGTCCCGCACCGGCCTCACGGCGCAGCTCGTTGCCGGGGATGCCCTGACCTGGGAGCCCGACGCCCCGTTTGACGCCATCCTGCTCGATGCACCCTGCTCGGCCACCGGCACCATCCGCCGCCACCCGGACCTTCCACATGTGAAGGACGGCAAGGGCCTCAAGGAGCTGTTCGCGCTTCAGGCCACCATGCTCGAGCGGGCGATGGGCTGGCTCAAGCCGGGCGGACGGCTGGTGTATTGCACCTGCAGCCTTCTTCCCGAGGAAGGCGAGGCCCAGGTTGAGGGTTTCTCGGTGGAGCGACCGGAAGCGCCCTGGATCGAAGAGGCATGGCGCAGCGAGAACGGTTTGCGCCTGCGGCCGGACTTCTGGGCTGAGCACGGCGGGATGGACGGCTTCTACATGGCGGTTCTGCGAAAAGCCTAGCCGGGCCGGGCCTTGGCGCACCCAATCCCGCCCAAACCCGCGTTCCGACCAATTCCCCGGTGACACCTGCGGCCCGGCACCCTATCCTGCGCCGCAACCAACAACACGCCCAAAGGGCACCCCGAAAGCACCATGGCAGGCACCTTGGCAAAGCACCCATCTGCGAGCTGGACGCGCATGGCCAACCGGCTTCAGGCCCGGCTGGCCACGTTGTCTCGCCCGGCCACGGCCTTCACCAGCCAGCCCGAGCCCCGGACCATCGGCAGCTTCGCCCGGGGGCGGCAACTGGTGGCCAGCACCTATCTCTTTGCCGGATATCTTGTGGAAGCCCGGGGCGATGATCGGCCGGTATGGGATCTGCCCGCGCCGGCCCCCGAGTTCACCGAGGCCCTCATGGGCTTTTCCTGGCTCGACGACCTCGCTGCCGTCGGCGACCTGCGGGCCCGGAGGAAGGCGCAGAACTGGACATGGGTCTGGATCGAGCGCTTCGGCAAGGGACGTGGATCGGGCTGGACGCCCGATCTGACCGGCCGCCGCCTGATCCGCTGGATCAACCATGCGATCTTTCTGCTGAACGGGCGCACCTCCGAACAGAGCCAGGCCTATTTCAAGGCGTTGGCCGGGCAGACCCGCTTTCTGGCCCGTCGCTGGCGCTCCGCCGCGCCCGGCCTGCCGAGGTTCGAGGCGCTGACCGGGCTGATCTATGCCGGGCTGGCGCTCAAGGGCATGGAGGCACATGTGGCCCCCGCCCTGAAGGCGCTGACCCGCGAATGCGACCGTCAGGTCGATGCCGAGGGCGGAATACCCACCCGCAACCCCGAAGAGCTGATGGAGGTTCTGACCCTCCTCACATGGGCCGCCCATGCGCTCGTGGATGCCGCCCAGCCGGTGCCACGTGCGCTCACCGCCGCGATTGCCCGGATCACACCGACGCTGCGTGCCCTGCGACATGCCGATGGCGGCCTGGCGCGGTTTCATGGCGGTGGGCGCGGGCTCGAGGGGCGGCTTGACGCGGCCCTGGTGGCCTCGGGTGTGCGCGAGGGGCCGGGGGACGGCCTGTCGATGGGATACGCCCGCCTCGCCGCCGGGCGCACCACCGTCATCGTCGATGCCGCCCGCCCGCCTTCCGGCCCCGCCTCGGCCCGCGCCCACGCCTCGACCCTTGCCTTCGAGCTGACATCGGGCCGCCGCCCGCTGATCGTGTCCTGCGGCTCGGGGGCGAGCTTTGGCGAGGGCTGGCGCCGTGCCGGTCGCGCCACCGCCTCCCATTCCACGCTCGCCGTCGAGCGCTACTCGTCATCCCGGCTAGCCAAGGCCGCAGGGCAGCGGGCGGAGTTTCTCGAAGACCGGCCGCAGCAGGTCAAGGTCGAGCGCACCGCCGATTCCGCCGGCACCCATCTCCTTGCCGGACATGATGGCTACGGCACCACCCATGGCCTCACCCACATGCGCCGGCTCGATCTCGACCCGGCCGGCCGCCTGCTGGCCGGAACCGACACGCTGCGCGCCTTCACCGATACCGCGCGCCGCGCCTTCGATGCAGCAATGACCCGGATGCAGTTGCAAGGCGTTGCCTTCACCGCGCATTTCCACCTGCACCCAGATGTCGATGCCACCATCGACATGGGCGGACTTGCCGTGTCGCTCGCGCTGAAGTCCGGTGAAATCTGGGTCTTTCGCCCCTCGGGTCGCGCCGAGCTGACGCTGGAGCCCTCGGTGTACCTCGAGCAGGGCCGGATCAAGCCGCGTGCGGCGCGGCAGATCGTCCTTTCTGCCAATGTCATGGACTACGGGCACGAGATCGGCTGGACCTTGGCGAAAGCACAGGATACCCCGCTGGCCATTCGTGACACGCTCCGCGATGACGAAGACGAAGAGACCGCGGAGCAGGGCTGACCGAGGGGACCGATGCCGATGAGTGACCTGCAACCAATCCGCCGCGCGCTGTTTTCCGTTTCCGACAAGGCGGGGCTGGTGGAGCTGGCCGAGCTGCTGTCGCAGCGCGGGATCGAAATTCTCTCGACCGGCGGCAGCGCCGGAATGCTGCGTGAAGCCGGTATCGCGGTGAAGGACGTGGCCGATCTTACCGGCTTTCCCGAGATGATGGATGGCCGGGTGAAAACCCTGCATCCCCGCGTGCATGGCGGCTTGCTGGCGCTGCGCGACAACGACGAGCATGTGGCTGCGATGGGAGAGCACGGAATCGAGCCGATCGACCTGCTTGTGGTCAACCTCTACCCCTTCGAGGCCACCGTGGCCCGGGGCGCCGATTATGACACCTGCATCGAGAATATCGACATCGGCGGCCCGGCGATGATCCGCGCCGCAGCGAAGAACCATGCCTTCGTGAACGTGGTGACGGATGTGGAGGACTACGCCGCGCTGGTAGACGAGCTGGAGGCCAATGATGGCCAGACCACCCTCGCCTTCCGCCAGCGCCTTGCGCAAACCGCCTACGCCCGCACGGCGGCCTATGACGCGGCCGTCAGCACCTGGATGGCGGGCGCCATCGGCGAAGAGACCCCGCGCCGCCGCGCCTTTGCCGGAACGCTGGCCTCCACCATGCGCTACGGCGAAAACCCGCATCAGGCGGCTGCCTTCTATACCGACGGCACGAACCGCCCCGGCGTGGCCACCGCCGCGCAGCATCAGGGCAAGGCGCTGAGCTACAACAACATCAACGACACCGATGCGGCCTTCGAGCTGGTCAGCGAGTTCGCCCCCGAGGGCGGCCCGGCCTGCGCGATCATCAAGCACGCCAACCCCTGCGGCGTGGCGACGGGCGCAACGCTGGAAGAGGCCTACCGGCGCGCCTTCGATTGCGACCGCACCTCCGCCTTCGGCGGGATCATCGCGCTGAACGGCAAGCTCGACGGCGCAACCGCGCGGGCAATCAGCGAGATCTTCACCGAGGTCGTCATTGCCCCCGAGGCCGATGACGAGGCCAAGGAGGTCTTTGCGGCCAAGAAGAACCTGCGCCTGCTGACCACCGGCGCACTGGCCGACCCACGCGCGGCGATGCTGACCTATCGGCAGGTGAGTGGCGGGATGCTGGTGCAGGACAAGGACGTGGGTCACATCGCCAAGGACGAGCTGAAGGTTGTCACCAAGGTGCAGCCGACCGACGCCCAGCTCAACGACCTGCTCTTTGCATGGACCGTGGCCAAACACGTGAAGTCCAACGCGATCATCTACGTCAAGGATGGCGCCACCGTGGGCGTTGGCGCCGGGCAGATGAGCCGGGTGGACAGCTCGCGCATCGCTGCCCGCAAGAGCCTCGACATGGCCGAGGCGCTGGGCCTCTCCGAGCCGCTGGCCAAGGGCTCCGTCGTGGCCTCCGATGCCTTCTTTCCCTTTGCCGACGGGCTGATGGCCGCGGTTGAAGCGGGCGCAACGGCAGTGATCCAGCCGGGCGGCTCCATGCGTGACGACGAGGTGATCGCCGCGGCCGACGAGGCCGGGATCGCCATGGTCTTCACCGGCATGCGGCACTTTCGTCACTGATGCGTTGGCTCGGGCTCTCCGCGCTGGTGGCCTTCGCCATCGATCAGGCCAGCAAGTGGTTCGTGTTCCACTGGCTCGGCCTCTGGGAGCGCGGGCGGATCGACGTGATGGACCCGCTGCTGGTGTTTCGTCCCGGTATCAACGAGGGCATCAACTTTGGCCTCTTCGGTGGCGGATCGGGCGCGCAGCGGATCATCCTGATCGCCATCTCTCTGGTGCTCTGCACGGCCCTGCTCGTCTGGGCCTGGCGCAGCTTTAACACCGCCCGCGCCTTCGCCTCCGCCGGGCTGGTGATCGGCGGCGCTCTGGCCAATGCGCTCGACCGAGTGATCTACCCCGGCGTGCTCGACTTTCTCAACATGTCGTGCTGCGGCTTCACCAACCCTTTCCTGTTCAACCTCGCGGATGTGTTCATCTTTGCCGGGGCCTTCGGGTTGATCCTCTGGACGGGTGAGAAAAAGGCGGCTGACGAGGGCCGCGAAACGCGTTAGAACGGGCAAAAGACCAAGAGGACGGGCGAGTGGTTTCAGGGGCTCAGAAAATGGCAAGGACCGCCGGGCGCATTGCGCTGGGTCTGGCATTGTGTGCCGCAGTCACGGCGTGTTCGCGCGAGCCGGAGCTGATGAACATCCAGCGCGGGCAAGACACGCCGGATGAATTTTCGATCCTTCCCAACAAGCCGATCCAGCAGCCCGAGAGCTACAGCAACCTGCCCGCACCCACCCTCGGTGGCAGCAATCGGGCCGATGCCTCGCCGTTCAAGGATGCGGTGGCGGCACTGGGCGGCGATCCCGAGCGGCTCAACACCAGCGGTGCCTACAGCGGCCCGCCGGGCCTGATCACGCACGTCACCCGCTTCGGGCTGACCCGCAACATCCGCCAGCAGCTTGCCGCAGAAGACTATGCCTTCCGCAAAAAGAACAATGGTCGCCTGCTTGAACGGCTGGCCAACGTGAACGTCTACTACAAGGCCTACCGCCGCCAGTCGCTCGATCAGGATGCCGAGCTGGCCCGGTTCCGCCGCGCCGGCGTAGCTACGCCTTCGGCACCGCCCAGCGGCGAGTATCAGGACTGACCTCGCAAAACTTGCCGCGCGCCGTCGCAAACTGTCGCACGGGGCTTCACAAGCCCGTTGCCCCACTTGCGCATATCCGCACCGTGCATAGGGTAGCCCTCGCATAATTCGAGAGGAGTGCCGATGCCCCCGATCCGCCGCGCCGCCACCGCGCTTGCTGCCGCTCTGGCCCTATTCGCACTCCCAGCCGCGGCCGAAGAGGTAACAACCTTTTCACTGGAGAACGGGATGGACGTGGTGGTGATCGAGGATCACCGCGCGCCCGTCGTCGTCAACATGGTCTGGTATCGCACCGGCGCCGCCGATGAAGCCCCCGGCAAGAGCGGGATCGCCCATTTTCTCGAACATCTGCTGTTTCAGGGCACCGACGACCTCGCACCCGGCGAGTTTTCCAAGGTGGTCGAAGACAATGGCGGCACCGACAACGCCTTCACCTCCTGGGATTACACAGGCTACTTCCAGCGCGTCGCCGCCGACCGTCTGGAGCTGATGATGAAGATGGAGGCCGACCGGATGGTCGACCTCAAGATCACTGAGGAAGATGTCGCCACCGAGCGCGAGGTGATCCTCGAAGAGCGCAACCAGCGGATCGAAAACGACCCCTCGGCGCTGTTCGGAGAAGACCGGCGCGCCGCCCAATGGATGAACCACCCTTACGGAATCCCGATCATCGGCTGGAAGCACGAGATGGAGGGGCTGACCCGACAGGATGCCTACGATTTCTACAAGCTGCATTACTCGCCCAACAACGCCATCCTCGTGGTGGCGGGCGATGTGACCCCCGAGTCGGTCAAGGCGCTGGCCGAAACCTACTTCGGGCCGCTGCCCGCCAACCCCGAGATCAAGCCGCGCGCCCGCCCGCAGGAGCCGCCGCACCGCGCCGCCGTTCACCTCGACTTCGAAGATCCGCGCATTTCGCAGCCCTACGTGGTGCGCACCTACCTCGCCCCCGAGCGCGATGCCGGGGCGCAGGAAAAGGCCGCCGCGCTGACCTTTCTGGCCGAGCTCCTGGGCGGCTCCCCGACCTCGTCGCTGATGGGCCGGATGCTGCAATTCGACGAAAGCCTCGCGGTCTATTCCGCCGCGTTCTACTCCGGCGAAAGCCTCGATGACGGGCAGTTCGGCTTCTACGCCGTGCCGGTGCCGGGCCGCTCGCTGGAAGAGGCCGAGGCCGATATCGACCGGGTGATCGAGACCTTCATGGAAGAGGGCGTCGACATGGAGGCCTTCGAGCGCATCAAGATGCAGCTGCGCGCCTCCGAAATCTACGCCAAGGACAGCCTCCAGCGGCTGGCCCGCCGCTACGGCGAGGGGCTGACCTCGGGGCTGACGGTCGAGGATATTCAGGCCTGGCCGCAGGTGCTTCAGGCGGTCACGCCCGAGGATGTGATGGCCGCCGCCCGCGAGGTGCTGAACCCGCTCAACTCGGTGACGGGCTACGCCACGCGCCCCCCCGAGGCCGCCCCCGCGCCGGAACCCGCCAGCGCCCCCGTGGCCGAGACGGTTCCTGACGACCTGCCCGTGACCGAGGAGATCTCTCAGTGACCTTTATCAAGCGCATCGCCTGTGGCCTCCTGCTCACGGTTCTCCCCCTCGTCGCCTCTGCCGAGGTCGATATCGAAAAGGTCACATCGCCCGGCGGGGTGAAGGCCTGGCTGGTCAACGAGCCCTCCATCCCCTTCGTGGCGCTCGAAATCCGCTTCAAGGGCGGCGCCTCGCTGGATGCGCCCGGCAAGCGCGGTGCGATCAACCTGATGACCGCCATCCTCGAAGAAGGCGCCGGCGATCTGGATTCCCGCGCCTGGGCCGCCGCGCGCGACAGCCTCGCCGCCTCGATCGACTTCGATGTCCACAACGACGCGCTTTCGATCTCGGCCAAGTTCCTCAGCGAAAACATGGATGACGCCGCAGAGCTGCTGCGCATGGCGATGGAAGAGCCCCGGTTCGACCAGGATGCGCTCGACCGGGTGCGCGCTCAGGTGCAGTCGATCATCCGCTCCAACGACAACGACCCCGACAAGATCGCCGGCAACACCTTCGACCGCCTCGCATGGGGCAACCACCCCTACGGCACCGATCTGAACGGCACCGAAGACAGCGTGGCCGCCCTGACCCGCGAAGACATGTTCGACGCCAAGGCGCGGGTCATGGTGCGCGACCGGCTCTACGTATCGGCGGTGGGCGACATAGACGCAGAGCGCCTGTCGTCCCTGCTCGACAACCTGTTCTCCGGGTTGCCCGAGAGCGGCGCCAAGCTGCCGCCCCATGTCGACTACACCCTGCAGGGCGGGCTCACCGTGGTGCCCTTCGACACCCCGCAGTCGGTGGTGTCCTTCGGCCAGGCCGGGATCACCCGCGACGACCCCGATTTCTTCCCGGCCTTCGTGATGATGGAAATCCTCGGTGGCAGCGGCTTCAATTCTCGCCTGATGGAAGAGGTCCGCGAAAAGCGCGGGCTGACCTATGGCATCTACTCTTACCTCGCGCCGATGGATTACGGCGAGATCATCGGCGGCGGCGTGGCTTCGGCCAATGGCCGGGTGGCGCAGGTGATTGAGGTGGTTCGCGATGAATGGGCAAAGCTCGCTGCCGAAGGCGTGAGCGCCGAAGAGCTGGAACGGGCCAAGAAATATCTCACCGGGGCCTACCCGCTGCGGTTTGACGGCAACGGGCGGATTGCCAACATCCTCGTCGGCCTTCAGATCGAGGGGCTGGGCGTGGATTACATCACCAACCGCAACGGCTTCGTCGAAGCCGTGACGGTCGAGGATGTGCAGCGCGTCGCCAAGCGGCTGATCGACCCCGAGGGCCTGCACTTCGTCGTTGTCGGCGCGCCGGAAGGGCTGGAAGAGAGCGCAGGCAACTGACATTGGGCGGGACATGTCCCGCCCGGCCCACGCGGCCCCGTTGACGCCCCGGCCCGCCCGCGCTACGCCCCGCCTCTCAAAACCAAGGGAGGCCCCATGGCCCGCCGCAAGGGACGCGACATTTCCGGTTGGATCATCCTCGACAAGCCCGCCGGGCCGACGAGCACAGGGTGCGTGAACAAGCTGCGCTGGGCCTTCGAGGCCAAGAAGGCAGGCCACTCGGGCACGCTCGATCCCGCAGCCACCGGCCTTCTGGCCATCGCCTTTGGCGAGGCCACCAAATGCGTGCCCTACGTGATGGACGCCGACAAGTGCTACAGCTTCACGGTGCGGCTCGGTGCGGCCACCAACACCGATGATGCCGAGGGCGAAGTGATCGCCACCTCCGAAGCCCGCCCCTCCGATGACGAGATCCGCGCCGCCCTGGCAGGGTTTACTGGCGAGATCATGCAGGTGCCGCCCAAGTATTCCGCCGTCAAGATCGACGGCGAGCGCGCCTATGCGCTGGCCCGCGACGGCGAGGATTTCGAGGTTGCGGCCCGCCCGCTCTGGGTTGAGAGCCTCGAGCTTGTCGCCCGCCCCGACCCGGACACCGCCGAGCTGCGGATGGTCTGCGGCAAGGGCGGTTACGTCCGCTCCATCGCGCGTGATCTGGGCGAGGCGTTGGGCTGTCTTGGCCATGTGTTGGGCCTGCGGCGCGAGTGGTCCGGGCCGTTCGATCTTGAGGGGTCGGTGACGTTGGAGCAGGTGGAGGCGTTGGCCCGAACACCCGATGTCGACGGGCTGCTCCTGCCGCTGGAGGCCGGTCTGGGGGATTTGGCCCGCGTCACCGTGAACGAGGCCGCCGCCACCCGCATCGCCCACGGCAATCCCGCGCCCGTGGTGGCTACCGATGCCGAGTTCGGTGAAGAATGCTGGGCCGCCCACAAGGGCCAGGCCATCGCGCTGGGCCGCTTCATGGGAGGCGAGTTCCATCCTGCACGAGTTCTGAACCGGTGAGCGTTCTGGCGCATCAACCGCTCTGCGGCGCTTTCGCCCCGGCCCGCCCGGGCGCGCGAACACGTCTCACAAAGGCCAAGCACCCATGATCACGCGCACCCACACCAAGGGCGACGCGCCTTCCACCGCCGTCTATTCCGACTGCGAGCGTTACCGTTACCTGCTCACCCGCACCTGGGATCCGGCGGGCGAGAAGGCATTGTTCATCATGCTCAACCCTTCCACCGCCACCGAGGTCCAGAACGACCCTACCGTCGAGCGCTGCGAGCGCCGCGCCCGCACCCTCGGCTTCGGCAGCTTCCGCGTCACCAACATCTTCGCCTGGCGCGACACCGACCCGAAGGCCATGCGCGCCGCACCCGAGCCGGTAGGCCCGGAGAATGATGCGGCGATTCTCGAGAGCTGCACATGGGCCGATCGGATCATCTGTGCCTGGGGCAGCCATGGTGCGCATCTGGGCCGGGGCAGGGCGGTGGCCGATTTGCTGCGGCAGGGCGGCTGGCCGCTCTACCATCTCGGGCTGACCAAGCACGGCGAGCCGAAGCACCCGCTTTATATCGGATACGCCGAGCAGCCCCGGCTCTGGACTAGTCCGCCGGACGTGTCCTGACCCGCAGCGCCGTACCAATCGCTTCCGGCCCCCCGGCGCACTCCACCTGCACCACCGGGCGACCGCCCAGGCTGATCTGCCACGTGTCCTGCACCGTTGGCAGCATCACGACATCCGTGGCCTCCGGACCATCGTAGAACACCACCAGCCGCTCGGTTTCAGGCTCGAAGCCCTGCACCACCGGGATCGGCCACTGCCGATCAACCGAGAGTTTCAGCCGCCGCGGCGTTTCTGTGGTGACGATGATATCGCCCATCGCCATCGGCAGGATGATCCTGCCCTCGGAGTCATATTCATCGCCGTCGGCAGTCTCGTCGCTGGCGTCTGGCTCCGGCCCGGGGGCGGCCTCTTCATCGGTGTCGCCGGGCGTCTCGATGGCGTTCTCTGTCTCTGTCTCGGCCAGCTCATCCGCTTCCGCTTCCGCCTCCGGCACGTCGCCAGACCTGTCGTCACTCTCCAACGGGTCCGCGACCATGACCTCGCGGGTGGGCTCATCGCCCTCCGCTTCCGCTGCCAATGCCTCGACCTCCTCGTGCGCCTCCTCCTCATCGGCCTGTTCCGGCTCAGTTGCAATGGGGGGCTCCGCCAGCTCCACCGGGTCAGCCTCGTCCCCCTCGGCAGCAGTCGCCTCAGGCGTCTTCGCGTCCTCTTCGCTCACGCCTTCCGCCAGCGCCTTGGCGATGGCCGCCCGCGCGGCGGCCTGCGAATCCAGCTCCGCTTCCTTTGCAGTCGCGGCCTCCTCTTCGGAGCGAATGCGGCTCAATTCTTCCCTGACCGCCTGGATCTCGGGCGGAAACTCTTCTGCCTGAACTGCTGCCGCAGCAGGCTCCTCAGGCGCAGCGTCCGGCACATCTTCCACCGGTTCGACCTCGGCCAGATCGGCCTTGCGCCGTGCCCGCAGCCGGAACCACAGCGCGATCAGCACCAGCGCCAGCAGGAAGATCAGCAACGGAATGAGCCAGTCGGGAACCATGGGCGGATCATCCTCCGAACCCCGGCGGGTTTCCAGCCCATAGGCGTCAGGCGCGCATGGTTTGTTGCAAATTTTAGGCACTTCTTTCCGGTGTCGGAAAGGTTTCGTCCATCCATCGCGGCTATCAGGGACTTTACGCCCGGGGCCCCGCTTTTCCGCTCACCCGAGCTGCCGCGCCGTTGGAGGGATCGCCTGCATGTTCTTGCTGTTCGGAATTATGGGTGCCGTCCTTGTCGGGTCTGCGGTTGTCGGCGTCATGGGCAGCGAAGAGGCCGAAGAGGAGGATTTCGCAGTCGATGAAGGCGAAGATGCGTCTGGCGTGCCGGGCGATGGCCTGCTCAGCACGTCGCTGCTCGATACTCTCGAACCGGATGAGACCGGGGAGACAAACCCGCTGTCCGACCCCGAAGAAGGGGGCGGTGCCCAGACCCAAACCGGCTCACCCGATGCCGACAGGCTGGAAGGCACCGATGCAGACGATATCCTTCAGGGCTACGAGGGAGACGACCTTATCGAGGCGGGCGGCGGCGACGATGTAGCCTTCGGCAACGCCGGAAATGATATGCTCCTCGGCGCGGCGGGCGCCGATGCGCTCTTCGGCGAGGCGGGCAATGATCTGCTTCAGGGGGGCGCGGGTGACGATGCGCTTTGGGGCGGCGCGGGCGATGACACGCTCGCGGGCGGCGATGGCGCCGACCGGCTGACAGGCGGCGATGGGGCGGATGTGCTCTCCGGCGGCGCAGGCGATGACCAGATCGAAGGCGGGCTTGGCGATGACACGCTCGCGGGCGGTGAGGGGCAAGACAACCTGCAAGGCGGACAGGGCGACGACCTGCTCACCGGCGCGGACGACCAGAGCACCGACTGGCTCAATGGCGGCGCCGGCAACGATGTTCTGGTGCTTGGAGCTGGTGATATTGCAACCGGCGGCGCGGGGGCCGACACATTCACCCTCGGACCTGACCGCGACGACGCGGCCGTGGCCGAGATTCTCGACTTCAACAGTGCAGAAGACGGCCTCGCCCTGCTCTGGGACGACGAGGCGGGCGACATGCCGCCGGAAGTCACCATGTCGGAGGGAGACGGCGACTTGGTCGCGGTGTTTGCCGATGGCGCGCTGATCGGCCTCGTCCACGGTGGCGCCTCGCTCACGCCACAGGATATTCAGCTCGTGCCGATGTCGACAGCTGCCTCGCCCTGATCGCACAGCTTCCGTCGCGCCCGGCTTTTCAATTCGACGGATTCCGATAGTGTCGCCCCATGAGCGACCCCGACCCACATCTTTCTGCCAAACCGTCTCCGGCCCTCGCGGCCGAGGAACAGGCAGGCGTGCCGGAAACCGAACTCGATGCAACTCGAACCGATCTCAAGCGTGAGATCGTCTCGTTGCGCGAGGAGGTCGCCAAGCTCAACGATCACAAGTTCCTGCGGGTCTATGCCCAGTTCTGGCGACTCATCGCCTTTCAGCTCCTGCGTGGCATGGCCTTCGGGCTCGGCTCCGTGGTGGGCGCCACGGTGCTGGTCTCGATTCTCGCCTATCTCCTGAGCCAGGTCGATTTCATCCCGATCCTCGCCGAATGGGCAGCGGAACTGGATGTTGAAATGGGCGAGGAGCAGACCGAGGCCGAAGCCGAGCAGCGGGTGGAAGAGCAATTGCCCGCGCCAGAGGGCGCCGGGCAGCCTGCGCCCGAGGATCCGCCGCAGGCCGAACCGGGCGAAATTCCTCCGGCCAACGCCGACTGACCCCGCCCGCACAGGCATCACGAATCACCTTCCCATCCGCGCTGCCTTCCCCTATACGCCCCCCCTGTCGCCCGGATCGCCGGTCGGCACACTCCATGGACCCTGCTGGACGACATCCCGGCTTGCGCCCGAAACACCAAACCAAAGGAGACCCCGATGTCGATTACCGCTGAAGACAAGGCCCGCGTCATCAAGGAATACGGCACCGCAGAAGGCGACACCGGTTCGCCCGAAGTGCAGATTGCCATCCTGAGCTCGCGGATCAGCACGCTCACCGAGCACTTCAAGACCCACAAGAAGGACAACCACGGCCGCCGTGGCCTTCTCAAGCTCGTGGCCCAGCGCCGCAAGCTGCTGGACTACCTGAAGAACAAGAACGAGGACCGTTACAAGGACCTCATCGGCAAGCTCGGCATCCGCCGCTAAGACGGACCGCCAGGGACAAGACCGAAGGGGTGGCCGTTGGGCCGCCCCTTTTCGTTTGCGGAGGACGGCGTGCCAACGGGCTGCAGGCCATCCGACGCCACGTCGCACCGGCCACCCCGTTGACCGAAAGCCGCACGACGCCTCATCCTGCGGGCAGGAGGAGCACCATGATCCCTGCGTTGCGCATCGTCATCCACATGGGCGGGCTGCACAGGCTTGCGCCGTTCTGGCTGGCGGGCCTCGGCCTGATCGTCTTCAATTTCCAGCTCTGGATGCTGCCCGCCCTTGCCTATGGCGTGGTGATCCAGTGGTTCAACGAGTACCTGATCCACCGCTTCATCTATCACCGCAAGCCGCCGACAGAGCAGAGCCCGTTCAACAAGCTCTATCGCAGCCACATCGGGCATCACGAATTTCCGCAGGACGAAGAGTTCTTCACCGGCGACGATCACTGGTTTCCGCTCCGCTTTGCCGCCGGCTCTTTCGCGGTGCATCTGCTGGTGCTCTGGCCCCTCGTCGGGCTGTGGGGCGCAGTGCAATTTGCCTGGGTGGCGCTTTTCGTCGGTTCCGCTGCGGCCTTTGCCTTCTACGAGTACTGCCACACGCTGGCGCATCTGAACGTGCCCAAGGGCCGCTTTGGCAAATGGGTGACGCGAGAGCACATGGCCCACCACTACCAAGACCACCACGCCACCTTTCACGTCACCGCGGGCATGGCGTGGATCGACAGGCTGATGGGCACCCCGCATGACCCGGCCCGCGCCCGCGCGCGCTACGACCGCAGCACCATGATGAGCATCGGGATGAACCCCGACGACCTGCGCCTTGTCACCGCCCGAAAGGCCTATGGCATCGCCAAGGCCCCCCGCCACGTCGGGTAGGGCTCAACCTGCTCGCGCCAAGGTTGCGCGAGTGCAGCATAAGACATAGCCTGCCCGCACCACGGCCCCCGAGCGATCAACTTTCCGCCCAAACCTCTGGCATCTCCGTAAAATTTCGTGGTGTGGTGTGCTTCAAGCTGCTAACCCTCTGCGCCGAACAGCACCATCCCTACGAAAGCATCCTATGGCGGATCTGCCCGAGTTTCCCACTGCCGAACCCGAGGGCCACGCCGCCGAGCTTGGGCGACGCGAGCGGCTCGTGGAGCTGGAAAAGACGGGCCTGATGGATAGCGTCCCCGAAGAGGTCTACGACCGTGCCGTGCGGCTGGCCCGTCAGATTACTGGGGCCCCGGTCGGGTTGCTCTCGCTGGTCAGCAATCAACGCCAGTTCTTCAAGGCGCAATCCGGCCTCGACGAAGCCGGCGTAACCGATCGCGAAACGCCTCTGAGCCATTCCTTCTGTCAGTACGTCGTGTCGTCGCGCACCTCGCTTGCGGTGATGGATGCCCGAAGCCATCCGCTTCTGGCGGGCAATGGGGCCACCTCGGATCTGGGCGTGGTCGCCTACCTTGGCGTCCCGGTCCACGGGCCGGGCGGCGAGGTGCTGGGCTCCTTCTGTGCGATCGACAACATGGCGCATGACTGGAGCGAAGAGCAGATGAAGGCGCTCGAGGATATCGCCGGCATCGTCGAAAGCGAGATCCGCCTGCATCAGGCGCTTGAGGAGCGCCAGCTTCTGGTCGAGGAGCTGAACCACCGGGTGAAGAACCTTTTCACCGTGGTCAGCGGTATGGTGCGTCTGAGCCATTCCAACGGCGAAGATCAGTCGGTGCTGGAGGCGCGGCTGCAGGCGCTGGCGAAGGCTCACAACCTGTTGGCCCCGATCATCCAGGCCGGAAAGCCGCTGGGCGACCGCATTTCGCTCTCCGAGCTGCTCGACACCCTGCTCATTCCCTACGGCAAGGAGCACCTGAGCCAGATCGAAGGGCCCAACGTGGTGCTCGGCCCCCGCGCCAGCACCTCACTGTCGCTTGCGCTGCACGAACTGGCGACCAATGCCGCCAAGTATGGTGCGCTCGCAGGCCCGGACGGGCAGCTTTCGGTGAGCTGGAAGGTGGCGGGCAACGACCTGCACATCCACTGGGAAGAAACCGGCCGCGTATCTGACAGCGCCGGCAAGGCCGAAGGTTTCGGCACCCGGCTGATTTCCATTGCCATCGAAGGCCAGCTGGACGGCAAGCTCGAAACCGACCTGCGCCCGACCGGCATGACCCGTCACATAACCCTGCCCCGCGAACGCCTGGCCGAGTAACCTCGCCTTGTCGGGGCGCGCAAAGTCGGCCAACCTGCCGCGGCGCTACAATCGTGCCGTGCATCCGGGTGCGGCCTCACAACGCTTCCCATAGCCCGAACTTTCCTGTATGGCCCGGCCATCTGAGACGTTGCGCCAAGGCCCCGGCGCTCGATGGAATAGGTATCAGGGGCCGGCGGCAATGGGGTCGCCATTCAAACGGGAGACCCGGGATACGCCCGGGAGTGCTCCCCTACAGGAAACGAACATGTTCAAAACGACGACTAAATCCATGGAGTGGGGCGAAGAGACCCTCACCCTCGAAACGGGCCGTGTGGCCCGTCAGGCCGATGGTTCGGTTATCGCCACGCTGGGCGAAACCTCCGTCATGGCCAACGTGACCTTCGCCAAGCAGGCGAAGCCGGGGCAGGATTTCTTCCCCCTCACTGTCCACTACAACGAGAAATACTACGCTGCCGGTAAAGTGCCCGGCGGCTTCTTCAAGCGCGAAGGCCGTCCGACCGAGAAAGAGACGCTGACCTCCCGCCTGATCGACCGCCCGATCCGCCCGCTGTTCGTCCCCGGCTTCAAGAATGAAGTGCTGGTGATCTGCACCGTGCTCTCCCACGACCTGGTCAACGACCCGGACATCGTGGCGATGATCGCCGCCTCCGCGGCCCTCACCATCTCCGGCGCCCCCTTCATGGGCCCGATTGCCGCAGCCCGCGTCGGCTTCGAAGATGGCGAATACGTCCTGAACCCTGAAGTGCAGGACATGGACCAGCTCCGCCTGAACCCCGACCAGCGCCTCGACCTCGTAGTCGCCGGCACCAAGGACGCGGTGATGATGGTCGAGTCCGAGGCCTACGAGCTGAGCGAAGACGAGATGCTCGGCGCCGTGACCTTCGCCCACGAGCAGATCCAGCCGGTGATCGACCTGATCATTTCGCTGGCCGAAGAGGCCGCCAAAGAGCCCTTCGACTACCAGGCACCGGATTACTCCGAGCTCTATGAAGCCGTGAAAGCGGCCGGCGAGGCCGACATGCGTGCCGCCTATGCCATCACCGACAAGCAGGAGCGGACCACCGCCGTTGCTGCCGCCAAGGCAAAGGCCGTCGAGGCCCTGACCGACGAGCAGAAAGAGGATGCAAACCTCGGTTCCGCCCTCAAGAAGCTCGAGTCCGGCATCCTGCGTGGTGACGTTGTCAAAACCGGCAAGCGGATCGACGGTCGTTCGACCACCGAGGTGCGCGACATCGTCAGCGAAGTGGGCATCCTGCCCCGGACCCACGGTTCGGCGCTGTTCACCCGTGGCGAGACCCAGGGCCTTGTGGTCACCACCCTCGGCACCGGCGACGATGAGCAGATCATCGACGCGCTGCACGCCAACTACCGCAGCAACTTCATGCTGCACTACAACTTCCCGCCCTACTCGGTGGGTGAGGTTGGCCGCTTCGGCTTTACCGGTCGTCGCGAGATCGGCCACGGCAAGCTCGCATGGCGCGCCCTTCAGGCCGTTCTGCCTGCCCCGACCGACTTCCCCTACACCATTCGCGTGGTGTCGGAGATCACCGAATCCAACGGCTCTTCCTCGATGGCCTCCGTCTGCGGCGGCTCGCTCTCGATGATGGACGCCGGTGTGCCGCTGAAAGCCCCCGTGGCTGGCGTGGCCATGGGCCTGGTGATGGAAGAAAGCGGTGAGTATGCCATCCTGACCGACATCCTTGGCGACGAGGATCACCTCGGCGACATGGACTTCAAGGTTGCCGGCACCGAAGAGGGCATCACCTCGCTCCAGATGGACATCAAGATTGCGGGCATCACGCCCGAGATCATGAAGACCGCTCTGGCCCAGGCCAAGGATGCGCGTCTGCACATCCTCAACGAGATGTCCAAGGCACTGACCGCCGGGCGCACCGAGTTCTCGGCCCACGCCCCGCGCATCGAAACCATGAACGTTCCCACCGACAAGATCCGTGAAGTGATCGGCTCGGGCGGCAAGGTGATCCGCGAGATCGTCGAGGTTTCGGGTGCCAAGGTCGACATCAACGACGATGGCGTCATCAAGATCGCCTCGCCGAATGCCGAGTGCATCGAGAAGGCCCGCGAGATGATCTGGTCGATCGTCGCCGAGCCGGAAGAAGGCAAGATCTACAACGGCAAGGTCGTGAAGATCGTCGACTTCGGCGCCTTCGTGAACTTCTTCGGCAAGCGTGACGGCCTCGTGCACGTCTCCCAGATCGCCAACCAGCGCCTGAACCACCCCAGCGACCAGCTGACGGAAGGCCAGGACGTGAAGGTCAAGCTTCTGGGCTTTGACGATCGCGGCAAGGTTCGCCTGTCGATGAAGGTCGTCGACCAGGAGACTGGCGAAGAGATCAAGAAGGAAGAGAAGGCCGACTGAGGTCGCTCTCCCTGACAAAACGAAAGGGCCCGGGGGAAACCTCGGGCCCTTTTGCCATGGTGCGCCGGAACCGGCCGATCCGCAGGTGCCTCACCCCGAAACGGGGCACTCCGGCACACCCAGCTCGATCAGCGTGGCGCCGCTCATCCGCTTGAACCCCGAAATCTCGTAGCGCGCCTTGCTCATGTACCACCCCCGCAACGGCGCGGGGTAATTGGAGGCGATGATGCGGCTGGTGTTCTCGAAATCGCGCCGCCCCATCGGCAGGCCAAAGAGCGAAGGCCCGTGAAAGCCGAACGTCGTTTCGGCACTCACACAGGTCTGCGGCAGGCCGAGGTACATGGTGCAGGACGACAGGCACATCCGCCCCCGGATCTCGACGCGCTTTGCCGAGCTGCGCAGCCTCCGCAGTTCTTTCAGCCGCGACAGGATCACCCCGCCCCGGTCGTTGCCCACAACAAAGAGCCCGCCACCCTTGGCCACCGGGCTGGCCATCGCGGGGGTGCTGGCAAGGCCGAAGCACAGGGCCGCAAGGCCCGCCGCGCGGCACAGCATTTCAGGGACGCCCGAGAACGGGCGTTTATACGAAGTCTCTTCAGTCATGGATCACCTGTCTCGATTCCCTCCGCCCGGTCTGGCCGGGCCGGAGGCTATGCTCTGTTCAGGACTTTCTTGGTCCATTCTGATAGCTGCAGACTGAGGCAACCATGTGGATGCAAGCCCCGATACTTGGGAGTTTCGGGCTTTTAGGCGGCATCCGCCGGGCCTTTTCCTGCCTCCATGTCCACGCTGCATGGACTTCCTGCACAGGGCGCATGGCTCGCCGCAAATGGCGGTTTCACGTTGCCAGAAAACGGGGAGCAGAGTCGGGCGCGAGTACGACGGCGGTGAGCTGCCCGGTGGCATAGGCCCCGGTATCAATGGCAATCCGGCCCGGGTGAATCTCGTGGGTTTCGCGAATGTAGTGGCCGTGCACAATCCAGGTTCCGTCCGGGCGCGGGGTGGAAAAGAAGTCCGGGTGGCCGTTGGTCAGTGAGTTGGACTGCTCTGCAATCGGCCGCGCAGGGTCGGCCCCCGCGTGCGTGACGGCCACGTTGCCGCTCTGCCAGTGGCGTGGCAGGTCCGAGAGCCACGCCAGCAGCCCGTCCGCCTCGAGCGCGTCGTGCAAGTCCGCATGTGCCGCCTCCAGCCCGGTGCCGCCGGTTTCGGTGATGTCGGCGCCAAGACCGAAGCTCGCCAGGGTCTGCAAGCCGCCATAGGCCAGCCAGCGCGGATACTTGCCCCGCGCGAAGTCCAGCATCATCTCTTCGTGGTTGCCCCTCAGGCAGATCGCCCGGCCATCGTCACACATCGGTTTGAGCCGCCGGAGCACAGCGGCAGAGGCCTCTCCCCGGTCCACGTAGTCCCCGACGAACACAATCGGCAGCCCGGCCGCCTCTTCCTCGATCCGTTCCAGCATCCGCACCAGCAGATCATCGCGGCCATGAATGTCCCCGACGGCGACAAAGGCCGTTTCCGGCGCAGGGGCCTCGCCCACAAAGGCGGCCCCGGCGGCCCCCGGGGCGCGCTTTCCAAACAGGTTGAGGATCAGGTTCTTCACGTCCGCCTTGCTACTCCATAACGCCCCGCGCTCCCCCGCCTGCCATCACAGCCAGGGCGCCGCTCCCGAGACTAACAAAAAAGCCCCGCTGTCACCAACGGGGCCTTGTCACGTATGAGGGATCAGGCCTGCGCCGTCAGCCCGGGTTCTTGGCAAACCGCAGGTAGGGCAGCTTCTTGTCCAGCTCCCCGTATTTTTCGGTCGCGGCGGCATCGTCGAGCGCGAGGGCAACGATCACATCCTGCCCGACTTCCCAGTTGGCGGGCGTGGCGAGCGGCTGCTCGTAGGTGCGCTGCAGCCCGTCAAGTGCACGCAGCACCTCGGCAAAGTTGCGGCCTACTGTCATCGGGTAGGTCATCACCAGCTGCACCTTCTTGTTCGGCGCGATGATGTAGACCGAGCGCACAGTCGCGGTGTCTGCCGGGGTGCGGCCATCGGGCAGGTAGGCCTCGGCGGGCAGCATGTCGAAGGCCTTGGCCAGCTCCAGCCCGTCATCGGCCACGATCGGAAATCCAGGGGCCGCGCCGCCGAAGCTCTCGATGTCGCCTTTCCACTTCTTGTGGTCTTCCACGCCGTCGACCGAAACGCCAAGCACCTTGGTGCCGCGCTTGGCCCATTCGTCGGCCAACTGGGCCACGGCGCCAAACTCGGTGGTGCAGACGGGGGTAAAATCCTTGGGGTGCGAGAAGATCACCGCCCAGCCGTCTCCGATCCAGTCGTGCAGGGAAATCTCGCCCTGATCGGTGGTGACGGTCAGGTTGGGCGCGGTGTCGTTGATACGCAGGGCCATGGTGTCCTCCATTGGTGATGCTTTGGGCAATAGATACGGGTGACTGGCAGAAATGAAAGGGGGGCCGCACAAAGCCGGGTGCTTGTTTTGCCATCCCGGGGCAGGCTGGAACGGCAATCCATGATTTGCGCGGCCCGCGGGACAGGTGGGGCTTGTGGTGGGGCGGCACGGCGTGTTGACATCAACCCAACAAAGTCGGGAGACAGCCATGAAAGATTCGAAACTCAAGGTCTGGGGCTACGACTGGGTGCCCGATTTCGCCAAGGGCCAGGTGCGCGACTTCCGGTTGCGCTGGGCGTTGATCGAGGCGGGGTTGAGCTACGATGTCGATCACGTTGCCATGGGCACACAGGGCAAACCCGAGCATCTGGCCCGGCAACCTTTCGGCCAGGTGCCGGTTCTGGAAATCGACGGCGCCCCTATGTTCGAGAGCGGCGCTGTGGTCTGGCGCATCTCCGAAACCAGCGAGGCCCTGCTCCCCCCCGAAATCGACCGCTATGCCGCGCTGTCCTGGGTCTTTGCCGCGCTCAACTCGGTCGAGCCGCTCACCGGCGTTGTGGGCACCGTGCAGACCTTCGTTGAAGACCGCGAAGCCGCAGAGCGCGTTGCCCCGACCCTGCGGGCAATGGCCGGCAAGAAACTCAAGCGCCTTGCCGGGGCGCTGGGCGAGAAAGACTATCTGCTGGGCGATACCTTCTGCGTGGCCGACCTGATGATGGCCTCTGTGCTGCACGGGCTCGACGGGCTGAACCTGATCGAAGATCACCCGACCCTCGTGACCTACCGTGACCGCTGCCTCGCCCGCCCCGCCTACCGGAAGGCCATGGCCGACCAGATCGCCGAGATCGAGAGCAACGCGGCGAAATACGCCCGCTGATCGCTGGGGCCGCAGGGCAGGGGAAACCCCGCCCTCAAAACGGCACCTTCGCCTTGAAGCTCACACCCTTGCCGCCATCGGGGTGCAGCACCCGAAGCATTTCGGCATGGAGCATCAGGCGGGGGAAGTCCCGTGCCGGGCCCTCTGCATAAAACGGGTCTCCCAGAATGGGGTGGCCGATCTCGCGCATATGCACCCGGAGCTGGTGCGACCGGCCCGTCTCCGGCATCAGCCGCACCCGGCTTTCGCCCTTGCCCGCCTTCAGCCGCTTCCATCGCGTCACCGCGGCCTTGCCGTTCTCATGGTCCACCATCTGCCGGGGCCGGTTGGGCCAGTCGACGATCAGGGGCAGGTCCACCACGCCTTCCGGCGCCTCCATCTCGCCCCAGACCCGCGCCACGTAGTGCTTCTTGGTGCGCCGGTGCTCGAACTGCAGGCCAAGGTGGCGTTGGGCATGGGGGGTGAGGCCAAAGACCATCACGCCCGAGGTATCCCGATCGAGCCGGTGCACCAGCAGCGCCTCCGGAAATGCCGCCTGCGCCCGTGCCAGCAGGCAGTCCGCCAGATGTTCGCCCTTCCCGGGCACCGAGAGCAGGCCCGAGGGCTTGTTGAGTGCAAGCAGCTCGTGGTCATGGTGCAGCACATCGAGCGGCGTGTCGGGCGGGCGGTAGTCGTCGCTCATTCTTGGGGCAACCCGTCGGTGATGGTGTAGTAATCGCCCTTGTCGGCCACGTAGATGTGTTTCTCCAGCCGAAGGCCGGTGGGCGCGTCGAGCGCACCGAGGTTCACCGAAATCGTACTGTCGCCATGGGCCTGCCAGAAGAGCTGGCAGCCGCAGTCGGGGCAGAAGCCACGCCGGGCCAAGGGGCTGGCCTCGTACCAGCGCGGCGTGCCTTCGACATGCAGCGCGTCCTCATGGCAATCGGCCCCGGCCATCACGTGACCCGACTGCTTGCGGCACTGGGCGCAATGGCAGGCAGAGGCCTCAACGAGCGGGCCATCCACCTCGAAGCGTATGGCGCCGCAGTTGCACCGGCCCTGATGGCTCATGTCTGCTCCACCCCATCCCCGATGTCGTAGTAGTCGCCCTTGTCGGCCGTGAAGATGTGCTTCTGCAGTGTCAGGCCGGTCGGCCCATCCACCGCGCCAAGGGCAAAGCTGATGGTGTCTTCGGCGTTGTGTTTCCAGAACAGGAAGCTGCCGCAGGTCGGGCAGAAGCCGCGTTTGGCGGTTTCGGAAGAAGCATACCACTGCGGTTCGCCGGTGATCGTCAGCTCGCCGTCCTTCACGTAGGCGGACGACCACAGATGCCCCGACATCCGCCGGCACTGCCCGCAATGGCAGACCGAAACGCCCTGCGGCTCTCCGGTGACCTCAAAGCGGATCGCCCCGCACAGGCAGGAACCGGACAGGCTCATCGCAGGCCCTCCATCCGCTTCCGGCGCGGTGAAAGCCGCCAGCCGCTCATCGCCAGTGCCCGCCATTGCCGAAAGCCACCTCGATCACCTGCGCCAACCCCTCCGCATCGGCCGGGCCAAAGGCGGCGGGCTGATCGCTGTCGATGTCGAGCACGCCGATCAGCCGCCCGGATGCGCCCCGGACCGGCAGCACAATCTCGGACCGGGTCGAGGCGGCGCAGGCGATATGGCCCGGAAAGGCCTCGACGTCATCGACAAGCTGCACCTCTCCCGTTTGCGCGCAGGTGCCGCAAACGCCGTTGCCGAACGGGATCACGAGGCAGCCGTGGCCGCCCTGATAGGGGCCGATCTTGAGCATGTCCGGCGCGGTCACGCGGTAGAAGCCGGTCCAGTCGAAGCGGTCGTCGGCGTGGTGGATTTCGCAGGCCAGCGTGGCCATGATCGCCACCTCGTCGGTTTCGCCCTCCGTCAGGCTCTCGACCACCTTGATCAGCGCCGCATAGTCGACCTCAGGCACGTTCAATCGCGATCGCCGTGCCCTCGCCTCCCCCGATGCAGATAGCGGCCACGCCGCGCTTCAGGTCGCGCTTTTCCAGCGCATTCAGCAGGGTAACCATGATCCGCGCACCGCTGGCCCCGATCGGGTGGCCCAGGGCGCAGGCGCCGCCGTTGACGTTGATCCTGTCACGGCCCACGCCCATCTCGCGCATGAAGGCCATGGGGACCACGGCGAAGGCTTCGTTCACTTCCCAGAGGTCCACGTCCTCCACGCTCCAGCCGAGACGCTTCAGCAGCTTCTGCGCGGCGGGCACGGGGGCGGTGGTGAACAGGCCGGGGGCCTGTGCGTGGCTGGCGTGGCCGAGGATATGGGCGCGGATGGGCAGGCCCGAGTCCTCGCCCGCCAGCACCAGCGCCGCCGCCCCGTCGGAGATCGAGGAGGAGTTGGCCGCCGTCACCGTGCCGCCCTCGCGGAAGGCGGGCTTCAGCGTCGGGATCTTGTCGGGCCGTGCGTTGCCGGGCTGCTCGTCTTCGGTCACCACCGTGTCGCCGCGCCGCCCCTTCACCGTGACCGCAGTGATCTCGCCGTCGAAGCGGCCTTCCTTCTGCGCCGCCAGCGCGTTTTCCAGCGAGCCGAGCGCATAGTCGTCCTGCGCGGCGCGGGTGAACTGAAACTTCTCGGCGCAATCCTCGGCAAAGGTGCCCATCAGGCGGCCCTTGTCATAGGCGTCTTCCAGCCCGTCGAGAAACATCGAATCCTGCACCTGCTGATGCCCGATGCGCGCGCCGCCGCGCATTTTGGGCAGCAGGTAGGGCGCACCCGTCATGCTCTCCATCCCGCCGGCAATCACCACGCCGGCGCTGCCGCCCATGATGCTGTCGAAGCCGGCCATCGCCGCCTTCATGCCCGAGCCGCACATCTTGTTGAGCGTGGTCGCGGGCAGCTCTTCGCCCAGCCCTGCGGCAAAGCCCGCCTGTCGCGCCGGGGCCTGGCCCTGGCCGGCGGGCAGCACGCAGCCCATCAGCAGCTCGTCGGCACGCTCGGTGCCCGCCTGCTCCATCGCCGCACGAATGGCCGCGCCTCCGAGGTCCGCTGCGCTGACATCGGCGAATGCGCCCTGAAACCCGCCCATCGGCGTGCGTGCCGCGCCTGCAATTCCTACCCGTGCCATCGCTCTCTCCCAGATCTGATCTGGCACCTGCATACCGAATGGTAAGGTTTGGCGTCTAGGTCTGAAGGCAACCGCAATTGTCTCGGAGCAGGCCATGAACGTCGAAGCCATCACCAAGGGCAAGATCCTTCTCGTCACCGTGCACGAAAGCCGGATCGACGCGGCCGTGGCGGTTGCCTTCAAGGAAACCATGCGAGAGCGGACCCTGGGCCATCCCGGGCGGATCGTGCTCGACATGAGCGAAGTCGGGTTTCTCGACAGTTCGGGCCTTGGTGCCGTGGTCGGCGCCATGAAGCAGATCGACCCGGGCGCCAAGCTGGAGCTGGCGGGCCTGTCGCGGACGGTGGCGAAGGTCTTCAAGCTCACGCGGATGGACTCTGTCTTTACCATCCACAGCTCCGTCGCCGCCGGCCTTGCCGCCGCCGAAAACGCCGCCTGAACGGGCCGCGACATGGCCAAACGCGCCACCATGGAACAGCACGCAAATGTCACGCCCTTTCCCCTTGTGGCAAAGGGCGAGCGCAATGCCCTGCGCATCGTGCTCTCCAGCTCCCCGCTCGAAGTGCGCCGCGCGCTGGAGCGGGTATTGGGCGATCTGTCGCCTCTGAACCTGACGGAAGATGCGCGCGGCACCGTCGAGCTGGTTCTGGCGGAAGTGCTGAACAACGTCGTTGAACACGCCTACGAAGAATCCGCTGCGGGCGTGATCGAGATTACCGTTCTGCAGGGCGAGCGCCGGCTGTTCTGCGCGGTCTCCGACCATGGCCGGCCCATGCCCGGCCTCGCCGCGCCCTCCGGGCAGGCGGCTCGCGTGGATGTGCCGCTCGACGCCCTGCCGGAAGGCGGCTTTGGCTGGTTCCTGATCCGCGAGCTTTCGAACGATCTGGAATACACCCGCGAGAACGATCAGAATCGCCTGACCTTCTCGCTCGATGTCGACGAGCTGTCGGACCGGGGCTGAGGCCCGCGCCGATACGCTATCATCCAAGCCGCACCGGTGCCGATTGGGTGCTGAATCCGTGCCCAATCCGCCCTCTCCGCATCATTGTTTCGCGCTCGGCGATCATCGCCGCAAAATGGTCCCGATCCGACCTCAGGGGGGTCAGGATCAAGGGCGATACAGAACGGGTAGCTGCATATAGCTTCCCTCGGCGCCACGCTTCATAGCCCCCACCCAGTGCGTGGCGTCGAGGTTCTTCTCTTCCCGACATCGCTGTCTTGCTGCCCTCCGCCGTGCCCCCTAGTGTCACCGCCGGAGGAATACCCATGCGCAATTTCGAATACCCGGGCCGCTCGCCTGTTCTCTCACTCAATGGCATGTGCGCCACGTCGCACCCGCTGGCGGCGCAGGCTGCCGTGGAGATCCTGAAGGCCGGCGGAAACGCGGTGGATGCCGGCATCGCCGCCGCCGTGCTGCTGGGCCTCTGCGAGCCGCAGAGCACCGGGATCGGGGGCGATTGCTTTGCGCTGGTCAAGCCTGCCGGGTCGAACGAGGTGCATGCGCTCAACAGCTCGGGCCGCGCTCCGGCAGCGACCGACCCAGAGCGGCTGCGCAGCCTCGGGCCGGTGATCGAGGTCTACAACAACCCACACGCCGTCACCATTCCCGGCGCCATTTCCGGCTTTGCCGCCCTGTCGGAGCGCTTCGGCAAGCTCGGCCTCGCGCAGAGCCTTGCCCCGGCGATCCACTATGCCGAGGAGGGCGTGCCGGTGGCGGGGCGGGTTTCGCGCGACTGGCGGCTCGAGGGGCAACACCTGAAGAGTGACACGGCGCGTGCGTATTTTCTGAACCAGGGCAAGCCCTTGGCCCATGGCGAGCTGTTTCGCGCGCCGGGGCAGGCAGAGGTTCTGCGTCGCATCGCACAGGAGGGGCCATCGGCGTTCTACGAGGGCGAAGTGGCTGAAGACATGCTCAAGGTCGTCGAAGGCGGCAGCCACAGCCTCGAAGATTTTGCCGCCGGGGCGCAGGCCGCCTGCTGGGTCGATCCTGTCACCGGGCCCTATCGCAGTCGGACGATTGCCGAGAACCCGCCCAACACCCAGGGCGCGGCGGCGGTGCTGATGGCGGCGATTCTCCAGGAGTTCGACATTGCCGGGATGGACCCGCTGGGCGCGGAGCGGACGCATATCGAGATCGAGGCGCAGAAACTGGCCTACGATGCCCGCGACCGCTTTGTGGCCGACCCCGATCACATGGCCGATCCGGCGCGCCTGCTGCGGCCCGGCCTTGGTGCGGAGCTGGCGGCGCTGATCGACCCGGGCCGGGTGCAGGAGCAGGTGGCGAGCCTCACCGAGGCGGTGCACCGCGACACGGTCTACCTCTGCGTCGTCGACCGCGACGGCATGGCACTGTCACTCATCTACTCGATCTTCCACAGCTTCGGCTCGGGATTGGTAAGCCCGAAATTCGGCATTCTGATGCAGAACCGGGGCGCCGGGCTTTCGCTTGTGCCGGGCCATCCCAACGAGGCCGGGCCGGGCAAGCGGCCGATGCACACGATCATTCCGGGCATGATGCTGCACGACGGGCGGGTCGAGATGCCCTTTGGCGTGATGGGGGGCCAATATCAGGCGGCCGGCCATGCCCGGCTGCTTTCCAACATCCTGGACTTCGGGATGGACCCCCAGGAAGCCATTGACGCGCCACGGTTTTTCTCGACCAGCAAGGGTGTCGAATGGGAGGAGGCCATGCCCGAGGCGACCCGCGCCGCTCTGGTGGCGAAGGGCCACAGGCTGTTTGCGGCGCCCAAGCCGATTGGCGGGGCGCAGGCGATCCGGATCACGCCGGAGGGCGTGCTGATCGGCGGATCGGATCCTCGAAAGGACGGCTGCGCGATCGGGTATTGAGGGGGGAGCCCCTCAGTTCAGCTGGAAGTGGAGGGGGTAGACGCCGTCTTCGAACGGGCCGAAGAGGTCTGGCAGGTCGGGGTGGTCCACCGGTTCGCCGGAGTAGTCGGCCACCAGGTTCTGCTCGCTGACATAGGCCACGTAGTAGCTTTGGTCGTTCTCGGCCAGCAGGTGATAGAACGGCTGTTCCTTGGACGGCCGGCTCTCTTCGGGAATGGCGGCATACCATTCGTCCGTGTTCGAGAACATCGCGTCCACATCGAAGATCACGCCCCGAAAGGGATGCTTTCGATGCTTCACCACTTGTCCGAGGTGATATTTGGCCCGGGTCTTCATCATTCCATTGCGCTCCCCACGTGCCGATGGTTAGTCGAGGCGGGGGGCGATGTCTACAAATCCGCCCGGAAAAACAGGGAAACAGTGTGTGAACCTCGTTCTGACAGTGGCGCAAATTGTCGCGCCCGTCTTCATCCTGGCGGCAATCGGCTTTGTCTGGGTGAAGCTCGGGCAGGACTATCCCATGCGGTTCATCACCCGGTTGGTGATGACGCTGGCGATCCCCTGTCTGATCTTCGGCGCGCTGATGAAGACCGAGATCGACCCGCAATCCCTCACCGCCGTGTCGCTTGCTGCCATCGCGGCCTATGCCGCTGTAATCATAACGTTTTACGTGGTCGCCAAACTGCTCAAGCTCGACATGCGGACCTATCTTGCGCCGCTGATCTTCGGCAATACCGGCAACCTTGGCCTGCCGCTGGCGCTCTTTGCCTTTGGCGAGGAGGGCCTCGGCTTTGCGGTGGTGATCTTCGCCATCATGGCGATGATGTCGTTCACTTATGGTATCTGGCTGGTGTCGGGTGGCGGCAACCCCTTGAAATCGCTCAAGGAACCCGTCGTCATCGGCACCGCGCTGGGCGCGCTGTTTCTGTGGCAGGGCTGGCAGACGCCGATCTGGATCACCAACACCATCGACCTCATCGCGCAGGTCGCGATCCCGCTCATGCTCATCACCCTCGGCGTGGCCGTTGCGCGGCTTCAGCCGGGAGACATGGGCCGTGCCTTCTGGCTTTCGCTGCTGAAGGCCGCGGTCTGCGCGGGCATCGGCGTTGGCGCGGGCCTTGCCTTTGGCCTCACCGGCACGGCCTTTGCCGTTCTGATCCTGCAATTGATAACACCGATCGCGGTTACAAATTACTTACTCGCCGAACGCTTCGGCGCCGACAGCTCTGCCGTGGCCGGGCTGGTGGTGGCCTCGACCCTGCTGTCGGTCGCCTTCCTGCCGCTGGCGCTCGCCTTCCTCGTCTGAAATGTGATCTGCCCTGCGCTATTGAGCGTTCCCCCGGGCACTGAATTCGCTTATTCTTGCTCAAAATGCGGCAAAGACCGCGCGAGCAGAGGCGAGTGACGATGAGCAGGAAAATCAGCACCGTGCTGGTATTGGCCCTTCTTGCGGGCTGTGGTGGCGGGCGTGAGCTGGAAAGCCCCCGCAACCTCGAGAATGCATGTGCATTGGTCGACGAGCGGCCCAAGTACCTGCGGGCCATGCAGCGCACGGAGCGGCGCTGGAACGTGCCGGTGCACGTGCAAATGGCCACGATCTATCAGGAAAGCAAGTTCGACGGCGATGCCCGGACCCCGTTTCAGTGGTCTCTCGGGGTGATCCCGATGGGGCGGCAGAGCTCGGCCTTCGGCTACTCCCAGGCGCTGGATGCGACCTGGCAGGAGTACAAGGACGAGACCGGAAACCGCCGTGCCCGGCGCGATGATATCCAGGACGCCACCGACTTCATGGGCTGGTATATGAACCAGACCCGCGAGCGGAACGGGGTGGCGCTGACCGACGCGCGCAACCAGTATCTGGCCTATCACGAGGGGCATACCGGCTTCCGCAATGGCAGCTACAACGCCAAGGCGTGGCTGGTGCGGGTGGCCGGACAAGTGGGTGCGAGATCAGAGGTTTACCGCGCCCAGCTCGCCGCCTGCGGCAAGGCCTGACGGCAAAAGGAACGGGGCCGCGCCGTGCAGGCGGGCCCCGCCGGGACGACGCTCAGTTGCCGCGTCGCTGGGTCTCTTGCGGGATGTTGAACAGCGAGGGGCGCATGTTGCCGCCCTTCTTCAGTTCTCCAAGCACAACAGTGGTTTGCGAGCCGGCATTGTCGGTGATCACCCATTGCCGCAGTTCGACCGGCGAGGAGGTGAAGACCAGCTCGATGTGGCCATACTCGGGGTGCTCGGGATCCTGGGCGCGGACGGTGGTGGTTTTGCCGTCGGACTTGTGGCCCGTGATCATGCCGCTGCGGTTAAAATCAACCCTTTCCGCCAATATGATAGAGAGCGGCGTGCGGCGCAGCGGGTATTGCTCGGGGCCGGTGTTGGACTTGCTGTCGAACACTGCGACCTGGCCGCCGCCGGCCATCACGAGGCTGCTGTCGGGCTTGTTGTACTCGAACCGGATGCGCCCGGGGCGGTGGATGTAGATCTGGCCGGTGGAGATTGTGCCATCGGAATTGATCTGGGTGAACTCGCCCGTCGCGGTGGTGAACTTGTTGAGATAGTTCGACAAATTCGACAGCGAGACCTTCTGGGCCGCAGCCGGAAGGGCGAGGGCCAGCAGGAGGGCCGGGGCGAGTAGGGTGCGCAGGAGTTTCATGCGGCGTCCTTCTTGTTTCAGTTCAGGCTTCGTGCCCGTCAACGCCCTACTTAGGCGGTTTGTGCCTGATATGCGATAACAAGGCGGGGAGAATGGGGTGTTGGCCCCAGCTATCCGCTAACGCCGGGTTACGGCACCGCGCCAAAACCTTGCTGGCCGGAACGGGCGGTGAACATTTGCGAGTCACACCCTGTGCACAGGCTGTACACACCCCGTGCATACGCGAAACGGCCGAAACGTGGTTATCGCGGCGCACGGTGGGGCAGGGGGGTGTTGAGGATCGGGAATGCGCGATCGGTGGGGTTCTGCCACCCTGCGGAGCCTCCGCAGGGTGGGGGAGACACGCCCGTCGCGGGCGCAGCCTACTGCTGCTCGGGCACGAGGATTTCGCGCTTGCCGACGTGGTTGCTTGCGCCCACGAGGCCGTTTTCTTCCATCTGCTCCACGAGGCGGGCGGCCTTGTTGTAGCCGATGGCGAGCTTGCGCTGGATGTAGCTGGTGGAGCATTTGCGATCCTGGATCACGACCTGCACGGCCTGATCGTAGAGCGCGTCTTCGCCATCGGTGTTGCCGCCGAGGCCGAGCACCAGGTCGATGTCGGATTCCTTGTCGTCATCCGGGCCTTCGACCACGCCGCTCACGTATTCGGGGGAGCCGAAGCTCTTGAGGTGGTTCACCACCTCTTCAACCTCTTCATCCGAGCAGAACGGCCCGTGGACGCGGGTGATGCGCCCGCCGCCGGCCATGTAGAGCATGTCGCCCATGCCCAGAAGCTGCTCGGCGCCCATTTCGCCGAGGATGGTGCGGCTGTCGATCTTGGAGGTCACCTGGAAGGAAATCCGGGTGGGGAAGTTGGCCTTGATGGTGCCGGTGATCACGTCGACCGAGGGGCGCTGGGTGGCCATGATGAGGTGGATGCCAGAAGCACGGGCCATCTGGGCGAGGCGCTGGATGCAGGCCTCGATCTCCTTGCCGGCGACCATCATCAGGTCGGCCATCTCGTCGACGATCACCACGATGAACGGCAGGGTCTCGGGCTTGAACTCCTCGGTCTCGAAGATCGGCTCGCCGGTGTCGTCGTCAAAGCCGGTCTGGATGGTGCGGGAGAACATCTCGCCCTTGGAGAGCGTGTCGCGGACGCGGGCGTTGTAGCCCTCGATGTTGCGCACGCCCATCTTGGACATCTTGCGGTAGCGGTCTTCCATTTCGCCCACGACCCACTTGAGGGCGACCACGGCCTTTTTCGGGTCGGTCACGACCGGCGAGAGCAGGTGCGGGATGCCGTCATAGACGGAGAGTTCGAGCATTTTCGGGTCGATCATCACCATCCGCAGCTCCTCGGGCGGGAGCGTGTAGAGCAGCGAGAGGATCATGGTGTTGATGGCCACGGACTTGCCCGAGCCGGTGGTGCCGGCGATCAGCAGGTGGGGCATCTTGGCGAGGTTGGCCACGACCGGCTCGCCGCCGATGTCCTTGCCGAGCGCGAGGGGCAGGCGGTGGTTGCCGTCGCCGTAATCCTTGCCGGAGAGGATCTCGCGGAAGTTGACCATCTCGCGGCGCTCGTTGGGGAGTTCGATGCCGATGACCGAGCGGCCGGGCACGGTGGAGACGCGGGCCGAGAGGGCCGACATGGAGCGCGCGATGTCGTCGGCCAGCCCGATCACGCGGGAGGCCTTGAGGCCGGGCGCGGGCTCGAGTTCGTACATCGTCACAACCGGGCCGGGGCGGACCGAGACGATCTCGCCGCGCACGCCGTAGTCGTCGAGCACGGATTCGAGCATCCGGGCGTTCTCTTCCAGCGCCTCGTCGGAGAGGTGGGTGCGGTCCACCGCCTGGGCGGGGGAGAGCAGCGAGAGCGGGGGCAGCTCGAAGCGGGCTTCCTCGGGGTCGAAGGCCAGCGCGGGCTGGGCCTCGGCCTGGGCGCGGCGCGAGGGCTGCGCCACCTTGCGGGGCGGATGCTGCACCACGGCGCGGGCCTCCTGCGGCACGGGCGCGGGCTCTGCCATGGCGGCGGGCGCGGCGGCCGGAGAGCGGGCGATGACGGGGGCGGCGGGCGCGTGGGAGACGGGCTCCATCACCTCGGCGTCGTCGTCGAGCATGGCCATGGGCGCGGGCGGAACGGCGCCCTTGGTGTTGAGCAGCAGCGGCTGCGGCTTGCGGGCGCGCACCACCGGCGGCTCGGCGGGCAGGCCGTTGGAGAGCACCGGGCGCACCGCGCCGCCGACGCGGGCGCGCTGGCGGATGGCATCGGAAATCCGGGCGCGGATGCGGTCGTCGGAGGGCTGCTCGGCGTCGTAATGGGCCTGCGGCTCGGGCTCGACCAGCTCGGGCTCGACGGGGCGGCGGACGAGGCCGGTGACGCTGGCCAGCAGGCCCTTGCGCTCGGGTGCGGCGGCGGCGTGCTCGGCCGGCTCGTCATCGCGCATCACCAGCGGGCGCGGGGTGAAGTCGTGCCGGGCGACCACGGGGGCGGCGGCCTCGGTCAGCAGCTCGGCTTCGGCGGCGGCCTCGCGCTTGGCGTCGCGGCGGGCCTTCACGGCCTGGGCCAGCGAGAGCGAGCCCTGCGCGCCCTTGCCCATCAGCTTCATCACGCCGGCGTAGAGCATGATGACCCCGACCAGCAGGAAGCGGGTGAAGAGCTTGAGTTCGAGCCGGGTGGCGCCGAGGGCGAAGACCAGCATGGCCAGCGCCCCGAGGCCGAAGGGAATGGCCAGCAGCTTGACGCCGAGGCCGGCGCCGAGGGGCAGGATGTTGAGCAGGGCGCCGAGCACGGTATCGCCGAACAGACCGCCGAGGCCGAAGCTGTGCACCCAGTCGCCGCCGGGGGTGAGCATGGCGCCGTAGATCGCGGCCAGCGCCACGGCGATCGGGGCAAAGACCAGCCGGGACAGGGCACGGTCGGACCCGAGGTGGCGGGCAAAGCGCACGCCCCAGGCTGCAAGGATCACCGGGATCACCCAGGCCGCGTGGCCAACGATGATGAACAGCGGCCCGGCGATGGAGGCGCCGAAGCGGCCGAGGATGTTTTGCGCCGGGGCATCGGTGGCCGAGAGCCAGGAGGGATCGTCGGGGACGTAGGAGCCAAGCATCAGCGCCACCAGCAGACCGGCGGCGATGAGCCCGATGCCGATCATTTCCTTGCCGCGTTTCTCGATCGCCGCCTGCATGGCGGAGTCGAAGAGCGGGTCACGGTGTTTTGCCTGATATGCCATGGTGTTCCTCGTCCTGTCCCTCAACCTGCGAGGCAGTCACGGAGCCTTGTCAGCCCGTCCTGCAGCTCGTCTGTATCTTTCGTTACCATCGCCACCCGGATGTATCCGGCGCCGGGGTTCACCCCCGCCACCTCGCGCCCGAGGTAGGCCCCGGGCAGCACCTTCACCCCGGTCTCGCGCCAGAGCTTCAGGGTGGCCTGCTCGCTGTCATCGACCTTCAGCCACAGGAAGAACCCGCCCTGGGGGGGCGTGTATTCTGGCCAGGCGGCAAAGATCTCGTCGGCGATTGCGTATTTGCGGGCGTAGAGCGCCCGGCTTTCCTCCACATGCGCCTCGTCGCACCAAGCCAACTCGGCCACCCGTTGCAGCGGCAGGGGCATCGGCGCACCGGCATAGGCGCGCAGGCGCTTGATCTCGGCCATGTTGGCCGGGCCGGAGGCGACGAAGCCCGAGCGCAGCCCGGGCAGGTTGGAGCGCTTGGAGAGCGAGTGGAAGGAGACGATCTTTTCGGGGTCCGCGCCCATTTCGGCGGCGACCTGCAACACGCCGGGGGGCGGGGCGTTGCGGTAGACCTCGGAGTAGCATTCATCGGCGAAGATGCGGAAGCCGTAGCCCTCGGCCATGCCGATCAGCTCGCGCCAGTAGAGCGCATCGGCCACCGCGCCCTGCGGGTTGGAGGGCGAGCAGAGGTAGGCGATCTCGGCGCGGGCCAGCACGTCTTCGGGGAGCGAGGCGAAATCGGGCAGAAAGCCGGTTTCGGCGGTTGCGGGCACGAAGACCGGCTCGGCACCGGCGGCCACGGCGGCGACCGCGTAGACCTGGTAGAACGGGTTGGGGATGAGCACCGTGGGCGTGTCGCCGTTGGCGGCCCGCTCGGGGCAGAGCGCGAGGCAGGCGTTGAACAGCCCCTCGCGGGTGCCGTTGAGCGCCATCACCCGGGTTTCGGGGTCGAGCGACACGCCGTAGCGGCGCGAGATCCAGCCGGAGATCGCGGCCTTCAGCTCGGGCGTGCCTTCGTTGGGCGGGTATTTGGCAAATTCGTCAACGGTTTGCGCGACAACGGGCGCCACGAAGCCGGGCATGCCATGGCGCGGCTCGCCGATGGTCATGTCCACCACCTCCCCGCCCGGCTCGGTGCCGTGCAGGAGCTTCCGCAGGCGCGGAAAGGCGTAATCTGGCAGGTTCGAAAACCGCTCGGGTGTGTTCATCTTGTTTGTACGTTGCTGCCTCGGGTGCAGGGTCTTTGCCCCGCTTTTGCAGGCAGGATAGGCCGCGGGCCGGGGGCGCGTCCAGAGGAACCGTTGCAGATCGGTCCCTGTCGGGCGCGAATTGTGGCATTTGAGTCAACGTGTTGCGAATGGCCGTAGGTCGGGACTTGTCCCGACGCCCGGAACGGCTCAGGCCAGCGCCCGTTCTGCCGCCGCTCCGAGCCGCAGCAGCCGCGCCTCGCCCATGGGTTGTCCCATCAGCATGATGCCGGTGGAAGGCAGGCCGGTGGGCAGGGTGAGGGCGGGCAGGTTCATCAGGTTGCCGATGCGGGTGTTGCGCAGGGCAAGCAGATTCTGCTCGGTGAAATGGGCTTCGTCGGCCAGCAGGGCCGCCTGTTTGGGCGGCAGGTTGGCGACCGAGGGGATGAGCACGGCGTCATGGCCCGCCGTGGCCGCGGCCCATGCGGCGCGATGGCGGCGCAGCGCCTGCCATGCGGCGATGTTCTCGCGCGCCAGCACCTCGCGCCCGCCCCGGAAGCGGGCCAGCACGGGGGGATACATCTTTTCGGGCGCGGCCTCGATCTCGGCCTCCCATGTGGCATAGGCCTCGGGCGCATAGAGCGGCCCGGCCAGCGCCATGGCCTCTGCCACCTCAGGCACGGCGCGGCGCGACACCAGCGCTCCGGCGGCCTGCAACCGCTCGACGGCGCTGTTGAACCCGGCCTCGACCGGGCCTGCCAGCCCGTCGAGCGCGACGGTTTGCAGCACCATGAAGCGCGCGCCCTTCAGCGTTGCCCCGCGCAGGTCGGCGGCGCGGCCTGCCTCCATCACCGCCAGCAGTTCGGCGGCGTCTTCGACGGTGCGGGTGAGCGGGCCGATGGTGTCGAAGCTGGCGCAGAGCGGCACGGTGCCCTCCACGGGCAGGCGGCCGAGGGTGGTTTTCAGCCCCACGAGGTCGTTCCAGGCGGCGGGGGTGCGCACCGAGCCGCCGGTGTCCGAGCCGATGCCCGCCGCCGCCAGCCCGAAGGCCACCGAGGTTGCCGCGCCCGAGGAGGAGCCGCCCGAAACCGCCTCGTGGTCGTTCACGCAGGGCGGCGAGGCGGTGACGGGGTTGAGCCCGAGGCCGGAGAAGGCCAGCTCTGTCTGGTGGGTCTTGCCGAGGCAGACCAGCCCGGCGGCGGAAGCACGAGCGAGCACGAGGGCATCGCGCGTGGGTGTGCGCCCTTCGAGCAGCCGCGAGCCGCTTTCGGTGGCAACGCCTGCGGTGTCGAACAGGTCTTTCCACGAGATCGGCACGCCATCGAGCAGCCCGCGCCGGGTGGCGGCCTTGGCGCGGGCCTCCGCCGCCTCGGCCTCGGCCAGCGCGCGGGCGCGGGTGGTGCGGGCGTAGATGCGGGGGCCGAAGGCATGGGTGTCGATTGCCGCCAGCATCGCCTCGGTCAGCTCGCGCGGTGAAATCTCGCCGCGCCCGATGGCCCGCCCGAGGTCCGATGCCGATTTGCCCTGCCAGTTCATATGCGTCTCCCGTGTTTGCGGCGACGGTAGCGACGCCGCGCCCCATGGACAATCCCGCCCGGCGGGCCATAGTCCGGCGCATGTTTGATGCCGATGTGATCATTGCAGGCGGGGCGCTCACCGGGGCGTCGCTGGCGCTGGCCCTTGCACGGGGCGGGGCGCGGGTGGTGGTGGTGGATCGCCAGCCCGCGGGCGCGCAGGTGGCGGCCGATTTCGACGGGCGGTCCTATGCGCTGGCGCTGGCCTCGCAGCGGCTGCTCAGGGCGCTGGGTGTCTGGGACGCCGTGGCAGACAAGGCGCAGCCGATCCTGCATGTGAAAACCGGTGATGGCCGCGCGGGTGAGGGTGTGCTGGGCGGCTTGCTGCACCTCGATGCGGGCGAGATCGACGAAGGCCCGATGGGCTACATGCTGGAAGACCGCCACCTGCGGCCCGCGCTGATGGCGGCGCTGGCAGAGGCCGAAGGCGTGGAGCTGCTGGCGGGCGAGGAGATCGTGGCGCAGGCGGTGGCACCGGGGCATGTGGCGGTGACGCTGGGCTCGGGCCGGGTGCTGAAGGCGGCGCTGCTGGCCGGGGCCGACGGGCGCGGCTCGCCCACGGCGCGGCGGGCCGGGATTGCGCGGCGCGACAGTGATTATGGCCAGACCGCGCTGACCTGCGCCGTGGCCCATGAAAAGCCCCATGGCGGGGTGGCGCATCAGTTCTTCATGCCGACCGGGCCGCTCGCGATTTTGCCGCTGCCGGGGGAGCGGAGCTCGATTGTCTGGTCGGAACGGCGGGACCGGGCCGAGGACTTGGCGAAGGCGAGCGATGAGGCGTTTCTGGAGGCGCTGCGGCCGGTGTTTGGCGACTTTCTTGGCGAGATCCGGCTGGAGGGGGTGCGCTTTGCCTATCCGCTCACCCTCACCGTGGCCGAGCGCATCGTGGCCGAGCGGGTGGCGCTGGTGGGCGATGCGGCGCAGGGGATTCATCCGATTGCCGGGCAGGGGCTGAACCAGGGGCTGCGCGATGTGGCGACGCTGGCCGAGGTTGTGACCGAGGCGCGGCGGCGCGGCGAAGACCCGGGCGCGGCGCTGGTGCTGGAGCGGCACCGGCAGTGGCGCAGCTTTGACCGCACCGCGCTGACGCTGGCGACCGATGGCTTCAACCGGCTGTTTTCGAACGACAATCCGCTGCTGCGCGCAGCACGGGACCTGGGCGTTTCGGCGGTGGCGGCGGTGCCGGAGCTGCGGCAGCGGTTCATCCGCGAGGCGGCGGGGCTGACCGGGGACTTGCCGCGGCTGTTGCAGGGGAAGGCGCTTTAAGCGCGTGCAGGGTGGTGGGTTGGCACCCACCCTACATCCCGCAGGGCGGCTGGAGTGATCCGTAGGGTGGGTGCCAACCCACCGATCGCTCACTCGTCCAGTTTGCGGGCCTCGTCGACCAGCATGATCGGGATGCCGTCGCGGATCGGGAAGGCGAGGCGGGCGCGTTCGGAGATCAGCTCTCCGGCCTCGGCGTCATAGCGCAGCACGCCCTGGGTCTCGGGGCAGACCAGCGCCTCGAGCACGTGGCGCTCGACGCCGGAATGGGCGGCGGGCACCTCGGTTTCGCCGGCGCTCATTGTATCCGCTCCTCGCCGTCTTCGCCGCTGCGCAGGGCGAACTCGATCAGCGTGACCAGCGTTTCGCGGCGGGTTTCCAGCGAGGGCGCTTCCAGCAGCGCCTGCTTGTCCTCCACCTCGAAGGGACAGAGCATGGAGAGCGAGTTGATCAGCAGCTCGTCGTCGGCCTCCTCCAGGCTTTCCCAATCGGTCGACAGGCCCTGAGCCTCGAAATACTTGCAGAGCTGGGGCATGAAGGCTTCGCGGTCGAAGCCTCTGTCGTGCTCGGGTTTGCCAAGGTCGCGGTCGAAGCCCTTCCAGCAGGGTTTGACCTTGCGGTAGGGGGTAAACCCTTCAAGATCCTCCTGAATCCGGAAGCGCGAGATGCCGGTGAGGGTGACCATGTAACGGCCATCCTCGGTTTCGGAAAACCCGGTGAGCCGCCCGGCGCAACCGATCTTCTGCAACCGGCCCGGGCCGCAGCCGCAGCCCTTGGGGGCTTCGCAGGGCTGGACCATGCCGATCAGCCGGCCCGGTGTCTTGAGCGCATCGTCGAGCATCGCAAGGTAGCGCGGTTCGAAGATGTGCAGCGGCAGCCGGGCGCGCGGCAGGAGCAGCGCCCCGGGCAGGGGGAAGACCGGGATGGTCTGGGGAAGATCGCCTGTGTGCATCATGGCCATGAGGTAGGCCGCGCCGCCCGTCAGGCAAATATCATCGAGGAGAGTTTACGACGCCCGGCCAGCACCACCGGATCCTGCGGCTTGAGCGCGTCGAAGATGGTGAAGAGCTGGGCCTTGGCGGCGCCCTCGTTCCACTCGCGGTCGCGGCGGAAGAGTTCGAGAAGCTGGGCCACGGCGCCCTCGCTGTCGCCGGCCGCCTGGAGGGCGGTGGCGAGGTCGAAGCGGGCCTGGTGATTGTCGGGGTCGGCCTCGACGGCGGCGGTCAGCTCGGCGAGGGGGCCTGCGTTCTCGGCCTGTTTCAGCAGTTCGATCTGGGCGCGGGCGGCCTCCAGCTCGGCATTGCCGGCAAGCGAGGCGGGGGCATTGGTCAGCAGCGCCTCGGCCTGCTCGGCCTGACCGGCGGCGAGGTAGGCGCGGATCAGCCCGCCGTAGGCCTGCGGGTTCTCGGCCTCTTCCTCGAGCACGCCGGCGAAGACCTCGGCGGCATCGGCAGCGGCGCCCTCTTCAAGCATCTCCTCGGCGGCGGCGATGGCATCGGCCAGCCCGCCATCGGCCTCGGGGCCCATGGCGGCGATCTTCTCGACGAATTCCTTCAGCTGGCTCTCGGGCAGCGCGCCCTGAAAGCCATCGACCGGCTGGCCCTGCCAGAAGGCGTAGACCGTGGGGATCGACTGGATGCGGAGCTGCCCGGCGATGGCCTGGTTCCGGTCGACATCGACCTTGGCCATCTTCACCCGGCCCTTCTGCGCCGCGACGGCGGCTTCGAGCTGGGGGCCGAGGGTCTTGCAGGGGCCGCACCAGGTGGCCCAGAAATCGACGATCACCGGCACCTCTTGCGAGGCCTCGATGACCTCTTTCATGAAGTCGGCTTCGTTCACGTCCTTGATTAGATCGTCTGCCGCGGGGGCTTCGGTGTTGCCTTGGCCGAGTTCGAGCATTGGGGTCTCCATTCGCTGTTGCCCGGGTAGATGGAGCACTCAGCCCTTGTTTGCAAGGGCACCGGGCAGAGGAAGGCAGCCCGTCAGCCCGGCGGGCAGCACCAGAAGCGCCCCGGCGCGGTAGAGGCGGGCGGCGAAATCGGGCTGCTTGCTCTTGAGGGTCAGGCTCACCCGGTTCTGGCTGACAATCGCCGCATCCCCGGGCAGCGCGGCCAGAAAGCCGGGGCCGGGCAGCAGCACCACCGCCGCGGGCGCGGCGTCGGAAAAGCGCATGACGAGGGCCATCACTGCCACCCATGCGACCAGCAGCAGGGGCAAGGCGAGGGCGAGGCGCTTAATAATCGTGGACATGCTCCACCCTGTCACCGTTCTCGCGCAGGAAGGCGGCAAGATCGGCCACCTTCATCAGCATCAGCGAGCGGGTATCGCCGTAGCCCTGCCGGGTGCGGGCATAGAGCGCCCCGTCGAGCGGGGCGGGGGCGAGGGCGGTGAGCATGATGTTGTCGTTTCCGGCGATCTCCACGAAGTCGACTCCGCGACCGGCCATCTCCTGCATCAGCCCGGTCAGCGCCCGGTAGCGCGGGGTTTCGAGCACCAGCCCCTCGGGGCGGGTTTCGACCAGTTCCACCCCGTCCAGCCCTTCGATATCGGCGGGATCGGCCTGCACCACCATGCGCAGGCGCAGCGCATCGGCCCCGACCCCGGCCACGGCCTGCTCGATCACGCCCGCATAGGCGGATTTGGCGGAGAACTCGAGGCCGAGGGCGAGGCGCCGCTCGTTGTCGCGCGGGGTGCCCTCGGAGGCGGCGGCCTGCTCGGCGATGTCGGCCTTGAAGTCCCATTTGTACCACGGCGTTTGCTGGAGGAAGGCGGCGTAGTCGCGGGCCTGCCGGGCGGAGAGATCATCGAGCACCGTATGCTCCGGCCCGCGTCGCCACGTGTAGAAGCGCCCGATGGTTTCCTCATAGGCGGCCTTCAGCATCAGCTCGGCGGTGAAGCTGACGCCGATGACGTAGATCGTCTGCTTGGTGGTCCAGTCGAAGCCGCCATGGGGCGGGGAGGCCTCGGACAGCGCACAGAGCGAGCCCCAGAAGCCGCCGACGGCGCGGAAATAGCCGAAGTCATGCGGGTCGGCCTCGGTGATGACCTGCCCGTAGTCGTCATAGGCGTGGACGATGTGCCACTCGGGGTAGGTCATCAGGGTGCGGCCCTCGGCGCGGTGCCACTCCTCGGGCAGCAAGGAAGTGTAGTCGCTCGCCACCGTCTCGCCGCCGCGACAGGCAACCTCGACGTAGCCGACCGGGGCCAGCAGCGCGGCGATCAGCAGGATCGCCACCAGCAGCAGGCGTTTGACCCATTTCAAGAGCCAGCGGATCATTTGCGGTCCAGCACGAGGCCGGCGAAGAGGGCAAAGCCGCCGAGGCCGATGTGGGGCAGGTTGGCGAGGATCTTGAAGCCGAAGGGCAGATCGAGCACGCCATTGGTGAAGATACCCATGTCGAGGTAGCCCGAGCCGAAGGCAAGGCCCATGGCGCCATCGGCAAGGTAGAGCGCGCCGAAGAGCAGCAGGAAGATCTTGCTGGCCCGGTGCGAGGTGAGCGCGGCCCCGAGCGCCCAGAGGGCAGAGACGAGGTGCAGGGCGTCATCGAAGATATCGAGCTCGAAGATGCCGAAGGCGAGGCCCTCGCTGTCGGTGATGCCAGGCACGTAGTTGAGCGCGGCGGCCCCGAGCAGGGCGAAGAAATAGCCGAAGGCGATGATGCGGAGTGTTGTCATAGCTGCCCCAGATAGCTGTCCCAAAGGTTGTTCCGGAGCAGCAGCCCCGGGTCGATCTCGCGTTTGCGTGCCGCGAATTCGGCGGCGCGGGGATAGGCGGTTTGCAACTGGTCGAGCGTGGCGTGCGGGCGGTAGGGCAGGTAGTAGGCCCCGCCGATGCGGTTGATGCCCTCGATCAGGGCGCGGGTCATGCGGGCCATGTCGGCCTCGCCGCGCTCGGTCATCTCCTGCGAAAAGCTCATGACGGCGGCGATGCGGGGCACGCGGGCGTAGGAGAGCCAGCTTTCGCCGTCAGTATCGACGAAGCGCAGGGTGACGTTGAGAAACTCCTGGTAGCTGGCCGGGATCACCTCGCGGCAGACCCGGAGGAAGTCGGAGAAGCGGTCGAAGGGCACGAAATACTCGTGCAGGATGTCGGTGCGGCGTTCGTCGCGGTCATCGAGGGTGAGGACCGGCTCGTTCATCAGGGCGGAGCGGGTGGCGGCCCCGGCCATGACCGGGGCAAAGCGGGCCTCTGTCCACCAGCGAAAGCGCTTCATCCGCTCGTTGCCGAGCTGCCATCGGTAGAGCCGGGCGGCCGCGCGGGAGGTGAGGCCGGAGGCATAGGCGGCGGGCGGCATCTCGGTGCTGTCGGGGTCGGCCCGGTAGGTGATGAGCAGCGCCTCCGACATGAAGCCCTCGCGCCCCACGTTGAGGCGGCCATAGGCCATGGGAACCTCGGGGTCGTCGACGGCGGCGCGGAAGGCGGGGGCGAAGGCCTCGGCCTCCATCCGGGTGAAGCTGGGCAGGAGGCGCTGGTTGTCGACCATGTCGACCTCCAGCTCGGTGATGAGGCCGATCAGCCCGTAGCCGCCCATCGCCATGGCGAAAAGCTCGGCGTTCTCGCTGCGGCTGGCGCTGACCAGCTCGCCATCGGGCAGGACCATGGTGAGGCGGTGCACGGTCGCGCCCATCGGGCCGTAGGGCACCGGCCAGCCGTGGGCATTGACCGAGAAGGTGGCGGCAAGGCCGAAGTCGGAGTTGGATTGCATGACGGCGGGGCTGGCGCCCACCGGGTCGAGCTGGGCGATGACCTGATGCCAGCGGGCGCCGGCGGGGGCGAGGTAGCGCCGGGCCGCGCTGTCGAGGGTGATGCGGGCGTTGTCATGGGTGATGGCGGTGCCGCCGCGCGGAATGGCCTGCCCGCCCATGGAGTGGCGCGCCGCGCCGAGGTTGACCGGGCGGCCCGCTGCGGCGGCCTCCTTCAGCTCGGCCCGCAGCGCGGCAACGAGGCTTTCGCCCGGGTCGTCGGTGAGGATCACGTGCTTGGCGATGGGGGTCTGCGACAGGCCGGACGCGTCGTTGAGGGTGTTGGCGGCGGCTTGGGGCCCCAGCGGGCGGGTGCCTGCGAGCACCGGCACGTCGCTTTTCAGCCAGCGGGCACCGGCCACGCCCGCCGCCGCACCTGCGCCAAACACCACAGCCCTCCGGCCCAGCTTGCCCATCACTCGTCCTCGCTTTTGCGCTAGTCTGCCCGTGGACGCGGCGCGGGAAAACGGAAAAGCTGCCGGGGCGGCAATGTGAGGAGGCGACCGTGGCACAAAGGATTCTCTGTTTTGGCGATAGCAACACCTTCGGCACCCCGCCGATGGCGGTGCGGGGCGGGTATGACCGCTTTGGCCCCGAGGTGCGCTGGCCGCGGGTGATGGCGGCGGCGCTGGGCGATGTGGAGCTGATCGAGGAGGGGTTGCCGGGGCGCACGACGCAGCATGACGACCCGGTGATGGGGGCCTTCATGAACGCGCGTCCGGCGCTGCGGATGGCGCTGCGGAGCCATGCCCCGCTCGACCGGATGGTGCTGATGCTGGGGACGAACGACTGCAAGGCGCGGTTCGCGCCGAGCGCCGAGAAGATCGCTGCCGGGCTGGCCGGGCTGCTCGACATTGCGGCGAGCGCCGAGGAGGCGCCGCGCAGCCCGGGGATGAAGATCACTCTGGTTGCCCCGCCGCCGCCGGTGGAGGCCGGGCTGTTCACGGCGGAATTTGCCGGGGCGGCGGCCCTCGGTCCGGCGCTGGCCCCGGCGGTGAGGGCGCTGGCGGCGGTGCGGGGGATCGACTTTTTCGATGCCGGGGCGGTGATTTCGGTGAGCGCGGTGGATGGCATCCACTTTGCGCCCGAGGACCACGTTGCGCTGGGCCGCGCGATGGCGGCGCATCTGGGCGGCGCCTAGCTGCTGGCGCGGCGGGCGAGGGTGAAGCCCATGTCGATGCGGGTTTCGGGCAGAGGCGCGCCGGAGGTGGCGGCAAGGGTCAGCGCGGCGGCCTTGCGGCCAATCGCCTGCCCGTCGATGCGGATGGTGGTGAGGCCGATGCCGGAGGCCCCGACCTCGGGCACATCGCCAAAGCCGGTCACGGCGAGTTGGCCGGGCACCGACAGGCCCCGGCGGGTGGCCTCGCAGTAGCAGCCGATGGCGAGCGCGTCGGACACGCAGGCGACGGCATCGGTGTCGGGCCATTGCGCCAGCACGCGGGCCAGCCCCTCGGCGCCGTAATCGGGGCCGGTTGCCTCGGGGCGGGGCGGCAGGCGCAGGATGCGCGGGGCCTGTCCGGGGAGATGCCGGTGCAGCGCCTCGGTGTAGCCCTCGGCGCGCATCCGGGCGCGGGTGTCATGGGGGCGGTCGGTGGAGAGAAAGGCGATGTTGCGGCGGCCCGTCTCGGCCAGGTGCGCGGTGATCGCCCGCCCCGCCGCCCGGTTGGAAAAGCCGACCGCGGCAAAGATCGGCTGCTCGGGCAGCTCCCAGAGCTCGACCACGGGCAGCCGGGCGCGGGTGAGCATGTCGCGGGTTTCGGGCGTGTGCTCGGAGCTGGTGAGGATGAGCGCGTCGGGGCGGCGGCCCATGAGGGTGGCGACCAGCCCGGCCTCGGTTTCGGGCTCGTATTGGGTGGTGCCGAGCAGCAGGTGCAGCCCGCCCTCGGTGAGCCCCTCGGAGAGGCCGCGGATGGTGGAGGCGAAGGTGGGCTGGTCGAAGGTCGACACGATGGCCCCCACCACGCGGGAGCGCTGCGACGAGAGCGCCCCGGCGGTGTCGTCGCGCACATAGCCCAGCTCGGCCACGGCGGCGGCCACCTTTGCGCGGGTGTCCGGCGAGACCTTGTCGGGCGTGGAGAGCGCCCGGCTGACGGTGATCTTGCCGACGCCTGCCGCGCGGGCCACGTCGCCCATCGTCACCCATTTCTTCTGCATGTCCGCTCCGGTGTTGACCTCACGGGAATAGCGGTGGTACCGATACCATGCAAGCTATGGTATCGGTACCATGCGAGTCGAACGGCCCGGAGGAGGCGCGAAATGCTGACGAAAGAGCAAAAAGAGTTTTACGAAGAGAACGGCTATCTGATGGTCGAGGATGTGGTGGACCCGGATCAGCTGGCGAAGATGCAGCAGATCACCGCCGAGATGATCGACGAGGCCCGCCCGCTGACCGAGAGCGACGAGCGCTACGATCTCGACAAGGGCCATACGGCAGACACCCCGCGCCTCACCCGGATCAAGCTGCCGCACAAGCAGAACCCCTATTTCTGGGAGATCCTGACCAAGAGCCGCGTGACCGAAGTGCTGAACGACCTGCTCGGGCCGGACACGATCATCAACACCTCCAAGCTCAACACCAAGGCGCCGGGCGGCGGGGCGGCGGTGGAGTGGCATCAGGACTGGGCCTTCTACCCGCATACCAACGATGACCTGCTCGCCTTCGGGCTGATGCTGGCCGATGTCGATGCGGCGAACGGGCCGCTGATGGTGATTCCGGGCAGCCACAAGGGGCCGGTGCTGAGCCACCATGTGAACGGGGTCTTTGCCGGGGCGGTCAGCCCGGAAGATCCGGCGTTTGACCTCGACAAGGCGGTGACCCTCACCGGCAAGGCAGGCAGCATGACGGTGCATCATGTGCGCACGCTGCACGGCTCGGCGCCCAACATGAGCGACCGCAACCGGCTGATCCTGTTCTACGAGCTGGCTCGCGCCGATGCCTGGCCGATCCTTGGCGCTTCGAGCTACATCCACAGCCTCGGGCAGCGGAAGTTCTGGGAAGACATCCAGAGCCGGGTGGTGACGGGGGCGCCGGTGCTGGAGCCGCGGCTGGAGAGCGTGCCGGTGCGCATGCCGCTGCCGCCCGCGCCTGACAACACCTCGATCTTCAAGACCCAGGCCACGGCGGGGCAGAAGAGCGCCTTTGCGATGAGCTGACCCGAACGGCGGGAGGGTGCGCCATGGCGGTGCGCCCTCCTGCGGCTACTTCGACAGGCGGAAGATCATGTAGCGGTTGAAGTGGCAGAACACCTCGGCGGTGCGCTTCTGCTCGTTGAGCCGCTCGTTCAGGCGGAACAGCCGGCGCTCGCTCATCATCCGCCGAATGGCGAAGGCCAGCGCCCAGCGGGTCTTGCGGCGCTTGACCTTCAGCTCCTCGTCGACCCGGCAGACCGCATGGCCGATGACGTTGAACAGCCCCTGTTCGAGGTCGATCGAGGGGGCGACGGACTCGGTGATGTCTTCCTCGGCCTCCACCGTCAGCCCCATGGTGGCCAGGGTTTCGCGCATGGCCGAGAGCCGGTGGCCGCCGCCGACGGTCTGGCTGCGCTGGACGCCCCGGTAGTGCTCGGAGCGGAAGCAGTCGGCGATCAGCACCTTGCCGCCGGGCTTGAGCAGGCCGAAGGCCTCCTTCAGCGCCAGCTCATGGGGAATATACTGAAAACTCTCGGAAAACAGGCAGAGGTCGAAGCCGCCCGCGCCGGGGAAATCCTCGAACATGCATTGGTGCACGCGGGCCTCGGGGGCGTTCTGGCGGCAGCGGGAGGCGAGGAAGGGGGAGGGCACCACGATTTCGAGGTCATGGCCGAGGGCGATGAGCTTTCGGGCGGTTTCGCCCGCGCCGCCGCCGATGTCGAGAATGCGCAGGGGGCCTTGGGGGAGGTAGGAAAACAGCTTCTCGGTATAGGCGGCCTGCGCCGCGCCGAGGTTTTCGGCTGCCACCGGCAGGCCATCCCAGAGCCCGTAGTGCAGATTTTCCGCCCCGGTGAGCCAACGCATGAAGCTCAGGCCCGCATCCAGCCCGATGGCCCGCGTATCGACTTTATGTCCCATGACACCCCGTCTAGACGAGACGGGGTGTGCGGAAAAGCACGATCAGCGCATGTCGGTCGCGCAGGCCCCGCCCTTGTGACATGTCAGCACCCGGCCGAGGTCGGCCCGGGTGGGCTTGCTGTAGATCTGGCTGCTGCAGGCGTCCGACTCGACGCGCAGCCCGCCCGAAGTTTCCTGCACCGCCATCAGCAACTGCCCGGCGCCCGGCCAGCCGCCGCACCACGAGGCGGCGCAGGTGAGGACGACGGTGACGGGGGTGTCGATCGGGGTGGCAAAGCCGCCCCGGCCAAGCTGCATGCCCTGCAGGCGGGCCTTCACCCGCACCGGCTTGGGCGTGGCCTGGCTGCCGGGGGCGGGCCGCTTGCGGCGCACGGTTTCCTGCGCGGTGAGGGTGCCGTGGACGATGCGATAGCGGGCCTCGGCGTCGCGGGCCTGGGTGTAGATGCGCACCGGGTCTGGCCGCAGGCAGGAGAGCGCCACGGCGGGCACGGCAGAGAGGCTGGCGGCGGTGAGGGCCAGGGCGGCGGCGATGATCTTCATCGGAGATACTCCTCGAATTCCTTGACGACGGCCTCGTAGACCGCGCGCTTGAAGGGCACGATATTGGCCACCAACTCGGCGCCGGGCAGCCAGCGCCACTTGGAGAACTCGGGGTGTTCGGTGGCAAGGTTCACCTCGGAGTCTTCGCCGAGGAAACGCATCAGCACCCAATGCTGTTCCTGCCCGCGATACCGGCCCTTCCAGACCTTGCCGAGCAGCTCGGGGGGCAGGTCGTAGCGCACCGGCGCGGCGGTTTCGGCGAGGATCTCGACCCGTGCGGGGCTGATCCCGGTTTCTTCTTCCAGCTCGCGCAGGGCGGCGGTGCGGTGGTCTTCGCCCTTGTCGAGCCCGCCCTGGGGCATCTGCCAGGCGGGGATGTCGCTGTCGATCCGCTGGCCGGTGAAGACCTGGCCTTCGGTGTTGAGCAGCATGACGCCCACGCAGGGGCGGTAGGGGAGTGAGTCGGGGTCCATGGTCATGGGGGGAGTTAGGGGCAGGGGCGGGGGTTATTCAATAGCGGTGGCGTGTGTGGAGGGGGCGGAGCGGGGGGCCAGCCCCCACACCCCCGGAGATATTTGCAGCAAGAAAATGGAGCGGGGGGTTACTGGGCCGTGAGGGCGCGGAAGGCTTCGGGGTGGTAGCGGACGATCGCGTCGGGGCCGGGGTTGGTGATGGTGTAGAGGGCCGGGCGGGCGGTGAGGTAGGCGGGCCAGGATCGATCGGAGAGGTCGCGGGCGCGCAGCCCGTGGCGCTGGAACATCTGGGCGCCGAGCTGGGCGACGGGGATGCCTGAGGCGCCGGTGCTGCCGGCCTTGATGAGGGCGCGGATCTTGAGGTTCAGAGTTGCGTCGGGGTCTTGCGGGCCAGTCGGCGCGGGGCAGGCAGGCAGCAGGTGGAAGTGGGTGCAGGCGTTGCGGAAGCTGGCGGGGGCCTTGGCTTCGCCGAGGCCGGTGACGGTGCAGTGGTGCTCGCGCAGGCGGCGGGCGAGGTGGGAGAAGTCGCCGTCGGAGCTGGCGAGGGTGAAGTGCCGGTAGCCGCGGGCCAGGGCGAGTTCGAGCGCATCGAGGGCGAGGAGGATGTCGGCGGCGTTCTTGCCCGGGCCGGTCTGCCTGAGGTCGAGGGCGTGGATGCCCTCCCAGGGTTTGGCGTGCGGGGTGTCGGCGTAGAGGCGGGCGACCTGGGGCCGGGGCGCGGCGGCGAGGAGGGCCTCGGCGTGGCGGGGGCTGATGTTGTCGCCGTCGATCAGCAGGGCGGCGGGGCCGGTTTGTGGGGCGGGGCCGTTGAGGAGAGCGGGGCCGCCAAGGGGGAGGAACTCGTGAAACATGCGGGCAGCATGCAAAGCCATTCTGGCGGAAATTCGGCAGGGATTTGTTGAGCTTGGCGCAGGGCAGGGGGCCGGAACGAAAAAGGGCGGCCCGGAGGCCGCCCTTTTGTGTTTCTGCTGTGCGCGCCCTTACTCGGCTGCGGCCTTGGCGGCCTCGGCGGGCTCCAGTGCGTGGAGGCCTTTCAGGAGGTCGATGGCGTAGGCGAGCTGGTAGTCTTCCTCGCGCAGTTCGGCGGATTTCTCGGCCTCGGCGCGCTCTTCCTCGATCTGGCGGATCTCGTCTTCGCTCAGGCTGTCGTTGCTGATCGCGCCGCGCAGGTCGGCTTCGGAGCGGCGGCGGGCGGCGGCGGAGGGTTCTTCCTCTTCCTCCGGCGCGGCGTTCGGGTCGACCGTGGGCTGCTGCACCACGATGTCGGGCGAGACGCCCAGCGCCTGGATCGAGCGGCCCGAGGGGGTGTAGTAGCGCGCGGTGGTCAGGCGCATGGCGCCGTCGCCCTTGAGCGGCATCACGGTCTGGACCGAGCCCTTGCCGAAGCTCTTGGTGCCCACGACGATGGCCCGGCGGTGATCCTGAAGCGCACCGGCGACGATCTCGGAGGCCGAGGCAGAGCCGCCGTTGATCAGCAGCACGATCGGCTTGCCCTCGGCCAGATCGCCCGCGGTGGCATTGTAACGGTCGCCATCGGCGGCCTGACGGCCCCGGGTGCTGACGATCTCGCCCTTGTCGAGGAAGGCGTCGGAGACCTTGATCGCCTGGGTCAGCAGCCCGCCGGGATTGTTGCGCAGGTCGAGCACGATACCGTTGATCTCATCCATGCCGCCGGCCTCTTCGACGGCCTTCTTCAGGCCCTCTTCGAGGTTGGGGAAGGTCTGGTCGTTGAAGGTGGTGATCCGCAGCACGACCGAGTGGCCCTCGGTGCGGGTGCGCACGGCGGTGAGCTTGATGGTGTCGCGCACGATGGTCACGTCGAAGGGCTCGTCGACGCCTTCGCGGACCACGGTGATGATGATCTCGGAGCCGACCGGGCCGCGCATCAGCTCGACCGCATCGTCGAGCGTGAGGCCGAGCACCGACTCGCCGTCGACATGGGTGATGAAGTCGCCCGCTTCGATGCCGGCCTCGTCGGCGGGGGTGTCGTCGATGGGCGACACGACCTTCACGAAGCCCTCTTCCTGCGTCACCTCGATGCCGAGGCCGCCGAACTCGCCGCGAGTCTGCACGCGCATGTCGGCGGCATCATCGGGGGAGAGGTAGGAGGAGTGGGGGTCGAGCGAGGTGAGCATGCCGTTGATGGCCGCTTCGATCAGGTCCTTCTCGTCGACTTCCTCGACATATTGGGCGCGGATCCGCTCGAAGATGTCGCCGAACAGGTCGAGCTGTTCGTAGATCGAGGCGTTGCGGTCGGTTTCCTGAGCGATCAGGGGGCCTGCGACCTGAGTGCTTATCAGCACCCCTGCCAGCGTGCCGCCCAGTGCGGCCATCATGAATTTCTTCATACCATCATCCATCCTTGGTAGCGGCGAACCACGGCGTCGGATCCACCGGGGCCTCGCCCTGTCTGAGCTCCATATAAAGCGTTTCGCTCCGGTCTGCACCAGCTTCCGGCGCGGCTCCTTCGGCAAATTCTCCGGCTGTCGTTCCGAGGGTCTGCCCGCCCATCAGGCCGAGTGGGGCGCCCGCGGCCACGATCTGGCCAGGCTCACCATAGACAGTTTCGATCCCGGCAAGCACCAGCAGAGTGTCGGGTGCGGGCTCAAGGATCATCACGTTTCCGTAGTCGAGAAGGGGTCCGGTGTAGCGGATCGTGGCGGCGGCCGGGGCGGTGAGCAGGGTGCCGGGGTAGAGTGCCAGCAGCAGGCCGGGGCGGGCGATGCCGGCGGCGTCGGGCTCGTTGTAGCGGCGGATCACGGTGGCCGGGCCGGGCAGGGGCAGGGTGCCGAGGCTGGCCTCGAAGCCGGCGT